>OMIV01000232.1 GCA_900299185.1 Planctomycetaceae bacterium
CTGCGGCGACATCCTCGAAGACTCACGTCCCTCACGGGCGAATGATTGGAGGAAATCTTACCCCCGCTGCCAAGCCCACTTCGCCAATCTCCGGCAGAATTCTCGGACAGGCTCCTAGGGAAGTACGAGGTCATCGGTCCGATTGGGATTGGTGGCATGGGCGTCGTTGTAAAGGCTCGTGATCCAGGCTTAGAGCGAGTCGTCGCCATCAAGGTTTTGGGAGCGCATCTCGCTCAAAACGAACGCGCTCGCAAACGCTTCCTTCGTGAAGGCCGTGCGGCTGCCGCAATCAATCATCCCAACGTGATGACCATTCATGCCGTCGAAGAAGACGTCAGTGGTCCGTTCTTGGTGATGGAGTTCGTCGCCGGCAAGACGTTGCGCGAGGTCATTGAAGAACGAAAGCAACTGACGCCATCTGAAGTCATCACGATCAGCCTGCAAGTGGCGAAGGGCCTCGCTGCGGCGCATGCCAAAGGCGTCATTCATCGCGACGTCAAACCAGCCAACGTGATGATGCATGCTGAAGACCAACGCATCCGGCTTATGGACTTTGGCCTGGCCGAAGTGAAGAACGAAAACATCGACCTGACATCACAAGACCAAGTTGTCGGTACGCCTTCTTACATGGCTCCCGAGCAGGTTCGAGGAGCCGACATTGATGCTCGAGCCGACCTCTTCAGCCTTGGCTGTTTGATCTATGCGCTGTTGACGGGACAGTCGCCCTTCCACGGTCGCAACCATAGCGAAGCCGTAATGCGAGTCCTTAACCACGAGCCGACCCCGCTGAGCGACATCGCGCCGGGAGCACCCGAAGAGCTCGTGGCGATCGTTGAACGATTACTTGCTAAGGATCTGACGGCTCGCTTTCAAAGCGCCACTGAAGTTGTCGCAGCGCTTCAAGAACTCGCGAGTGGAGAGCCGGTTCCCGTAGTGATCGCGCTCGACGTGGCAAGTACTGGAGAAGTGCCTGCCAGTAACTCCTCGACCACGCGATTTGTGCCGATCCACCAGCAACGCTCGTCGAATTGGAAGCCTCTTGTCGCAGCCCTGGTTTCGTTGGTCGCCGTGGGGCTGCTGATGTGGCAAATCGCAAATTCATCGAAGCCTGAGAGCAACTCGGGTTTGAAGACCGCAGAGGAACTGGTTGCTCCGGTCGTTGTTCTGTCACCTCATCTCATCGTCGCATCCGACGGTAGTGGCGATTGCCAAACGATCGGAGAGGCCCTGGAACGAATCGCTTCCCAAGGCACCATCACTCTGGCGGACTCAGGTCCGTTTACTGAGTCCCTGGTCTTGAATGGTCCGCGCTACGACGGTCTGAAGATTGAAGCGCGTGATCGAGCGACCGTGCGTCATTCGCCTCGTGAAACGGCCAGCTCGATCATTGCATTGCAGGATGTTTCCGGCGTCACCCTACGACGATTGGATATCGAAGCGAGCGACAGTTTAAAGGCGAACGCAGCGTGTTACGTCAGTGGAGTTTGCAAGGAGGTTACGTTGGATGAGGTGTCATTTCGCCACGAATCTCCTCAAGGCGTAAGTGAGTTCCTCGATATCAAGAGTGATGAAAGTAGTGAGATCGAAGTGCAGGCTTTGGGGTGCCGATTTGCAGCAAACGGTGGCTCGGGATGCGTGGCTGTGAGAGGAAGTGGTTCCAGTTTGGAACTTCGCAATTGCATGTTGTCGAATCGGCTGACCATCTTGCGAATCGACTCGGAAGTGCGGCACATCAAGTTGACGGGGAACGTGTTCTTGGGCGGGCAGAACGCGATCAACATCGACATCAAACATTGGCGACCGCAAACCCGCATCGAGATCACGAACAACACCTTCGTCGGGTGTCGCTACTGGTTGGGGCTCGTGAATTCATTTCGCAAAGGAACTCCGCCCCAAGGCCAGACGGATTCGCGAGTGTGCAACAACCTGATCTTGGGCGGCGAACGTTTGCAGGGTAATCGCGGTGACCAATGGCCTTACTTGGTCGACAGTTGGCAGTTCGCGGCCAATTGGTGGGAACGAGATGGGACCACTCAGGCCGATGCCGGATGGAACGACAAGATTGCCGTCTTGAAGGACCGACAAGACATCTTGCAGCGCGACGATGCGCAGCACGCTGATTACTTGCGTCCGGCGATCGGCTCGGAGTTACTCACGTCTGGAGTTGGCGGTGATCTTCCCAACTACATCGGGGCACGAGGGCCTCAATAGTCGAAAGTTACATGAGATCTGCGGGATTAATGTCCGCAAACGGGATGGACTCGGTTCTCTATGAGCGGCATTGCTTGATTGGAGAACCATAGTGTTACGGCGATGGCGCGCTTGTCTGATTCAGTCTGTATCAACAGCATCCATCGTTTAGGAACACTGGCATGTCCGAGGCTTATCCGGGTCTTGATGAGTTCAGCAATCCATATGACTTCGACTACGGGTTCCCTCCCTATGGTCTTGGACCCATTGCTCGTGCGTATCAAGCGGACTCGGTCAGTGGGTTGGCCTATCCCATCGCTGCAAGCCAATACCTGGGCGGCGAACAAACAAAGTCGGTCGCTCAAAGCTCCGAAAGAGACGGGACTGACCGACCATTGACTCTGGTGCATGTTGGTCCGTGCTTTCGAGAAGGCGGCGTCGAACAACATGCGATTAGCTTGGCTCGCTACTTCGATCCGCAGGTGATCAAGTTCGAAAAGATCTTGGTGATCGGCTCGGAAGGCATCTCCAAAAGCTCCGCAAAGATGTGCCCGGTTCCCGTCGAGCCATGTAGTCTGAAAGGACTACAACAAGCAGCCCAGAAGTATGACATCCTCATGTTCTGGGGCGGCAACTTCACGGACGGTTTGAGAGGTGCCAAGGCTCTGAGAGTTTGCATGGCTCATGGTGAGTCATGGTGGACGCGACAAGTTCTCGAAGAAAACTCAACGGTCATCGACCACGTGATTGCTGTGAGCGAGCGGGCTCGCGTGAAGGTCTGCGACGGGTTCTCGACTTCGGTTGTGTTGAATGGAGTCGACGGGACTCATTTGGCTCAGACGCAGTCGCGCCGTGAAGTTCGAGATCGCTTGGGATTCGGTCCCAAAGACTTTGTTGTTGGCAATGTCTCTCGCATCTCTTCGGAAAAAAGATTGCCGCTTTTGGTCGAGGCGATGGCAAAGCTGCCTCGGCAATTCAAGTTGTTGATCGTCGGCAACGGACCGAAGCGAGCGGAATTTGTGGACCTCGCAAACTCGATGATTCCTGGTCGCTTCGCTGTCGTTTCATCGAGTGAGTACCTCGGCGATTACTACCAGGCGATGGACTGCTTCGCGTTTACGTCGCGTCATGAAGGCTTTGGATTGGTCATTGCCGAGGCCATGTTTTGCGGTGTTCCAGTGATTTCGACCGACGTCGGTTGCGTGTCCGAGCTGATCCAAGACCGAGTCAACGGGATTGTCGTCTCAGATCATCCGCAGCACATCGCGGAGTCAATCCGTCTGGTACGAAACAATCCGAAGTGGGCCAGCGGCTTAGCGATGCAGGGGCAGGTATTGGCTCGAACGAAGTTGCAGGCGAGGCAGATGACGCGCGGTTACGAGCAAGTGCTAACCAGCGTTTGGCAGCAACTTCAAGGTGTTCGCAAACCACAGGGAGCGGCACAATGAACTTCGCCATTTCCAATCTGTTCTTTGGAACGTCGCCAATTGCCGCTCACTGTCCGGGCCCATTGCATGAGAGTTGGCATCGGATGGTGTCCGCTGTGATGGCTCAACCTCGACGCCAATGTGATTGCTCGGATGTCACGATTATTACTTGGAATAATGCTGACGATGCTCGGCCCGAAAAGCCCGGCGGAGTTTTGGAACGCAGTTTGGAACGTCTTGGCGTACGCACCGTGGTACTGGGCCAAGGACTGACGAACTGGCGTAACCGTCAGAAGATTGGGCTCACCGCCGCTGCACTGAAAACTATTCGGACTCCTTACGTGATCGGTGCAGACTCTTGCGACGTGATCTTTTGGGATAACCCACGACTCGCTGTTGAACGATTCGAGCAGCACTTCGCGTGCGATCTTGTCTTTAATGCCACGGGCTCTCGATGCTGGCCAGAACTGCCTGAGTTCATTCAATTCGAAGCGTCTCTACCGATGGCCAAGGTTGCTCAAAATCGCCATTGGTTGAACGCAGGATTGTTCGTGGGACGCACTGACTTTTGTCGTGATTACTTCCAATCGTTGGCGGGAGAGCCACCGGAGAAAGGGTATGAAGGTTCCGAGCAAGCCATCGTGAAGCGGACGTGGCCGCAGTACTACCCCCGAGTGCAACTCGATTATTTTTCACAGATGTTTCAGTGGTTCAATGAGGACCGCCGCGTGATGCGTTTGGAGCGAGGAGCCGTTGCTCGGCAGCAAGCTTTGATCCTGTCTCTTATACACATCTCCGAGCCCACGAGACGTA
>OMIV01000233.1 GCA_900299185.1 Planctomycetaceae bacterium
AACTCAATGGTCAATCACATCGCGAGACGGAATCCGCCATGCTCAGGATGCAATCGAGAAATCGTTTTCGCGGCAGCGACTGAGGTGATTCAGCTTGCCCTTCTTGAAGGGAATACGAACAATAGATCGGCGGGAGGTGACGAGTGGATTGATGACGCGATACAAACGGTCATAGACCGACTCAGTCCAGGTTCGTTGACGTCATCTGCCCGCCGCAAACGACGCCAGCGTTGTAGAAACTGCGTGATGGAACTCCTCAGTGCCGCATTGCAGGAAATGGGGTACAGGCGTGACTGATTCGAAACTTCGCTTTGACGTGAATGCGAAACGCTGGGAGTACTCAATCGTCCCAGAGGACAAGTGGACGACTGTAGTACCGGCAAACGAGCTCCTGAGTCTCGCGTATGGTGGACCGTCGGCGCTAGTCGGTTTCGTATTTGACGCAGATCCAGCCTCGCCGGACTTCGACTCTTCGCTGCGCGTGATCCAAGAATATTTCAGCTCCGAGATTGCAGACCGAGTGCGAAAGTTGCCCACGAGTGATCTTGAGATTGCCATTGCCGCACCCGGCTCTCTCGCTCCGGCCATTGATGGCAGTGAGAACATCATGAGGCCCGCTCATCGATTGAATAGTGCGGTGAATGACGTTGTAATCATCGACGATGCTGCCTCAGGCGTGGTGACGGTGAGTATGACAGTGCCGTGGTGGGCAAGATTTGCTCGACCCTGGGTCACCGTGAGACGACGAGGCAAACGTGACATTCTGCTCGCTGGTCCGTTGACCGTGCGTGGCCGCACCGCAAAGGCGGCACTGCGGTACGGGATGCCGTATTCCGGACCGACTTTGACCGCAGACATTGTGAAGGGTCCACGCCGTCGGTTCAAGCCGCTGCTTCTCGCAGCTCTGGTGGCGGCGTTATTCGTAGCTGGAATCTCGCTGAAGGAAACCTCGCGAAACTCTACGAGCGGGAACACGGCACTTGTTGACGGTATGCAGCTCCCCGAAAACGGTCAGCTAGCCAGTAACAAGCCGGTTGGTTGGGACCCCCAAGCCAATGAGTTCCAATTTGGGCAAGTCAAGTTGGCTGAGGGCACGACCTGCCTTGGCTTCGAAGATGAGTTCACGGTCATCGGCGAATCCTTCGGTCCGGTCGGCGCACCGGCGTATTTGTATCTCGCAGTTTGGGACCAATTCGATCAGAACATCCCGAAAGAGAAGCTCGTGCCAGTTGCAACACGCATAATCTCGCCAACGGAAATCTCCGCACGTGTGCCTTCGGCTGATGTATTCGAAACGCCACCTATGGCTGGCGGTTCAGTCCTGGTGGTGCTTGTTTCAGATCCCAACGCCCCTTTGATCTTTGCTAATTCCGCCGTCGACTGGTGTCAGAGCTAGCGGCAGAGTCTGGTGAAGTGAGCACGTTTTCCAAATGTTGAGAACGAGATCAAACACTGTTTGAAGATAGACGAGAGGAGCCTCGCAGAGGTGAGAACGGTGCGACATATCGCGATTATGGCCGCCGCTTCGGTAATCGTTTCAGCTCTTGGCTTGGCGCAGACGCCCAACGCTCTGATGGCGGAACCACCGCCTATCGGTGCACCGGAGCTGACCACGCAGTCGAGGGCTGGGCTCAACAGCACCCCGTGTAGTCCGCCGCGCTCAGGTGCGTTCAGAGTCTCAAGCGGAATCTCCTATAACTGCGAAGGCACGGGGTCAACTGGCAAGTGGGTGAGAATCTCCCGCGGAAATTTGACATCATTGGGTTCAGACTCGCCACGATCGGCGAACATGTCGAGTGGTATTAATGGCACAAAATGTAGTCGCGCGAATCTGTCGCGCACTGCCGGCGGTGTTAGGTACATCTGCGTCAAAGAAGGTCGCAACTTGAAGTGGCGTATCGCCGGCAAAACGCAAGATTCTTCTAGTCGTGGAAACGACGTAATTGTGCCGGAGATTTCGGCGACCCTGGTTTCTAATGTGGGTAACAGCAAGACCACGCGACTACTGGGTATTCGCGCGCTCCTGCCGGAGGCAGATACGCAGATTCCTGTCGCGAGAATCGGCAAACAATCCTCCATGGTGTGTCGCACGAGTGGCGAGCTCATTGAGTTTCTCTCTGAGGGTAATTGTGATGTGCGTCTCGAATTGAAGTCTCGAGCCGCTGGAGTTCGCGTAGTGGTGAAGAAGCTGCTTCCTCGAACGGAGATCGATCGACCCGGAGCAAATCTGCTTGACATCAAACCCATTTACATCACGTTCAAAAACGGTGCAGACGAGGGCTACGACACCAGCGGTCTGCTGGCCACCATGGTTTCAAGCATTGCTGACTTCTATGCAGAACAACGTCCCGGGTTTGAACTCCGTGTGGACACGTACGAGGGACTCCCTGATATCCAGCACATTCAACTTCCTATAACCAGGGAAGAGTTTCTCGCGAACTGGAATACAACATATGGTCCGCTTCCGCAGTATCTCAAGCAGATGGGGATCGATCTAAATATTGATTCGGCAACTGGAGTCGTTCGAAGCTATGAGACCACCAACCGCATCTACATAGGGATGATCGAAACAGTGACCG
>OMIV01000234.1 GCA_900299185.1 Planctomycetaceae bacterium
ACGCCGAGCTTACGGCTACCGCAACCGCAATCACTTCATCCTGAGAATCGAAACACTTCACACCACCAAAGTCAGACTCGTCGGCTGATACCAGTTACCCCCACGGTTTTGCGATGAGCCTGAGAAACTCGCCTGAAGGCAGTTCAATAAGCTTTCCACATTCTGGGTGAAGAAAGCTCGGTAGTTCCCCGGCGGACGCCGTTACGGCAGTAAAAGTCAAAATGGTAGTCGCGAATACGCAAATGGCATGTAATCTATTCATCGCGGTCATTCCCTTCGATTAGTGCCAGACTACAGACGATGCTCCCTGAGGCCGTTGGCAATGTGCTCGAGGAGCATGTGTCACACTCATGTCTGATGCATTGTGCTCGGTCGCTATTGTCGCCGAACAGAGAATTGAGCAGCGTGCGGGGGAGCTCGGCGGGTCGCCAGCACGTACTCGTTCATGGTTTCGCACATTGGGCATGTTTTGCTGGTTCGTCAAGCGCTAGGGCTGAAGTTTTCAGTTGTGTGGATAACATGTTATGGCCGCATGCGGCATAATTTCAGATACGGCTGCGTGCGGTGCACTTCGTTGAGTATCACACTCGAAACTGACTTGGGATGGGCTGTGGTATTGGCGACCGGGGCCTTGGGTGAAACGGCAATGCGAGTCATTTGGATGTCCGAGTCACGCCGCCGCATTTAAGACTTGCTGCGTGAGTTGATGATCTGCGAATCGAAGTCCGCTGACGAACGCATCGGGTAACTCGGCGATGCCGTTTGGTTCTGTCGTTGCTCCGATGTCGAAGGCCATCTATCGAGAACTGGTGCTGCCTCAATTTCCGTCAGTCCAAGGTTGTGATCTCTTCGTGGGGCACATTTTCACAGCCCTCATCTGGAGGGATAGAAGCACGTTGGAAACGTGCTCAACGCCAGTCAATCACAGCCTCTTCGCAGAAGGTGGACTCGTTGCCGGGGGCGTCGTGAAAGTTCGCTATCCTTGGTCGATGCACGTCACTACATTTCGCCGCCTTTCGAAACGGACTTTGAGGAGCCTTATTCATGCATGTGCTGTTCGTTCATAAGAACTTCCCCGCTCAGTTTGGTCACATCGCCAGTTACCTCATCAAGAACCATCGCTTTCGTTGCTCGTTCGTGTCCGAGCTGCCGCCTGCGGTTGTCGATGGGATCGAACGCATTCAATACAAGACGCGTGGTGGGGCGACGAAAGATACTCACTATTGCAGCCGGACCTTTGAAAACTGTGTGTGGCATACGCATGCCGTCTACGAGGCCATGAAGAATCGTCCTGACATCAAGCCGGACTTGGTGGTTGGACACAGTGGCTTCGGCTCGACGTTGTGGCTGGCGGATCTCTACGACTGCCCGATCATTAACTACTTCGAGTATTACTACCGTAGCAAGGGCTCGGATCTCGACTTTCGCCCTGATTTCCCGGTGAAGGAACTCGATATCCTGAGGTCGCGAACTCGCAACTCGATGATCCTGCTCGACGCTCAGACTTGTACTCGGGGCTATTGCCCGACTGGATATCAACGCAGTCTCTTCCCGGAAGAGTATCAGCCCAAGCTAGAGACGATCTTTGACGGTATCGACACTAATATTTGGTACCGCCGCAATGTGCCGCGCGTTGTGCAGGGGCAGGTTATTCCACCGGATAAGAAAATTGTCACTTACGTCTCGCGCGGTTTCGAGTCGATGCGCGGATTCGACATTTTCATGAAGGTGGCCAAAAAGATTTGCGATGCTCGCCAAGATGTGGTCTTTGTGTGTATCGGCTCGGATCGAGTCTGCTACGGCGGCGACTTAAATCGCATCGAGGAGAATTCGTACCGGGACTATGTGCTCAAGCAAGACAACTACGATTTGTCTCGTTTCATCTTCACGGGTCGAGTGGAACCCAATGAATTGGCCGAATTGATTAGCATCGGCGACATGCACATTTACCTGACGGTGCCGTTCGTGCTGAGCTGGTCGATGATGAATTCGCTGGCCTGCGGCGCCACGGTGCTGGGTTCGGCGACGGCTCCCGTCCAAGAGATGATCAAGCACGGCGAGAACGGTTTGATGGCGGACTTCTTCGACGTGGATGGCCTGACGGAGATTGCTCTGGAAGTTCTGAAAGATCCCGAGAAGTACCGGCACTTGGGCGAGGCTGGCGCGAAGATGATTCGCGACAAGTACAGCCTTGAAAAGTGCCTGCCTCAGATGCTGGATCTGTATCAACGCGCCATCGCGGCGAAGTGAGTTGCCAACGGTGTGGCGACCGCAAGTCGAAGCCGTTGGATGAATGTTGGAGTTCGCTTAGACGGAGCGGCGAGATGGCTCGGCGGTTCCTACTGATCGACGGCTACAACTTGCTGAATTCAGCAGGGCTAGCTCGGGATCGCTATGGGCCCGGTGAGTTTGAACGAACTCGCCATCGGCTGTTAATGACGTTGGCGCTGCGACTGGACGCCGACGAGCGGGCTCGGACAACAGTCGTGTTCGATGCCGCACTCAATCTGGACCGATTTGGGAATCGTCAGCAGACTTTCGAATTGATGACGGTCATCTTCAGTCCAACAGGCGTCGATGCGGACTCGGTGATTGAAGAGTTGATCGCCAAGCATTCGAGCCCGAAGCAGCTTGATGTTGTCTCTGACGATCAGCGCTTACGACTGGCGGCGACTCGTCGTCGAGCCACGCCAGTTTCCAGTGATGCCTTTTACGAAGACTTGATGGATCGAGTACCTCTAGCCCCAGAAGCCACGATGGAACAGACCGCAACCATGCCTCAAACCAAGACCGCTCCCGTGCCAGCGCCAACGATTGCTCCGCCTGTCGCGGAGACTCCACGACCGGTGAGCAATGTGTCCGACAAAGATTGGGACATTCACATTGACCACTTGGAAGCAGATCTGAAGGGCCGTCGCCAGCGGCATGATTGAGCGCGAAGTTCGTGGCGATGTGGCTCGTGATTGGGTGAATGCTGCGCAACAAAAAAGGGAACGCCGGAATGTCCGTCGTTCCCTTTTTGCTTGGTCGTAGGTTGGGCGAGTCGCGGAGCGACTCGCCTACGTAGCTCAGTCGCTCCGCGACTGAGATTGATACTCCCGAAGATTAAGCCGCAGCACAGCGACTAGTAGCGGTAATGCTCGGGCTTGTAAGGGCCGTTGACCGACACGTTGAGGTAAGCCGCTTGTGCTGGAGTGAGCTTCGACAGTTTCACGCCGAGCTTGTCCAAGTGCAGACGAGCCACTTCTTCGTCCAAACGCTTGGGCAACATGTGCACGTCGACTGTGAAGTAGTCGGCGGGGAAGTTGAGGTAGGTCGGATTCCACAGAGCAATCTGACCGATCGTCTGGTTGGTGAAGCTGTTCGACATCACGAACGACGGATGGCCGGTCGCACAACCGAGATTCACCAGTCGGCCTTCAGCCAGCACAAAGATCGCCTTGCCGTCTGGGTAAACGAACTTGTCGACGGGACCGCCGACAATGGACTCGTCCTTAATCCGAATGCGTTTGATGTCCTTGCGGCTGTGCAGATACGCCACGTTGATCTCGGCGTCGAAGTGGCCGATGTTGCAAACGATGACGTCGCTCTTCATCGCATCGAGATGTGCTCCGGTGATCACATCGAAGCAGCCGGTCGCGGTAACGAAGATGTCGCCGATTGGGGCGGCTTCTTCGAGCGTTGTGACTTGGTAGCCTTCCATCGCCGCTTGCAGAGCACAGATGGGGTCGATTTCGGTGATGATGACTCGGGCACCGAGTCCCTTCATCGCGTCCGCACACCCCTTGCCGACGTCGCCGTAACCGCAGACGACGACCACCTTGCCCGCGACCATGACGTCGGTTGCACGCTTGATGCCGTCAGCCAGCGATTCGCGACAACCATAGAGATTGTCGAACTTGCTCTTGGTCACCGAGTCGTTGACGTTGATGCACGGCAGAGGCAGCTTGCCTTCGCGTTGCAGAGCGTAGAGGCGATTGACACCGGTGGTGGTTTCCTCGGTGATGCCTTTGATGCCGGGGATCAACTCTGGGTACTTGTTGATGATCATCGCGGTGAGGTCGCCGCCGTCGTCGAGGATCATGTTGAGTGGCTGACCGTCTTCCCAGAAGATGGTTTGTTCGATGCACCAATCGAACTCTTCATTGGACTCGCCCTTCCAGGCGAAGACCGGGATGCCCGCTGCGGCGACACCGGCTGCGGCGTGATCTTGAGTGGAGAAGATGTTGCAGCTCGACCAACGCACGGTTGCGCCGAGAGCAATCAGAGTCTCCATCAAGACTGCCGTTTGGATGGTCATGTGGAGGCAGCCCGCGATACGAGCACCCTTCAACGGCTGATCCTTGCCGTACTTCTTACGCAGAGCCATCAGGCCCGGCATTTCTTTTTCGGCCATCTCGATCTCTTTGCGGCCGAAGTCCGCCAGGCCCATGTCCTTGACTTTGTAAGCCAGTGGCTTCGATGCAATCGCAGTCGACATTTCAGCAAAACTCCTCTTGAAGATTGTCAGGCTCCTGCCCGACCAAAAATGACGGAGACTCATACTCCGTTGTGTAGAGCTACCGTCCGATTCGTCTTTGAACCGCTTTTCTCGATCAGGCTTAACCGAGCGAATTCAGATTCGCGACGACCAAGTGACGCACGCGGCCCACATGCGACCAGAGCTGATGCGGCGAAGGGATTCGTGGTTGAGCAGGCCATGCACAGCACAGCATTCAGAACCCCTTTTTGAGCCAAGCGGGGCGGCAAGATAGGCCAGCCACATGGCCCCAGCAAGGAGCCCTCAAAGTGCCGTGTTTCTTGGGATCTGGCCAAGAACAGCAACGTGACTTGAACATCGCCGCTACGTAGCCGAGTCGCTTCGCGACTCGGTCTTACTTCGTGGGGCGCTAACTAACTCCGCATGCGGCGATTGGCTCGGTTTGCCGGGGGTATGGGGCTGACGTTTTCCCAATGAGGCCAGCCATCGAGCGGCGGGGGATTGCCGGCTGCGACCAGTTCGTTGAACCGTTTTTGAAGGCTCGTCATGCGACCTTCCGAAGCGGCCTGCACCCATTCGTCGAGCAAACCTTCGCGCTCGTCGTCAGGGAGCTGCCACGGCAGTCCTGCTTCGCGCATCTTCCAAACGAGATGATGCAAGCAGACAGCGACCGCGACCGAGATATTGAAGCTTTCGGTGAAGCCATACATCGGAATGCGCAACACGTCGTCGGCCATTTCGCGGACGGTGTCGGACGCACCGAAGCGCTCATTGCCGAAGACCAACGCCGCAGGCTTGGTGAGTTGATACGTCTCTAACTCGCAGGTCGGTTCGTGCGGCGATGTCATGACGATTGAATAGCCTCGGTCCTTCAGCGACTGCAGACACGAGGCGGTGTTTTCATACCTCTGAGTGGTGAGCCATTGGGCCGAGCCGAGAGCCACTTTGTCATTCACTTCATAGGTCGTGCTGTTCTCGATGATGTGAATGTCTTGCACGCCAAAGCAGTCGCAGCTTCGCACGCACGCGCTGGCGTTGTGCGACTGATAGATGTCCTCGACGACCACCGTTAGGAAACGAGTGCGATGGAGCAGCAGTCGCGGCAGAAGTTCTCGGCGATGGTCGGAAAGGAAGCTGGCGAGATACGTTCGCAAGTCACGGTCGAGTCGAGGCATTGAGTTTCCGAGCAAGTGGGCTGGAGAAGAGATGTGTAAGAGTTCGTGCAATGCAGACGAGTTTCCGACAAGGCTGTGAGTTTGAATGGCATGCCCTGACCATCGGACAGGGCGTGGTGAGTTTGGTTCCGCATGCCCACGCCCATCACCGAACGCTCTGAGCGAACCACCCTGCTTCTGGGAGCGGAAGACTCCTAAGCCGGAGCCGTCGTCATTGGAGTGCCGTCGGGATGGACCCATTCGGTGCTGCCGTCCGACCAGTTTTCTTTCTTCCAAACCGGAACGATCACCTTCAGCCGATCGATCAGATATCGACCCGCTTCGAATGCTGCTGCTCGATGTGGACTACTGACAGCGACAGCGACGCTGATTTCACCCAGTCCCAAATGGCCCAGCCGATGAATGATGCCAACGTTCTCGACGGGCCACTTGGATCGGGCTTCGTCTTCGAGTTCCTGCATCTTGGCAATCGCCATCTCTTCAAAGGCTTCGTAATCGAGAGCCAATGTTTGGCGACCGGCGGTCATCTCGCGGACGGTGCCAAGGAAGAGGACGACCGCACCGGCGTTGTTCGAGCGGACGTCTTCGGTGAGTCGGTGGTAATCGATGACGTCGCGAGTAAGAGCGATCATGAATCTGAGCCTGAAGGATGTTAGGGCGCTGCGGTGATTCGAGTTCGTGAGCAGCGTGACTTAATCAAGATAGACGAACTCATTCGCATTCAGCAGCGAGCGGCACAACGAGAAGAGACTTTGGTCGGCGACCAGTTGCATCGCGGCAGAGAGTTCCTCGTTCGAGGGCGCTCGTTGCAGCGTCAGTAAGAACGCTCGACGGACTTGAGCGGCTGCGTCGGGCGACTCGGACTTGATTCGCTCGGCGAGGTACTCGGCTTGTCTCAGCATGAATTCGTTGTTGCTGAGCGTGAGTGCTTGCAACGCGGTGGTCGTCGTTACGCGAGCTGGCGTGAAGTTCGCCGGATCGGGGCAGTCCAACGTCGACATGAATTGATGAGGCGTCGTGCGGACGACGAAGCGATAGATGCTGCGACGCCATAGCTCGGGTTTATCGGGCGTTAGGTACTCGTAGATCGGGGCATAGGCTTCGGTGTATTTGAAGTCGCGATAGCCCGGCCCTCCAATGTCGAGATTCAGTTTCCCGGTGACACTTAGCACTGCGTCTCGCAATGACTCCGCATCCAGCCGTCGGGGATTCTGCCGCCACAGCAGTCGATTGCTGGCATTGATTTGTGACTCTGGATGCCGAGTGCCCGAGGCTTGCCGATAGGTCTCGCTGAGCATGATTTGCTTGTGCAACTTCTTGAGCGACCAACCAGAACGCAGCACTTCGTTAGCCAGCCAGTCGAGTAGTTCGGGATGCGATGGTCGGTCGCCGCCATAGCCAAAATCGCTGGGAGTGTTGACGAGACCTTGCCCGAAGTGATGGTGCCACAATCGATTGACCAACACGCGGCGCGTCAGCGGGTTGTTGGGATGAGTGATCCATTCGGCGAGCTTGCGGCGACGTTCTCCTTCGGGAGTAGCTTGGTTGCCGAAGTCGGGCAGGGCATGCGTCACACACGATGGACCACCGGGCGGCACGGCTTGCTGTGGATCTTCCGGGTTGCCTCGTCGCAGCACATTCACGGTCGGCGGATTCTCGCTGACGATCGCGTAGACCTTCTGAGGAGACGCGAGATCCTTAAGGCTGCGGTCGAGTTGCTCCGCTTCCTTTCGCAACGTGACGAGTCGTTGTTGAGCATCAGGAGTGAGCTTGGACTCGCGAGCGTTGGGCCTGAGCTGAGCGTCCCCGAGGAACAGCAGGTCGTGACCGATGCCGTCTCCGCCGTCGGTGGCGATCAACGTCAGAGTTTGTGCTGTATTGGGAATTACAATGTCGAGTGCCGCGGTCTCGTCCTTCTTCATCTTCAGCTTTTGAAACTTGAGATCGGAATCGACAAAGACCGTGAAGTCCGCGACCGAACCCGCTCCACCAGTTCCCGAGCCGAAGCCGAGCATTGCAGTCAGACGCAGCCCGTCGTCGCCAGTGTCTCGTGGCCTCAGCAAACTGAGGTCGAACGTGATGCCGCCATTCGCGTGCAGGCCGAGGATGGAATGCCCGCGTTCGGCGTAATCAATCCCCGCCAGCTTGGTGCTGACTTGCGAGTTGAGCGGCCCATTACGAATCGCATCCCAGAAGTGTCCGCTGGTGGGCGGCACGCCTTTGACCTCGCGCTGTTGATCGATCAGGACCGAGCCTTTCCCGTCGGGCACGAAGACCCATTTCACGAACCGCGTGACGGCTGACGCCGAGTCGGGGACGACGAGTGGCTGCAGGCGATTGATTGGAATGTCGTTCGCATACCCGAGCTTCTCGGTGATGTAATTCCCGTTACGTGGGTTGATGCCTCGACCGACAGTTCCCGTACCTCGACCGTTGCCGCCGCCGACCAGATCTGCCAGCGACAGACCCTCGCCGCTGAGTGCTGCGATCTCGGCGTTGGCTTTCGCGAGTTGCTCGGTCAGCCGCTGCTTTTCGGCAGTCAGTTGTTGAACCTCGCTGGCCGAAACATCGCGCTCGCCGCGTTTGACTCCGGCAAAGACGGCCCACAGTCCGTAGTACTCGTCCTGGGTTATGGGATCGAGTTTGTGATCGTGACAACGAGCACAATTCACCGTCAGTCCCATCGTTGCGGTCATCACTTGCGTGACGATGTCGTCGAGGTCACCCGCACGAGCGGCTCGTTTCAGCACATCGCTACGAGCTTCAACTTGTCCGACAAAGTCCCACGGTCCGGCTGCCAGAAAGCCCGTCGCAATGACTGCTTGCGGATCGTTGGGGGCGATGACGTCGCCAGCGATTTGTTCGCGAATGAATTGGTCATACGGACGATCTGCGTTCAGAGCGTTGATGACATAGTCACGATAACGCCAAGCGTTGGCTCGAATCTGATCGCGTTCGAAGCCATGCGTGTCCGCGTAATGCGCAATGTCGAGCCAATGCCGCGCCCAACGCTCGCCATAACGCGGGCTCTTCAACAGCCGATCAATCAATCGCTCGACCGCAGCGTCGGGCAAAGGCGATGCATCATGGGTTTGAGCGTCTCGGCAGTCGGCTTCAAAGGCCGCAACTTCCTCGGGTGTTGGCGGCAAGCCGAGCAAGTCGAACGTCGCTCGCCGAATGTAAGTACGCGGATCGGCAGGAACGCTCGTCGTCAGCCCGCTGGCTTGGAGTTTGTGAGCGATGAATCGGTCAATGGGCGAACGGCGATTCGCTGACGTGGCTGGCGGAACTTCTACATCGGAGACGGGCTGAAAAGACCAGAACGTGACATCGCCTTTGGCCTTCTCTTTCAATTGCAGCTTGTCGGGCCAAACGGCTCCAGCGGCAATCCAAGTTCGTAAGGCTGCTGCCTCTTGGCGGGTAAGAGGCTCGCCCTTGGCTGGCATCTCGGGAGCTTTGCCATCGACCGAGATCGATCGTGTGAAGACCGGACTTTGATCGGGCTTGGAAGGAACGATCGCCGCACCGGACTCGCCACCCTTCAGCAAGCCTTCGCGCGTGGTGATGTCGAAGCCACCTTTGAGATTGTCAGGGCGATGACAGGCCACGCACTTCGCCGCGAGCACAGGACCGACCTGCTCGCGAAACGTCTTTTCGGAGACATCCCGCTGAGCATCGTCGGCCACGGCCGCGATGTTGCTCGCGACTAGCACGATCAAGGCTGCGATGTACGTTGGAATGACGAATGCGATGAATCGCATGTCGCACCTTCACGTTGATAAGGACGAAGACGATCGAACGCCGCGTGATGTTCGAAATTCGCGAGTCGCGGAGCGACTCGCCTACGTAGCTCAGTCGCTCCGCGACTGAGATCGCATCGCGAAGAGTCTCAAAACGAAAACGGCGGGCCAATCATGCGCCCGCCGTTCGTGGTTCGTACTGAGTGCGGCCTCAGCCGAAAGCTTGCTGTGCTTACGCCTGCTCGGCGCCCGCGTCGGACTCCAGCATGTGAGCGAAGCCTCTCGCCGTGATCACCTTGCGGCGGATCTCTTCCAGCAGTTCGGTGTTCTCTTCCAAGTACAACCGAGCCTTATCGCGGCCTTGGCCCAGACGCACCTCGCCATAGCTCAGCCAGGCACCGCTCTTCTGAATGACCTTGTCTTCGACGGCCATATCGATCACGTCTGCCGACAAGCTGATGCCGTTGGTGTTGTACATGTCGAACTCGGCTTGCCTGAACGGTGGGGCGACCTTGTTCTTGACGATCTTGGCCTTCATGCGAATGCCGATCGTCTCTTCGCCTTCCTTCAACTGGTTGATCTTGCGGATGTCGATGCGGCACGAGCTGTAGAACTTGAGTGCTCGACCGCCGGGTGTTGTTTCAGGGCTGCCGAACATCACGCCGATCTTCTCGCGAATCTGGTTGATGAAGATCACCGTCGTCTTCGAGCGAGCGATCGCACCGGTCAGCTTGCGCATGGCTTGGCTCATCATGCGTGCTTGCAAACCCACGTGAGTGTCGCCGATCTCACCATCGAGTTCCGCTTTGGGAACCAGTGCCGCTACCGAGTCCACCACGATGATGTCGACGGCATTGGACTTGATCAGCATCTCGGCGATTTGCAGAGCTTCCTCGCCGTAGGACGGCTGGCTGACCAGCAAGTCTTCCAGATTCACTCCCAAACGCTTGGCCCAGGATGGATCGAGAGCGTGTTCGGCGTCGATAAAGGCCGCCACGCCGCCAGCTCGTTGAGCACTGGCGATCGCGTGCAGGGCGAGCGTCGTTTTACCGCTCGATTCAGGGCCGAATAGTTCAATGATGCGGCCGCGCGGATAGCCGTAACCACCCAGCGCCATATCGAGCGACAACGCACCGGACGAGATGCCCGAGACGACCATGGCCGTCGATTCGGACAGCTTCATGATCGAGCCTTTGCCGAAGGCTTTTTCAATCTGGCCGACGGCATTGTTGAGGTTGTCGTCTTCAATGACGGCTTTGCGCGGTGCGGTCTTAACTGACATGGGGCATCCTTGTCTGATGAGGTTCAGCGAAGCTGACTAAGTAAGGAACGGGGACGCAATAACTTCCCAAGCTCGTAGCATGGACCCCTAGGTCCGTGCGTCGTCGTCGGACGTAGGCGTCCAACCTACGCGACGCACATTGGGAAGTAATTGCGTCCCCGTTCTGAAGTGGTTGTTGACTCCCTCGACGGTCCGCAAATCTAGCGCAGCCTTCCTGCTCGCGAAAGTCACCTCGGTCCATGAGCGTTGCCGAGTAGACCGATGCTTGGGATTCCATCCCGAGCAGATTGCAGCTCAAGAGTCCTCAGTCCCAACAAGCCGATCTGCCTGACGACTAGCAAGAGCTATACTCGACGATGTTCGACTGCATTTGAGAGATAGCGTGTCACCGCTGCTAAACGGCCACCATTCAAGCTGTGACGAGTATCAACCGCAGCGTCAGCGAGAGACACGTTAGACGCAGTGATAAATATCCATACTCGCCATCTTCACGTCATGCCGGTGCGGTACCTACTGAGTTATGCCGCATGCGGCCATAACAGAATTAGGCCGCATGCGGGCCTAACATGTTATCCGCGCAGCCAACACGTGCTGGTCCGATGATTGACAGACTCCCGAGATCCAGTCACTTTGCACTAAGTAAGATGTGAGCAGTCACTCGACGCTTGGCCGAGTTAGCCAGTGTGCTGCTCAATTCTCAGTTCCGTACAAGAAATATCCCCTAAGGCTCAGTAAATGTCGTCGACGTTAGATCGCGAGAAAAAAGGCTCATCGCAAAACCGTGGGGGTAACTGGTATCAGCCGACGAGTCTGACTTTGGTGGTGTGAAGTGTTTCGATTCTCAGGATGAAGTGATTGCGGTTGCGGTAGCCGTAAGCTCGGCGT
>OMIV01000235.1 GCA_900299185.1 Planctomycetaceae bacterium
CAAACCGGCTTGCGCGATGAGTCGATCAAGGCCCGTGCCGCCGTCGAGCAGATTGCTTCCGGCATCGCCTTGCAGGGAGTCGTTGCCGCCGAGACCTCTGAGGTCGTCATTGCCATCACCGCCGAAGAGGACATCGGGCAAGTCGCTGCCGAAGACGGTGTCGTTGCCATCGCCAGCAAGCACGCGCAGGCTCGTGACATTCGGCAGATCGGTTGCAAGCAAGGCAGAGAGGTCGATGCGATCGGCGTTCGATGTGCCGTTGATGTTGAATTGAGTGACCTGCGTCTTGAGCACGGTCGAGACGATGCCGTTGAACGCGAGCCGTCCCGTTGCGGCATCGACCGTAGCTTTCACGCGCGGCTTGACGAGATCGACCGTCAGCACTCCCGCTAAGAAGTTGACCGTCACGGCGGCCATGTCGGGATGCTCGGTGACAGTGACCGGCACGACACTGTCAGCGACGGGATCAAAGGCGTCGTCAGACGAGGCATCGTTAATGGCGACCGTGAGCGTGACGTTCTGCGTGCCGTCGACAAGATCGTCATCGACTCCGCTCACCGTCACGACTTGAGGAAGGTTCCAATTGGCCGGAGTGAAGGTCAGCGATGTCGGGGTCGGTAGGGCTGCGCCCGCATCGCTGGATGTAATCGCAATGACAACGTTGCTGGCCGGTTGAGTCGTCAGCACAACGCTGATGGAATCGGTCGAGCCGTTCTCATTCACGGAAGTTGTGCCGCCGGTTTGCGTCACAGCGAAACCCGGAACGTCGTCGTCGGTCACGGTGAAGGACGCTGCTGCGGCGGTGAGGCCCGTCGCTCCGACGACAATGCCGACATTCTGTGGGCCGTCCATCACGCCATCGTCAACGCCGTTGATCGTGAACGTCGCCGAGAACTGGCCGCTCGGAATGGTGATGGTCTGCGGAGCGCGGGCTTCGGTGCTGTCGCTGAGAGCGATCGTCACGACGAGATCCGCAGCGGTGCTCGTTCCCGCGCGAGTCACGGTTGCTGAAAGAGTGCCGCCGTTCTCCGAGAGACTGCTCGCATTCGTTGTGAGCGACAGACGCGGCGAACCGGTCGTTCCGGCGGACTCGCCATTGAGCAGCACATCGGTCCCGCCGCCGCCAACGAGACTGTCAACGTCGGCGCCGCCATCGAGGCTATCGTTGCCAGTGCCGCCGACCAAAGTGTCGTTGCCCGATCCGCCTTGCAGCGTGATCGACCGCGTAAAGCCCGTTGCGTCGAAGCGGTTGTCGCTCGGGCCACCGATCACCGAGACGTTTTCAATCGACGTCAACGTGAAGGTCGCGACTTGCGGATTGGTCGCGTCGAAGAGCGTGATGAGACTGTTCGTCACGAAGGCGCTGCCATCGAAGTTGATCGCGAGCGCATTCGTTCGCTCGTCACCGGTCAGTTCGAATTGCTCGATCTCGGCGAGCACATCAGTGCTGCGTCCCGTCAATTTCGACGCACTGAAGACAAGATTCTGAGCGACCGTTGCGACTCGAAGCCGGTCAGAGTCGCGTCCGCCGTCGAGTAAGTCATCGCCCGTGCCCGCGATCAAGGTGTCGTTTCCCTTACCTCCGAAGAGCGCGGCTTTGCTCGTGAAGGCACTCGCATCGAGCGTATTCGCGTTGTCGCCGCCAATGAGCTGCACGGACTCGATGTTGAGCAGTCGATCGGTGCCGAGTCCCGTCAGCCGTGCTTCTTCAACCGTTGCCGTTGTCGCGTTCGAGTCCGTGATCGTTGCGAGCGTGAAGTTGACGTCGCCCTGCGCGCGGATGAGATCGTTGTCCGCACCGCCGTCGAGGTCGTTGTTACCGAGACCGGCGACGAGTGTGTCTGCTCCAACGCCTCCATTGAGCGTCGTCGCTCCCGAGAAGCCGCTCACGTCAAGCACGTTGTTCGAAACACCGCCGGTGATGAGAGCCCGCTCGATGTTGCTCAATGCGATCGCATCGCCGCCGAACAGCAGCAGCGAGTTGCTGAGCAGTGCATCTTGATCGGCACTGGCAACGAGATCGTCAGTGCCATCGCCGCCATTGAGCGAGTCGTCGCCGGAGAGCACTGTCAGCACGTCGTTACCGGCTCCGCTATTGAGCACGTCGTCGCCGAGTTCGCCCTGCAAGCTGTCGGCACCGCTGCCGGTTGTGAGAGTGTCGTTTCCATTACCTCCGCGTGCGACAACGGGAACGGTCAACGTCGGTGCTGAGAGGAGATCGTAGCCGTCATGCAGTCGGGCTCGCACTTGCGAGTACCCGCTGAGTGAGTACGTCGTCGTCGTGCCGCTACCGACGGCGTCGGTCTTGTTGACGGTCAGTGAGACGCTCGTCGGAGTGATCGTCGCACTGTCGGCGCCGAGTCCGCCTTGCACGAGCAAGCGATTGTCGGTCGAGAGATAGGCTCCGGTGACAACGGCACTGTTGTCGTCGAGCACGGGATCTTCATCGGTCTCAGCGACCGCATTCGTGACGTCAGCAATCGCGAGGATGAAGTAATCGGCCTCGAGATCTGCCGACCCGATACCCGGCAGCGCGAATTGGCCGGTGCTCGTGCCGAGCGGGAATGTCTTCGTATGCGGGCCGACGGTGCGGTCAGCGGTCGTCGTCAACGAGATGCTGCCGAGCAACGCATCCGCAGAGTCATACGCTGCATCGGTCGACCGCGCGACGCTGATTGCGAACGCTGGGGCGGTGCGATTGAGGATGTCGTAAGTCACTGCGAGTTGTCCCGTCGGA
>OMIV01000236.1 GCA_900299185.1 Planctomycetaceae bacterium
ATAAAACGCTTGAGCGGACATTCTGGGACTCCGTTGAAGTTGCGACTTGAGAACTCACAACCCCAGCTGAACCAGTCTGTCCGCTCTTTACCAGTTACCACCCACGGTTTTGCGATGAGCCGTACTTCCTCGCCATGTTCGTCTGGACGCCGTTGACATACGCCATGGGTAACTTCTTACCGCAGTATGTTGTCTCTGGATCCAGCGCCGGTGCCGTTGGTGGCCTCTTCATCCACGACCTGGTGGGTTTGTTTGTGACCCCACTCGGTTGGGGCCTGATGTACTACTTCGTACCAATCGTGCTAAAGAAGCCAATCTGGTCACACGGCCTATCTCTCGTTGGATTCTGGGGCTTGGCATTCTTCTATCCGCTTAACGGAATCCACCACTTCCTCTACACGCCAATTCCCATGTTCCTCCAGTACGGAGCGATCATGTCGACGATCGCCGTCGAATTGGTCGTGACGACGGTCATTATCAATTTCTTCGGGACGATCTGGGGACAGGGACGAGCCATCGTCACGAACCTTCCAATTCGGTGGTTCTACACGGGCATGGTTTTCTACTTCCTGACGTGCTTGCAATGTGCCATGCAGACAACGCTGACCTTCCAAGCGTTAATTCACTTCACGGACTGGGTTGTCGGCCACGCACACTTGGTGATGTATGGTGTCTTCAGCCAATGGATCTTTGACATGATGACCTACCTCTTCCCCCGATTACTGGGAGTTGACTGGTACAGCCGCCGTCTCTGTGAATGGCACTATTGGCTGTCTGCGACCGGTGTCTTGGTCATGTCGGGCGACTTGATCTTGGGTGGTCTGTTCCAAGGCTGGTCATGGGCGGCGTTACAACCGTGGGAATCTTCCGTCGAAGTATCATTCCCCTTCTGGGCAGTCCGTACTGTTGCCGGATTAGTCATGTTCGCTGGCCTGATTGTGTTCCTCTACAACTTATATATGACCTGGATGGCATCTCGTAATCTTTCGAGTTCCAGCGCCTCAACCGTCGCTACGACGTAAATCGATAATTCACCTGCGAAAACGTTTTTGGAGAAACTTCGCAAATGTTTGAATCAAAGTCAGGTATCTTGTTGGTGGCCGGCTTGTTCTTCTTCGGCTTCGCATTTCTTTCGAACGCGGTAGTTCCAGCGTTGATATATAATCAGCCGGAACAGACAGCCGAGCAACTGGTCAATGCGAATGTTCGATTTCAGTTTGAAGAACTGTCGCGCCGCTACCCCGAGTCATTCGTTAAAGCGTTTGGCGAACCACCGACCGACCCCAAGACGGCAGCGGACTGGTGGAACAAGCAATGTGCAGAAGCACTTCGCGCTGGCCGTGACGTTTACGTCGGCGAAGGTTGCTGGCACTGCCACAGCCAGTTTATTCGACCAGTCTCGAATGAGGATCAACGCTGGGGACCGGTCTCAAAGTCATGGAAGTATCAAAACGAATTGCAACGTCCCGTGCTCTTCGGAACTCGTCGAGTCGGCCCAGATCTGTGCCGTGAAGGCGGTCGTCGCTCAAGCGATTGGCATGCGGTGCATCTCTTCAAGCCCGTCATGACCTCGCACCAATCGCCAATGCCGGAATACCCTTGGTTCTTCGATGGCGAACCTAATAAGCCCAACAAACGCGGTCTCGCGCTAATCACCTACGTTCAATGGCTTGGTTCATGGCTGGAAAGTTACCCCTACTATGAAAGTTACGAACCATCGATCGTGGCTGAAACCAAACCAGCCGCCGAAGACAAGTAGGTTCTGGTTAACAGTTTCCGCAGCGGACTTCCCCTGTTCGACTTACGACCAAGATTGGTCTTAGCCTCCTAGGAATCGTTCTTATGTCTACCGCACGAGAGCGTCGAACCACCCAGATTGTCACCGGCATATTGGCAGTTCTGATTCTTGTACCAAGCGTGTTTGGATTCGGCTCGAAGTTGGTTGAGTTCATCCGATTAATATCGGGTGAAATTGACGGTGCGTTCGCAATCTCGCCAGTTGCCAATTATTTGCTGGCGAGTACCGGTTTCTTCTTCCTCTTAATGTGGGCGACCTGCAACGGAATGTTCCACGATATTGAATTGCCGAAGTACGACTTACTCGAACGAGAAAAACAACTCGACGAGCAGTCGTGAGATTCACCTCGTGTTTTGGCAATCAATCCGCCCTTGCTGTCAGGATTTTGAATATGACCGCTCCCGAGCAAACATCCGTCGAAGTTGAAAGTCGATATCACCAATATACCGGCAACGAGATTCCGTGGTACGTGCGCGTGATCTGGCTGGCGTTCTGGATTTTCATCATTGCTTACACTGTGAAATTCCTGTTCCCGGCAGTCCAAGTCGAGCTGGTCTCTCCTCCCTAATATCACCACTCATTCTTCGGCCAATCGCCTCTTCTCGAATCGATGGTCATGTCGCCCCAACATAATCCGACAGCCTGTGTGTGGTGTGGATTGCCACTTCCGAAGAGTTTGTGGCATCGAGATAGCGATACGACATCCACAGACGATGACGCCTACTGCTGCTTTGGCTGTCGTTTTGCAGCACAGGTGAGCGCGGATTCGGGCGAAACTGGCAAAGTGCGTTGGACGCTCACTCGACTGGGTATCGCGATATTCTTCGCGATGAACGTGTCGATGTTTACAATGGCCCTGTGGAGCTATGACTTCTACGAAGTCGCTCCCACGGACACGCTGGCCAGCACAATCACGGACCTCCTCGTTTGGTTGAGCCTCTTGGCCTCGCTGCCAGTGTTGTTTCTCCTCGGAGTACCAATTGCTGTCTCCGGATGCTTATCACTGCGGGACGGTCGCATTACGAGCGACCTGCTGGTCATCGCGGGAGTGTTAGCTGCATTCGCATATTCCGTCGTTTCGGTGCTATCAGGATCGAGTCACATTTACTTTGAAGTGGCGAGCCTTGTGCTTGTCCTTGTCACGCTAGGTCGATGGCTCGAAGCTCATGGCAAACTACAAACCAACGAAGTGTTGGAGTCTCTCGAACGCTTACTTCCGTTGACTGCTCGACGAATTTCAGAAGGTTCGTCAACAGATTCGGAAGTTGATACAGCCAGCTTACTACCAGGCGACAAAGTACGAGTTCTCGCCGGAGAGCGGATCCCCGTCGACGGCAGGGTTATCAATCAAGCTGCTAGTATCGACGAGCAGCTTTTAACGGGTGAGAGTCAACCTGTTATCAAGCGTCCGGGAGATGACGTCGCGTCCGGGACACTTAATCTTGATGCCGACCTAGTGATTGAAGTCACTCGCGCGATGAGTGATGGCACTGTGGCACGGTTGGTCAAGATTGTTCGAGAAGCCCGGCAGTCCATGGGGCATTACCAACGTCTCGCCGACAACGTCACAACCGGATTTGTCCCCTTCGTCGCTGTTGTGTGCGCGATTGCGTTTGCGTGGAACTTAGCGGTGGCGTCCTTGGCCGATTCGATCATGTCGGGACTGGCAGTCGTACTTATCGCCTGCCCGTGCGCCCTAGGTTTGGCAACCTCTGTCGCCGTCTGGACGGCTCTGGGCCGTGCTGCTGAACGAGGCGTCTTGATTCGCAATGGCGAAGTGCTCGAAAAGCTGGCGCGGATTCGAGGCATTCGTTTCGACAAGACGGGCACACTGACGACAGGAGATGCTCGGATCACCAACTTCATCTGCCTGCAGGATGAAGATCGAACTCGCGTGGCATCGATTTCAAAGCTGTTGGCCAAGAGATCTACGCACGCATTTTCACGAGCCATCGCCAAATGGAAGCACACGCCAGAACTCGTTGGTGAAGACCATTCAGCGGATCTTGCTTCGATCATTCAGATGCAAACGATTGTCGGACGCGGCCTGATAGCAGAGCTATCGGACGGTCTTCGAGTCTGGCTGGGTAGCCGATCATTCATGTTGGCGTCTGGCTGCGCGTTTCGACCTGATTTTGAAGATGCCGTAACGACCGCTCTTACCGACGAGGCCGCCACAGTCTTCGTGGGTTGGGATGGACAAACTCGTGGCGCGTTCCTGTTGGCCGAGGCGATGCGTCCTGATGTTGGATCGATGTTGGACGAACTGCGAGCCTTGGGGCTCGATCTGAAAGTGCTGTCCGGTGACCGCCCAGAACGTGTCAGTCGATTTGTGTTCGAAGCAGCTGGTGATCAAGGCGGATTGAACTTCGAAGCGAGCCTGTTGCCGGAGCAAAAGCTGCAACAACTCCGAGAAGCGCGATCGCAATTGGAGTCCGTGATGATGGTCGGCGATGGCATCAACGACGCCCCTGCCCTGGCGGCAGCCGATGTTGGAGTCGCACTTGGCTGCGGCACCGACGTTTCGCGCGATGCAGCGGGAGTTTGTTTGCTGGCCAACGATTTGACGGCCATTCCTTGGGTGATCGAGCTGGGACGGATGACTCGCAAAATCATTCTTCAAAACTTGGCTTGGGCGTTCGGCTACAACGCCATCGGCATGACGATGGCGGCCTTTGGTCTCTTAAGTCCCGTCGTCGCGGCCATTGTCATGTTTGTGAGCAGCTTGGTGGTGCTCGCTAATTCGCGGCGGCTGCACTCGTTCGATCGATCTTCAAATCCTGAAACAACGACCGTGGTCGAATGCCGAGCATCCGATGTAGGCATGCGATCTCCCGCCCGTTCGGTCACGAAAGAAACAGTCGCCTGAAGCGAGTAGAGCCGGATGTCGGTTCGACGCCCTAGGTCGTGTGGACGCTGTGTTGCATCGCCTGTGTATTTTCTATTTGAGCAGGATTATGATGGAATCCAGTTGGACGAAGGCGAGGAAGTTTTGAGCCTTTTTCTCGTAGCGAGTGGCGA
>OMIV01000237.1 GCA_900299185.1 Planctomycetaceae bacterium
CCTCGACCGCGATCTCGGCTTCATAGAAGTGTGCCGCGATGTTGGCCAATACCAGCTCGGAAGAAAACGCCGCCCCATTAGCGATCGCAACTCGGCGAACACAGAAACGCGAGTTTGCTTGCTGATCAAGCCGGTGCCGCCATGATTCGCCGCCTTTGTGCCGGACTGACTATGCAGGCCGGCGAGTTTTGCACGTTGTCTGATTTGGGAATCGACTTTCAGCATGAGTTTGCTTCTTCCACCGCGCGGACAAGAAGTCACGCTGCGATTGGCCCGTGACCTGGTTCGCGTCATCAAACGCGGGAATCCGTGGGTCTTTGCCGATGCCTTGCGCGACACTCCGCGAACAGAGTCTGGGCGTCATGCCTGCTTGGCGGACAACAAACGCGGTAAGCCATTCGCGCGGGGCTTTTACGATCCCGAAAGCCAGCTTGCGTTTCGAGTGTGTAACGCTGACGACGATCGACCTCTGAATGATGAGTGGGCTCGGCAACGCTTCGAGACCGCACTGAAGCTGCGTCGTCGATTGTTCGAACCACGAGCTGCCCTGAATCGCGCGACAAATGGGTTTCGACTCTTCAATGGTGAGGGCGACGGGCTGCCGGGATTGGTGGTCGACATCTACGCCGATGTGGCTGTCATCAAGCTGGATGGTCCGGGGCCGAGCGGCTTTTGGGATGCGGTGGGCATTGCCGATTGGCTGCGTTCTGAAGTGCCGGTCACGACTGTGATTCAACGGCAACGCGAGCGAGGTTCTGAAGCCAGCGTGCTCATTGGCAACGCTCCCGCAGGACCAGTTGAGATCGTTGAGAACGGGATGAAACTAACGGTCGACGTGCAGCATGGGCAGAAGACCGGATTCTTTCTCGATCAGCGCGACAACCGTTGGCTCGTGCGCGAGATGGCCACGGGAACTCGATTGCTCAACTTGTTTGGCTACACCGGCGGCTTCTCGATCGCAGGCGGAATCGGTGGTGCGCGGCGCGTCACCACGGTCGACCTCGCCAAGCCAGCCATTGAAGCCGCGAACGCGCACTGGGCTCTTAATGGTTTGCCAGCCGATCAGCATGAAGGAGTCGCGGCCGATGCTTTCGACTTCTTGCAGAAGGCCAAGAACGACCGACGAACTTGGGACTTCGTGATCTCTGATCCGCCATCGTTCGCGCCGTCAAAACAAACCGTGGCGAAGGCGAGTGCTGCTTACTTCAAGCTCGCTACGGACTGCGCGAGCGTGACTTCACAAGGCGGCTTGTTGGCACTGGCGTCGTGTTCGAGTCACTTCGAACTTCCCGACTTTTTGAAGACGTGTGAGGAAGGCATCTCGGGAGCACGCCGCCGCGCCACGATGTTGGCGTCGCACAGTCAGCCGATCGATCATCCCACTCCGCTCGCGCTGCCAGAGTTTCGCTACTTGAAGTTCTTGTTGTTCCAACTCGATTAAGTCGGCTGCAATAGCCATCGCTTCACGCATCTGGTTCACCGAAAAAGGAGCCCCATCGTGCAACGCATTCTTCGCGAGCAAGCTCGCAAATATGCCTTCGACTTTCACGACGCTCCGTTGTTGAAGGTGCAATCTGGTGAGACCTTCGAGATCGAGACCTTCGACGCTAGCACGGGTTACTTTAAGACCGAGCAAGATCTGGCCATCCCAGCTCAACGACCGGGTTTTCATCTCAGCCCGCCGCTCGCGAATCCCATCGGTGGACCGGTCTATGTCGAGGGAGCCGAACGCGGCGACACACTCGTGATGCAGATCGAGCACATCGAAGTTGAAGACTACTCCTGGACGGCGGTCGGTCCTCGACGCGGCCCCTTGGGCGAGTCGACAGCGTGGCCGGAAGTCTCTGGCCAATACACGACGAAGATCTTTAAGCACTCGCCGGGGCCGAGCGGCACAACCCGCGATGGTACGGTGCATTTCAATGATCGCATCTCGTGGCCGATCACTCCGTTCGTTGGCACGTTTGGCGTGTGCCCCGATCGCGAAGTCACCACAAGCCTCGACGGTCAGGGCGACTGGGGCGGCAATCTCGATATTCGAGACATCTCGCCCGGCAATCGCATATCCATACCGGTCTATCATCCCGGCGCGTTGTTCTATCTAGGCGACGTGCATGCCAGTCAGGGTGACACCGAATTCACCGGCACAGCCGCTGAAACGAAATCAACAGTGCGTCTGAAGTTGGAACTGATCAAAGGCCGCAAGACGCCGGGCATCCGTATTGAGAAGCCCGAGTCGATCGTCAGCGTGCACATGGACCGGCCTCTGGAAGCTGCCGTCGAAACCGCGACCGTCAAACTGATGAGCTGGCTGACGAGCGAGTATGGCTTCTCGCAAGTTGATGCTTACTGCTTGGTGACGGCGTGCCCGGACTTCCGCATCAACGTCTATCAGATGTGCAAGATCGGGAAGCTGAGCTTCGTGGCCGGTGCCGAGATCCCGAAGAAGTATCTGTCGTAGGCACGAGGGCAATGAGCCGCGCGGCGACACTCGATCGAATGAATATCGATAAAGTACGAGCAGGCTGGGGCGGAACACTCACCATGATTAAACATCGCTGCTGCGGCGGGGCCAGTGAGTGATCTCGCCTTCGATCAGCGGTCGTAATCTCTCCGTTGTTTTCTATCTTCGTTTCCTTCGTTTGCTTCTGTTCCAACCGTCTTCCCGTCTTCATCAAGACTTGGAACAGGAGCAAACGAAGGGAACGGAGACAAGACAAACAGAGAGACGAGTGCCGCTTCTATGCCAGCAGTTCGGGAATCACCTGCGGCTCTTCGACTCCGGTCAGTCGTTGATCGAGCCCTTGGAACTTGTAGGTAAACCGTTCGTGGTCGATGCCGAGGCACTTCAGGATGGTGGCATTGATGTTGGAAATCGGAGCGGGCCTATCGACGACGTTGTAAGAAAAATCATCCGTCTCGCCGTAGCTGATGCCGCCCTTGATCCCACCACCAGCCAGCCACATGCAGAAGTTGCGAGGATGATGATCGCGGCCATAAGTCTGCTTGGTGAGCTGTCCCTGCGAGTAAACCGTGCGACCAAACTCGCCGCCCCAGACGACCAACGTGCTGTCGAGTAGGCCGCGCTGTTTGAGATCCTTGATCAGTGCACCTGCTGCTTGGTCGGTGTCGTAGCATTGGCTCGTGATGTCGCGCGGTAAGTTGCCATGCTGGTCCCAACCTCGATGCAGAAGCTGCACAACGCGCACGCCTCGTTCGACCATGCGTCGTGCTAGCAGTGCGCTGGCCGCGAATGTTCCCGGCGTCTTCACTTCGGGACCATACATGTCGAGCGTGGCCTGCGATTCACCCGAAAGATCAGTCAGCTCGGGCACGCTGCTCTGCATGCGAAACGCCATCTCGTACTGAGCGATGCGAGTTTGAATTTCGGGATCACCGATCTCGGCGAAACTCTTCTGATTGAGCTTCGCCAAGGCATCGAGCATCACGCGTCGATCGCTCGCTAAGACTCCGTCTGGGTTTTGGAGATACAGCACAGGATCACCGGCACTGCGCAGCGCGACGCCGGTGTACTTCGATGGCAAGAACCCACTGCTCCACATGCGAGTAAACAGAGCTTGAGCGGCAGCATTCGAAGACCAGATCGGCGTGAGCACGACGAAGGACGGCAAGTCGTTGCTCTCTGCTCCCAAGCCATATGAGACCCAAGACCCGAGGCTGGGTTTGCCCGGCACTTCGCTGCCCGTCATGACGAACGTGCAAGCCGGGTCATGATTGATGGCGTTGGTGAAGACGCTTTTCACGACCGCCAAGTCGTCGACCACGCTGGCCGTATGCGGCAACAGCTCGCTAACCCACCGACCGCATTGACCATGCTGCTTGAATTCAAACTTCGACGGAGCAACCGGCAACCTCTTCTGCCCGCTGGTCATCGTTGTGATGCGTTGACCTTTGCGGATGCTGTCCGGCAGGTCCTTATCAAAGTGCTCGTTGAGGACCGGCTTATAATCCAGCAAGTCGATCTGCGACGGTCCTCCATTCATATGCAGATAGATCAGAGCCTTGGCCTTCGGAGCGAAGTGCGGAAATCCAGCCAGAGCCGGATGCATCGCCGGTCCCGCTGCCTGTGCCCGCTGAGCCGCCATCGCCGCAAGAGCCACGCCCCCGAGCCGCACTCCCGTGGTGCCAAAGAACTGTCGACGATTCAGGTGCAACTGACGTTCGATGAGCGGGTCCATGAGTGAGATCTCCCGAGAAGCAGATCGAAGAATGAATGCAGATGAGTCTGCGATGATTCGAATTCCGAAAGCATCCAGATCGTAGGCTCGACAGCGACCACCGCAATCCTCGGATAACAAGCTGGTCAGACCACTCTGCGGCAAAACATTGCTTCTGCGGAGGTTGGTCGGCTCGGCCCGATTCGGGCTTAAGTCGTCTGCGGGACATCGTCCGATCGCTAAGGATGCTCGATCCAGAATCGCTCGTTTTCTCTGCGTTCTCCATGCCACTGTGTTTCAACTCTTCCACCGATCGCTCCAATAGGCGAACCGAAACACAGAGGCACCGAGAACACAGAGTTGCCCGCATCGGGCTTGCCTAGTGGTTTTCCCGATCGAGCCGTTACTCCATCGCCACCACGACTTCGGATCGAATCTCGCTCGACGAACGGATTGCTTATGAGCCTCTTCACCCCCGAAATGGCGACCAAGATTGCGGATGCTTGTCGTTCCAATTTGGATGCGATCAATCAGTCGTATCAGTCCAACCTTGGCGCCAAGGTCAAGTTCGGGGCGGGCGAACTGTCGACCGGGTGCGATGCCATCCTGGGAGAAGCCTCTGCCGAACCAGGGCTGTTTGTGTTGTTCGAATTCTCCGAGCAAGCCTTGGCCGTCTTGATCCCGGCGAGCTTGGATGTACCGGCTTGGTATCGCCAACCGGACGAGAACCAAGCGTCGCGTTTGCAAACGCTGCCGATGGAATGGTCGATGGGCCTCTTGCCAATGGAGCTAGAGGCAACCAAGTACCAAACGATTATCTGCGGCAATCTGAAGAAGCAGCTCACGGCCTGCGGTCTCGGCGACGACGCTCAACGGTTCGAGTACCTCATTCAGAATCCGATGACTTCGAATGAGATGGGGCGGATCCAAATCATTTGGCCGCTGAGCACGCCGCGCTTTCAAAACGTCGCCGACTTTCCCGCTGCGGCGGAATCGTCCACGAATACTCAAGCTGCTCCCGACATCGGTGGCCACAGCGCTGTTGAAGACGAAACTGATTTCGACGACGAGCCGACCGTTTCACCAGCCACGCTAACTCGACAATCTCGAGTCCTTCCGATTCCAGTGCCGTTGATCGTGAAGATCGCTCAAAAGCGCATCGACCTTCGGCAGCTTCGCGGCTTGGCGCCAGGTACCTTGATCACGTTCGATAAGTCCTGCGACGACCCGCTCGAAGTCTTCATCGGCAGACAGCTCTACTGCCGCGGCGAGGCCGTCAAAATGGAAGAACACTTCGCCATCAAGATCACCGAAACCGACTCAGAAGTTATCCGCCCACAACTGGTCCACGGACTCTGATGATTGCGGAGTAATTCGACTTACAGAGACCGCAGTGCCATCAAACGACTCTATCACTTGATTGGGATCGCGATGACAAGTCCTGCTTTGCGAGTCTTTACGTCAGTTCGATTGGGGGCGTGGCACTTCAGACATTCCGACGTCAGCGGAATTACGCCCACTCGTCGATAGATGCCATCTTCGGTGGCTTCGTACTCTGTCTCTTATACACATCTCCGAGCCCACGAGACGTAGA
>OMIV01000238.1 GCA_900299185.1 Planctomycetaceae bacterium
GAATGCGCCGTCCGATGCACCTAACTTCCGCCCCGGAGAGATGGCAGAGCGGCTGATTGCACCGGTCTTGAAAACCGGAGACGCCTCACGGCGTTCGGGGGTTCGAATCCCCCTCTCTCCGTATTTCGATTTCACTGAATGCCGTAACTGATTGTTTCACAAGCAGTTGCGGTTTTTTTGTTAGCCGTTCGCAGCCCCATTGGTGCATGTTTGGTGCACGTTGAGTGCACCGGAAGGTCAGCACAATGGCTGCAAAGAAGGTCTCTTCCCGCAAGGCGAATCGAAGCCTGCGGTGCACTCGGTTCCGGATTGGAAAGGTCTCGGTCTACGAACACCACGGCGCGTGGTGGCTCTACTATCGCGATGGCGGCAAGCAGACGCGGCGGCGAATTGGCTCGGATCGGGCCACCGCGGAAAAGCTCGCCTCAGACATCAACGGGCAGCTCGCGATCGAAGCACCGACCCCATTTGCATTCGTACCGATCGGAGTCGACGAACTTCGGACAAAGTACCTGCACCATCATCGAACGATCCTGAGTTCGTCACTCGCCACCGTAAAGCGTTACAGAGCGGCGACTCAGCATCTGGTCGACTTCATCGAATCGTGCGGCAAAGCGATAAAGGCGCATGAAGTCTCGGTAGCGAGGTTCGTTGCATTCCTACGCCAACGAGAAGTTTCGCCTAACGGCCACTCCAACTCTATACGCCGCCGATTGACCGAGCATGGATTGCGATTTGTGCTTGAGGTGTGTCGGTCCTTGTATGTCTTTGCTGGCAAGCAGCGACATCTTCCTCCATTCACAGCTAATCCGTTCTCGGATCTCAATCTCAACCGAATCAAGGCTGCTGACTCGAAGCCCGTTTTCGTGTTCACAGAGGCCAAGGCAATCGGATTCCTGACTCAAGCTGATGATTGGGCCTTTGGGATTCATGCCATGCTAGCCCTAACGGGTATGCGTCCCGGTGAGTTGGCTCATCTCTTAGTTGAAGATCTTGATCTGGATGCCGGATGGATACAGATCACCAACAAGTCAGATCTCGATTGGCAGATCAAGACGCGTAATCAGAGACGCATCCCATTGATTCTCGAACTCTGCGCTTTACTACGAAAGATCCTTGGCGGCCGAAAGTACGGGCTGGTGTTTGTGCGAAGTCAATTCGGGAGACGAGCGACACATCAGTTATGTTTATCGAGAGCCGCTATGGCAAAACTTCTCTGCGAACGTCTAGCAAACACTGAGAATAACGCTGATCGAGTGGTTAAATCCAGAGTTGCTGCCGGTGTGTGGCGAGACGTGGGGCTTGTGCATCCAGACTTGATACGGAATTCGTACCTTCGTCTGGCCGCGCCTTTCGATGCTGGGTCTTGCCCGAAAAGCTGGCGTCATTCATTTGCGACACTTTTGCAGGACGCCAACGTTGATCTGCTAATTCGTCAGATCACGCTCGGACACCAGCCCCAAGGTGGCGACGGGGCGCTGGGAATTACGACGACTTACACCCACACACGGCCAGAAACGCAGGCTCGTGAAATCGAGCGTGCACTCCGGATGTGGCCCAAGCTTCTCGATCTTGTTGAGCGCAGAGCGAATGGAGGTGCAACATGCTAAAGACCAATGAACCACTTGAACCGAAGGAACCAGGCGGTCCACTTCGGGTGATTATCATCGGCCGTATTTCGACAGAGCACCAGTCGCTCGAAAACATTGATGCCTCTCACGAATACGTCAAAAAGCACCTCAACGAAATCTATGGCGGCGAGATGTTGCTTAAATGTCTTGGCGAACGTGGCAGTGGGATGCTCAAGAATCGGACGACTATTCGGGAAGCGGAAGATTTGATCGAGACAGGCACGTGGGATCTCGTAATTGTTGAAGATTTGGCCCGGGCTTATCGCAATACTCAGTATCAAATTGGGTTTGTGCAACATTGTGTCGACAATGACACCCGTCTTATCTCCATCGGAGACGCGCTGGACACGGCTGATCCTAATTGGCAGGCCATACTCCATGTTGCTGCAGTGCGCCATGGGATGTACATACCTGATACGCAGCGACGAGTTCGCCGAACGGCTTCGCATTCTTTCAACAATGGGGGCATGGTTCTGAAGGTGCCCTTTGGTTATCGAAAGCTCTCTCGCGAAGAAGCCGCAACTGGCACCTACGGACCGGTTGGTTTGCGGATTGCTAAAATACCTGAAGCGACGCCTGTTATTCAGGAAATACGCCAACGGTTACTCCGCGGCGATTCGTATTCGGCAATTGCTCGCTGGTTGAATGAAGAAGGAGTACCAGTTGGGAAATATGTGCAGAGAAAAACTTGGCTTAACAAGAATATTGTCGACTTGTTGCGACGATCTCTGCTTAAGGGCGTCAGGCAATTCGGCAGAACAAAGTCGCAATTGGTTTTCAAAACTGGGAAACACAAGCGATCTTTGAATGAAATGCCGGAAGAGAAATTCTATCCGGAATTAGCTCACATGACTCCTGCCGAGCTCGATGAAGTGTGGGCAGAAATGGATGCACGCGACCATCGCAAAGACCATTCCTGTGCTCATCGACGAAAGGGGGTGCCCCGACGTGAATCATTCTGGCCGGGTCAGCATTTGAAGTGTTTTAACTGTGGGGAAGAGTTGTACTGGATCAAGCCAGATAAGTTGCGTTGTCGCCATTCGGTGGCAGGTAGCGACCATGCTTGCTGGGTACAAACGTTTGTTTCCGCAGAAATGGTTCGTTTGAAGTTGTTGCCTCAGCTGGTTGCCTACCTACGCTGCCATCCCGATCTATTGAAACTAGTAATTGATACGGCTTGGGAAGAGTATCGACGAACGAGTGAGCATGGTCAGCGCAAGCTTCATGATCTTGAGCACCAAGTCGCCGATTTGGACGCACAGTCGAAGCGAATAACCGCTGCGATTGCGAAACGCCCCGACTCGGAGAGTCTCCTGAATCAATTAGACGTGATCGATCAGGAACTTAAGCGTGCTCGTCAAGGTCTTGAGCAGGAACGTCAACAACTGCACGCCACACGAATTGCCTTATCGCGTGACGAGGTTGAACAGCGGCTGGACGAGACCATTCTGGATTTGAGTCGTCACTCAATGCAGTTCGGGAAGCTGTTAAGTCGAACGTTTCCAAAACTGATACTGACTCCAGTTCAAGCTCTCGATTCAGCCCAAATTCATCCTCGTATTCATTGGGAACTGCCATCCTACTCAGGCAGTGAGCCTGTGATTCTTGTGGCCGACGCATTTGAGGAATCGCTGCCAATAAAACATGTTTTCGACTTCCAACGTTGCAGAAACGAACATCCCGATTGGACGCTAAGGATGATCCAGCAACATTTGAATCTAGGAATCGGCACCATCAAACGAGCATGTCACTATACGAAGTTGATGAATGAGCTCGGCACGGCTGATAAATACCGAGTTGTGACTGAGCGCCCTACAAAAGCATCTCGATGGCGCAAGGAGTCTATCGCGGATTCCGATTCAGTTGATAATGAATCGTCAGATGTTGCGTGATGGGTTTTGTGGACTGGATATGTAATTGGCTTTCGATTAACCGCAGAAAATAGAGTTGGAGACCAAGGATGTCACACATTGTGCGAGTACAGACGAAGGTTAGAGATGGAGTGGCTGTGCGAGCGGCTTGTCGTCGGCGGGGGTTGCCGGATCCGGTGGAGGGGCGGCATTTGGTGTTTCGAACACAGCTTGCAGGATTGGGGGTGAAGTTGCGGGGGTGGACTTATCCGGTTGTGTGTCAGCTTCAGGATGGGCAGGTGCAATACGACAACTTCAACGGCCGCTGGGGTGATGTGGGGGAACTCAATCTGTTCTTGCAGGCGTATGCGGTCGAGAAGGCGCGGTTGGAGGCTCGGCGACAGGGGCATCGGGTCAGCGAGCAGGCGTTAGCGGATGGGTCCATCAAGCTGGTCGTGCATGTGGGAGGAGCGGCATGAAGACGATTGAAATCACGGTGACGCCTTCCGGCGAGACTTCGATTCAGACGAGCGGTTTCGCGGGGAGTGGCTGTCGCGAAGGCAGTGCTTGGCTTGAGCAAGCCTTAGGGCTACGTCAGAGCGAATCGCTGACGGCGGAGTTTCATCAGGTCACGGTGCAGCCTGCCGTGCAGGCTCAGACCGCGTGAGAGTCCGTCGCGCGGGAATGTCATCAGGGCGCGAGGCCGTCGTGCTGATCGGAGTTGTGAGACTCGGATCGGTGCGACGGCCTCGTGGCGTTTATGGGTAGCAAATCTTCCACCAAGGGAGCCAGTTATGTCACTGACAGAGAAGCTCGCCGAGCAGGTGCGGGCGTGTTTCACGGGCCTGTGGATTGAGAGTCATGAGCACGAAGATGCGTTGCGAGACATCGCGGCGTTGTGTGCTGCGGAGAATTGGTCGATTGCAACGTGGGATGTGGATCGCGGGTTGCGAGTTGGTGGTCAGAGCGGGACAGAGAACGGCAGTTCGGATCCGTTGGCGGCGATTCGCGCTCTGCGATCGTTGGCAAAAGCCGATAGCGCGGCGTTGCTCGTGCTGCCGAACTTTCATCGGTTGTTGCAGTCAGCGGAGATCGTGCAGGCACTGGCGCATCA
>OMIV01000239.1 GCA_900299185.1 Planctomycetaceae bacterium
CCAGCAGACTTCTGACTCTATCAATCGAATATCTGATGCCTCACGACTTCAGTTACGGCTCTGTCGGATGCGTCAACACCGGAGACGCTCTGATTGCCACAACCCCTAACCCCTCTCCCCAAAGTGGCGAGGGGAATTGAATCGTCTTCCGCGACTCACGCTTGAAGGAATATCGAGATGCCTGAGGCACTCATCGACCGCTTTGGTCGAGTCCACAACAACCTGCGAATTAGCGTCACTGACCGCTGTAACATTCGCTGCTTCTATTGCATGCCGGCTGGTGACGTGCAGTTCATGAATCGCAAAGAGCTGCTGACGTTCGAAGAGATTGAACGCTTCGTGCGCGTCGTGGTTCCGATGGGCGTCAACAAGATCCGACTGACCGGTGGCGAGCCTTTGGTGCGCCGCGACTTGCATGTGCTCGTTCGCAAACTCGCAGCCATTCCCGGCGTGCAGGACATCGGCATTACGACCAACGGCATCTTGTTCTCAGAGCAAGCTCAAGACTTGTTCGATGCCGGTCTGCAGCGAATCAACATCAGCCTCGATGCACTCGACCCAGTGAAGTTCCAAGAGATCACTCGACGCGAAGGCTATGAGAAAGTCGTCGCATCCATTCATGCGGCTAAGCGAGTTGGCTTTAACCCCGTGAAGGTCAACGCGGTTTCAATTCGCGGCATGACCGAAGATCAGATCATTCCCTTCGGTCATTTCGCGCGAGAGACCGGCGTGGAGATTCGCTTCATCGAGTTCATGCCTTTGGACGCTGACAATGCATGGGAACGCGACAAGGTTCTGTTTGCCTCTGAGATCATCGAGCGGCTTTCAAAGGAGATCATGCCGCTGGTGCCGATCGGCCAACGAGACGTTCATGCTCCGGCAACTGACTTTGAGTTCGCAGACGGAGTCGGTCGGATCGGGTTCATCGCGTCGGTCAGTCAACCGTTCTGTATGGACTGCAACCGCTTCCGTATCACTGCTGATGGTAAGATTCGAAACTGCCTCTTCAGTCTCGAAGAGACGGACCTCAAGGGCCTGCTGCGGAACGGCGGGACCGACGCGCAAATCGAGCAAGCTGTGCGAGCCAGTATCGCGGCGAAGAATGAAGGTCATGAGATCAACACCGCGAAGTTCATTCAGCCCGATCGGCCCATGTTCTCGATTGGTGGTTAAGTATCGCCGAGCGAAGTCACTAGACGTCGCTCGGACCATGCTCTTCGAAAGAGTCTTCAGTGCGGTTGCAGTTTGATCGGCTGCTGTATCGCGAACTACAAGACCAGTAACTTGCCACGGTCCATTTGCCGAGAGACCTCATGAGCATCGCACCGACATCCTCTTCGCCATCAGCTTTATCGATGGCCCCGTTTCGCGATCGACTGGTAAGCCGACGAGCATGTCTGCAGGCGGTATCGTCAGGCTTTGGTTATGCGGCCTTTGCAGGACTGGCGACCGAGGCCGCGCGGGCTGACTCCAGCGGACCATTGGCTCTCAAGACTCCGCACTTTCCTGCTCGCGCGAAGCGGACGATCTTCCTGTGTATGCGCGGAGGACCATCGCACGTTGAGTCGCTGGATCCAAAAACGAAGCTCAGCGCCGATCACGGTAAACCCGGTCGCAGCGGCACGGGCAAGCTGCTGGGTTCGAGGTGGCAGTTTCATAAGTGCGGCGAGAGCGGCATTGATGTCGTCGAGCTTTTGCCAGAGATCGGCAAACAGGCCGACAAGCTCTGTGTTCTGCGAGGCATGACCACCGACAACGAGAACCATCCGCAAGCACTGGAGCAGCTTCATACCGGCAGCTTTCAGTTCATTCGTCCGAGCATGGGTTCGTGGGCGGTCTACGGTTTGGGCACCGAGAACCAAAACTTGCCCGGCTTCATCAGCATCAACCCGCTGACGAATCTGGGTGGGCTGAGGTACTACCAAAGTGCCTTTCTGCCAGCGGCCTATTCGGCCACAACGATCGGTGATGCCAACCGTCCCAGCAAACAAGCGACTGTCGGCGACCTCTCGAATTCGCGACTGTCGCCGGCAGCTCAACGTCAGCAATTGGATGTCTTGCAGAGCCTGAATCGTCGCACGGCCGACCTGACCGCTGACCCCAAAGTCGAAGGGCTCATTGAGACCTACGAACTCGCCTTTCGCATGCAGACCGAGATGCCGCGAGTGATGGATCTCTCTGGCGAGACCAAAGCCACGCTGGCACTTTATGGAGCCGATGGCGGACCAACCGACACGTTTGGCGCTCAGTGCTTACTCGCGCGGCGCTTCGCCGAAGCGGGAGTGCGGTTCATCGAAGTCACTCACTCGGACTGGGACCATCACGGCTTCTTAAGCAGCTTGATGCCCGCTCGATGTCGCGAGATCGACAAGCCGATTGCCGGCTTGCTTACGGACTTGGCTCAGCGAGGTTTGTTGGAGGACACGTTGGTCGTTTGGGGCGGCGAATTTGGCCGAACGCCGGACGATCCGACTCAGGACGGACGAGGTCACAACAACAAAGGCTTCTCGATGTTCATGGCCGGTGGTGGAGTGAAGGCCGGTCACATACATGGCGAGACCGACGAGTACGGTTACGAAGCCATTCAAGGCAAGGTCCACGTTCACGACCTGCATGCGACCATGTTGCATCTGATGGGGCTCGACCATGAGCGGCTGACATACCGCTACGGGGGGCGCGACTTCCGTCTAACCGATGTGCATGGTCGAGTCGTTTCCGAAGTCCTCTCGCACGTGTGAGCCCGAACTTTGAATGCCACGGTTTCATTGGCGCCTAAGAAGTAATTCTCCAGACAGCGTTCCGCGTGCCTGCTCAATTCAAAGAACTGACGGGCAGCTTACCGGAAGGCTTGCCACTCAGTGTGTAGACCGCCGACTTACAGCAGGGCGTTCGCGCATAAGCCTCAGTCAAACCAAGCACAGTCTCAGCCGCACCCAGAATGAGGTAGCCATCTGACGCCAATTGACGAGACATTCGATTGAGGATGTCAGCCTTCGCAGCGGTGTTGAAGTAGATCAGAACATTGCGGCAGAAGATCACGTCGAACTGACCTAGCCGAGCAAATGGGTCGAACAGATTGAGCTGCTGGAACGAGACCATTCGTCGAATTGAAGGCTTCACTTGAAAGCCTTGAGGGTGCTTATCGAAGTACTTCACAAGCTGCTGCACTGGCAGGCCGCGTTGAACTTCCAGTTGCGAATACACCCCTTCTCGCGCCCGCTCCAAGATCTTTTCCGCGATGTCTGTCGCGATGATCTCGATCCGCCATTGGTGCGCATCAGGTATGTGATCCAACAACGTCATGGCGATGGAGTAAGCCTCTTGCCCAGTCGATGCTGCCGCTGACCAAATCCGAAGAACGTGCCTTGTTCGTCGTCATCTCTTCAATGACAGACGTCGCCAAGACAGCGTTACGGCCTGAGCGAAGGTCTCGAACCAACTCGCTGATGTCTTTGAGATTGGAACTTTGAGCGAGCGGAAGCAGTCGCGCTTCAACGAGGTATTGCTTACCGTCGTTGAGCACTAACCCCGATCGCTTCTCCAAGAATTCGCAAAGAAAGGTGTAGTCAGCAGGACTCATCTCAGGGCTCCTTGGGGAATGCGACGCACTGCCCGACCGACAGCGCCGTCGATTTCATCGAGCGGCAAGACTTGATGCACTAACCCGGCGCGCGTAATCGCTCCAGGCATTCCCCAGACGACAGAGGTTGCTTCATCTTGAGCGATGACGTGACCTCCGGCTCGATGCACATCACCCGTGCCTTCGAGACCGTCATCACCCATGCCCGTGAACATGACGGCAATCAATCCACCACCACAGCAAGCTGCCGCTGAGCGGAACAAGGGATTTACTGATGGTCGGCAAAAGTGCTCGGGCGGGTCTTGATTGATCTGAGCTACCAGCCTCCGATCGCGCCGCATCAACGTGAAGTGGTAGTCGCCTGGAGCGACATAGATATGACCATTCTCAATGACCATGTCGGGCTTTGCTTCGCAGGCCGGGCGGCCTGAATCGTCCCCCAAGTGCTTGGCGAGCATTGGAGTGAAGAATGCTGGCATGTGCTGCACGATGCAGATTGGAAGTTCGAAGTCATGCGGTAGGTTCTTAACGAAGACTTCCAAAGCACGCGGTCCACCGGTGCTGCTACCGACAACCAATATCTCGGTAGCTTGAGCGAAGCGAGGACGACTTGGTGGCATCGGCGCAGCAAGCGACGGCATGACACGTGGTGCGGTGGGAGCAACTATCGCGGGAGCTACTCGTCGTTTCTTCAAGCTCAGAACTAGCGGTACTAATTCTTTGGCCACAATCGCGACGGCTTCTGACGCGCTGCGAGCTTCCGGTTTCGCAATGCATCCCACAGCTCCAAGCCGCATGGCCTTGAGCGAGATCTCAGCTCCAGAAATGGTAAGTGAACTCACCATGATGACGTGCATGTCGGGACGCAGAGCCAGGATTCTCTCTAGTGTTTCAAGTCCACCCATGACCGGCATTTCGACATCGAGCAATACCACATCGGGCGATTTGTCGCGCAAGAAACGTAGTGCGGCTTCGCCGTGCATGGCGCTGCCCATGACTTTGATGCCGGGATCGGATTCTAGCGCGCGGGTTACAAGTCCACGCACAATTGCAGAGTCGTCGACGATGAGAACTTCAATGGGAGCGTTCGCCAAAATGAGTACCCTCAATCGTTGGTCTTAAATCAATTCTGACTCTCTGCCATTCGTGTTGAATGACATCAATTAGCCGACCATCGCTAGCTCACACTTATGTGAGATGGAACCGTGGGCTAGCGACTATCGACGGATCGTTGGCACGTACCAATAGAAACGGCAGAGAGCTTCAATTCTGAGGAGCAGCAGTGTTTCCATCAGTGGTTTGCAGGCTTCAAACACAGGGCGACTGACCGAATCAGAAAAGGAAGTGACCGTTGATCGTCCCGCTCGTGAAAACGTTGCGACAACAGTTCGTGACGCAGGATTTCAACCTGCGAAACAACAAAGAAGCTGGCAGATTGGTAGCTTGTGACAAATCAAAAGGTGACTCTTGAAACGTCAGTGATGGACGACCGCCGCTTCGAGAAGTTTCTCTCTCAAGATTTCTTCCGTGAACGGCTTCATGACGTACTCGTTTGCACCTGATTCTAGAGCCGCCTAAATATCCGCGATCTCGTTTTGTGTGGTACACATCACAACGTAAGGCTGAGTCAGCGTTGGATCGCCTCGTAAGGCTCGCAAGAACGTCAGACCGTCCATCTCGGGCATATGCCAATCGAGAAGGATTACATCGACCTCAGGATGCTCACGAACGACAGACAATGCCACAGCGCCATTCTCGGCTTCAAGAACTTGAAAGCCCATCGACTTACAAACGCGGCCCGTGATCAGTCTGACTGTCCGAGCGTCGTCGACTAGCAGAATTGCCGCCACGTTGTTTCTCCTTTGATCGAACTCACAACTCGCCTTGTGAAAACAAGAGGCTGTCCGCGTTGAGACAATTGCTCTAAGTCAGGCGGAACGCCTCACAAGCACGCTCCGGCTGACTTAGCTCTTGTTCCAAACGATTCGTTTGCCGCTGAGTAAGAGGCAGGGCTTCTTACTCAGTCAGAAAACTTACATCGTGCGCATTCGCTTCAAGAATTCGGTGGTGACTTGATCGAGGCGAGTGGACTCGACGCCCAACTGCGAAGATGCCGTTTGGATATCTGACGCGCCACGACCGCTTTCGACGGCTGCACTCGAGACATTCGAAATGCTTGAGCTAACTTCGGCGGTTCCGCGAGCGGCTTCGGCCACGTTTCGAGAGATCTCGTTGGTCGCGGCTGTTTGCTCTTGAACGGCACCGGCGATCGTCGTCGAGATCTCGTTGATCTTCCGAATGCTCTCGCCAATTTGTCCGATGGCGTCGACCGCGACTCCGGTCGATCGTTGAATCGATTCGATCTTCTGGCTGATTTCTTCCGTGGCCTTCGCTGTTTGACGAGCCAACTCTTTCACTTCATTGGCAACAACCGCGAATCCCTTTCTGGCTTCACCGGCTCGGGCGGCTTCAATGGTCGCGTTCAAAGCTAGCAGGTTGGTTTGCTGAGCAATCGAAGTAATCACCTTGATGACTTGGCCGATTTGATGGCTCGATTCACCCAGAGCTTGAATGGTCGAATTTGTGCGATCGGCTTGGTCAACGGCCTGCTGCGTCATGCGAGATGCGTCTTGCACATGCTTCGCGATTTCGTCGATCGACTTGCTGAGTTCTTCAGCGGCACTCGACACCGTTTCCACGTTACGCGTGGCTTGTTCGCTCGCTGCAGCGACCGACTGAGCTTGTCGAGTCGTCTGCTCGGCTGTCATCGCCAACGTGTTTGAACTGGCCTGCATCTCCGTCGCGGCGCTGGTTACAATTTGCACCACGCCTTACACGTCTCGTTCGAAGTCGTCGGCCATTTTCACCTGCTCGGTGATGACGGACCAAGTCACCATTGGACCGGAGTAGTTTCCCGCGGCGTCCTTAATTGGTGAAACTAAAAGGTCGAGAGTGTGCTCACCCAGTTTGATGCGTGCGCGATGCGGCAAGTTGTTGGGGTTAGAAAGCATCCGACGCTGTTGTTCGGGCTGCTTGTGGAAGATGTCAATTTTCTGCCCGACTAATTGATCAACCGGCTTGGGCAATAAGTGCTCGATAGACTTCAGCGTCTTGCGCGAAGCTGGGTTCATGTAGACGAGTTCAAAGTCGCGATTAGCCATCATCACATTGATGGGGATGTTCTCCATCATGCTCTGCACACGGAAAGCTTCGTTGCGACTAAGGACTCCCGCAGTAATGTCCATGGCGAACTTGACGACCTTCACCACCTTACCGGACTGATCCTTGATTGGATTATACGAGGCTTGAATCCAGACCTCTTTCCCGCCCTTGCCAATGCGACGAAATTCTCCTGCGACATACTCGCCGCGATTCAGCTTGGTCCAAAACTCGCGGTACTCGTGGCTCGCGGCATAGGTCTCATCGACGAACATGCGATGATGACGGCCTTTGATCTCATCGATTGAATAACCGAGAGTCAGCAAGAAGTTTTGATTGGCTGTCACGACAGTGCCGTCAGTCTGAAACTCAATCACTGCTTGGTTAGCACTGATCGATTTCAACTGGCCTTCGAAGTCGGTGAAACGTTCTGCTAAGCGTGCCGCCTCAGTCGCCAACGTCCACACATGCAATCGACCAACCGAATTCCCGTCGCCGTCCGAAATGGGGCTGACGATGATGTCGACCACTTCGCCATCGAGTTCAACCTTCCGCTCAACACGACCGCTGTGCGATCTCAATTCGGGAATGTACTCGGCAAGCAACGCGGCCCCTCGGCTTTGAAGTGCGTCGGCTCCAAACCCAAGCTTCGAACTTAAACGTTGAAAGAGGTCACGAGCCGCACGATTCAAGAACGAGACATTGCCATCGTCGTCCACCAAGAACTGGGCGACTGGGACGTGCTCAAGTGCGGAGGCGAGATGTTCTACAAAGCTCACGCCTCGGCCATTACGAACGGGCGCGGACGACTGACGATTGGCAGAGGCTGCGGGCGGCATAGTTTCTCTCTCCTTAACGAGGTTCACAAAGCGTGAGGGGGATTTCGCGACAGGACTGACTTCAGAGGATTGAAGAGATGCACTCTTCCCAGGGACATTCAAGCGGTGTAACGAAGCTTCCAACTCCAGAGAGTCGTCTTCGTCACATACTTCACGTTGCAAGCAGACTTCGACTGAACTCACCACTGCGGGCCAAGCGGCATTGAGTTCATCGATTTCGACAGCGGTTAGTTCGCTAAGCAGTTCTTTCCAGACTTCGATGACAGGCGACTTGCGACGCTTCCCGTTCAAAGATGAGCCAGCAACGATCGACTCGACGCCATCGATGGCTCGTAATGCGGCGAGCAACGATTCAATGAGCCGTTGGCTTTCCGCGTTGTCGTCTTCAAGACTGATAGCCAACTGCGGAAACCGTGCCATCAACGTGTCAACGAAGGCTCGTGCCCAATGCATCGCGAACGCTGCGTCTGTCTGGCGTGCGGTGTTGTGAGGTGCTGAGGCCATGTTTTGATGAGTCTTTGATTTCACAAGTGCTGACGACGATGAGCTACCGATTGCGTTCCTGGGGTACGTTTTCAACGTGCCCAAGTCCTCTGTATTTCCAGCACGATGGAATCGTGCTCTGCGTGTTTTTCGCTGGGCATTTAAGACGCCAAGTTCAAGATCGCACCGACGTTGACGACGACAAACAGGCGACCTTCCAATCGATAGACACCGTTCGTTACCCCGCGCCACGTGGACTCCAGTGTGGCAGGGACAGGGTCCATCGTTTGATTGGATACATTGATCACATCGCCGACTTCGTCGACGAGCAGACTGAATGACTCGCCAGCAAAGCGCACAACGACGTTCATAGGTCCTCGTTCAGAGTCGAGATCTGGGAGTTGCAGGCGCCGACGAAGACTGACTGCGGTGACGATCTGGCCTCGAAGATTCAGCAGGCCCGCAATTTCGCGACGAGCGCGCGGCGTTCGTGCGATGTATTGGGGATTGAGAACTTCCTGCACGATGCTCACGGGCACGCCAAGTAGTTGGCCACCAATCCAGAATGAGACGTATTGGCTGTCAGATGCCGCGTCTTTGCGATGGCCTTCAGTTGGGCTGAGTTCTGAATTCAAATTGCTCATGCCGAAACTCCTTTTCGTGATCGCGCCGAGCACATTTCAAAGAGCACGGCCTTCAATTCCGCAGGGTCAAACTTGCGCATGAACTTCGTGAAGCCGGCTTTGGTTGCTTCGGAGTCCATTGATGGGCGCGTATTGCCCGACATGGCAATCATGGGCACATCTTTGAACTGCGGCTTGCTACGAACCCACCGCGCGAAACTGAGGCCATCAACCTCTGGCATCTCGATGTCGGAAACGATGAGGTCGAACTGCTGAGATCGTTCCAGCAACTCAATCGCTTGCTTGCCATCGACAACGGCGGTGACTGCGTAGCCTTCGCTTTCGAGATTGGTTGTCAGCAGTTGGCGGAAGAAGACAGAGTCCTCGACCAACAAGATCTTCCAGTTAGGCCGCCAGTGGTTGTGATGGAACCATTCTGGATTGGCCTGAATGACGTAGTGATGAGCATCGACGATCTCGGTCGCTCGGTTATTCACGATGGCTGTGCCGACCACGCCAGGGTTCTGGGAGGCCATGCGAATGACAAGCCGGTCTTCAACGATGTCTTCAATTTCCGAGACCATCAGGCCCATGGCGCGACCGTTCTCTTGGAACACGATCACGGGTTGAATGGGCTTGTTGGCTGCATGTCGCGAGTAGCCTTGCACTGGCACCAGCGGCAAGAGGTCTCCTCGGTATTGGACCACTTCTCGATCGCCGGTTGTTTCGATTCGATCTTGTGGGACTTCTTCCAGTCGCGAGACCAACGACAAGGGCACTGACATCGCTCGGCCATCGCCCGCGTTGAAGCACAGCAAGTTCGTTGTATCGCCGTCCTGATTCCGATCGTTCGCATCGGTGATATCGGACGTCATGGAAGACAGACCAATCTCAGACGCAATGCCGGCGACATCTAAGATCATGATGACGCGGCCATCACCGAGAATCGTTGTGCCTTGGTAGATCGCGATGTCCTTAAGCAGGCTACCGACGGGCTTAACGACGATCTCTTCCGTATCGAACACTCGATCAACGATGAGTCCAAACTGCTGGTCACCAACTTGCACAACCACAATGTTGATGTCGGCGTCAGCACAATCGTTGGTCGGAAGTTGAACGACGCCATCGAGCCTGATGAGTGGCAGCAATCGATGCCTCAGTCGGAAGACTTCGTTGTTATGAATCCGCTCGATGCGATGCTTTTCTTCGGCAGCCAAACGCACGAGTTCGACAACTCCCAATTGCGGAATCGCGAAGGACTCGCCACCACTTTCGACAATCAGTGCCGAGATGATGGCCAACGTCAGGGGAATCTTAATGTGGACGGTAGTGCCTTTATCCGCGACAGATGAAAGATCGACGGTGCCGCCAATCTTTTCGATCTGAGTCTTAACGACATCCATACCAACGCCGCGTCCCGACAACGACGTGACTTGTTGGGCCGTCGAGAATCCCGGACGGAAGACGTATTGAATCAGCTCATGTTCGGGCATCCGTGAGGCGTCATTTTCGCTGAGCAGTCCTTGGGAGATGGCTTTTTCTCGGACTCGTTTCACGTTGATGCCGGCGCCATCGTCCTCGATCGAAATAATGACGTGCCCACCTTCGTGATACGCATCGAGCTTAATTGTGCCGGTCTCCGGCTTGCCCTTTTGACGTCGGACTTCCGGCACTTCCAATCCATGATCGGCTGAGTTCCGAATCATGTGAGTCAGCGGATCCCGAATCGCTTCTAGCAAGGTGCGGTCAAGCTCGGTCTCGTTGCCCCGCATGTCCAACTCGATCTGCTTACCCGTCACTTGCCGCAGGTCGCGGATGATGCGCGGTAAGCTCGACCACACACTGCCAATTGGCTGCATGCGTGTCTTCATGACGCCCTCTTGCAGGTCGGTCGTCACGCGATTGAGCAACGTAATTGGAGCGGAGTACTTCGACTCTTCGTCACCTCGCGAGAGCTGCAAAAGTTGATTGCGAGTTAGTACCAATTCACCGACGAGGTTCATCAAACTGTCGAGCACATTCACATGCACTCGAATCGTCAGGTCGACGACCTTGCTCCGTTTATTGGAATCTTCCGCGTCACTTGAAGGAGTGACGGTCGAGGCTTCCTGCATATTGGCAACTACTGTTGGGGCGAGTTCTGGTTCAAGTGTTGGGGAGACGAGAGGCTGTTCTGAGACAGGACCGGATTCCGCGATGGCACTCACTGTCTCAGTAGAAGGTTGCAGCGGAGTTAACTGCTTCACGGAGTCCTCTGTGCTCTCTTGACCGATCAAGATGGCGCGATCGAATTCGACCGGGATGTTCGCTAGCAACATCAGCGTGTGTAACACTTCTTGCGAGGCAACCTCAGGTTCGTGACCGGTCTCTTCAATGTGTCTCAGCATGCGTTTGATCTCATCGACCGCTCGCAACGTGAGTGAGATGGTTTGTGTGCTTGCTTCCAGCTTTCCTTCTCGCATCAGTCCTAAGACGTTTTCAGCTGAGTGGGCCACCTTGCCGAGGTTCGATAGGCCGATGAATCCACACGTCCCTTTGATGGTGTGAATGATGCGAAAGATGCTCGCTAGTAAATTGGGATCGGCACCGCGTTCCTCTAACGCCACGACACTGGCGTCGAGTTCGGTAAGCCCTTCCCAACTTTCAATTAAGAACTCGCGCAGAACTTCATCCATGCCATTGACCTGATGCATGGCTCTCCGACTTCTATGGCCCGTTGATGCGTGGTCGACGTCGTGATTCAGTGAGGCTTCTGAGGATCGACGTCAATTGGGATCGTTGGGTCTGATATCGGCGAGCGAGTGAAGGCGATGCAGGTAGAACAATGCAATCCAGGGCACAGAGTCTTTCTCCCGACATACGGAGGACTACCTGAGCATTTTTGGATTCTCTGAATCGCACACGGTTCTTGATCGGAGATCCGTCGGTCTAAAGTTGCCCCTCATTGAGTGCTTGCCGCATACCGGCCACGGCGTCGTTTGAACTTCAGAGAGAAACCTCCAGGCGTGCGGCTGAGATGTTCGATGCGGGCTACGGATTTGCTCATCGGTGTCGCGTCAGTGCCACATGACGCGGGCATCACAATTGATTGCAACCGAAGTTCGCTCAGACGTCTTAAAGGCTTGCGACCAAGATTTTGATCACCACTTTTTGTGGCTGCGAAGCAGCAAGGATCGACAAGTTGCCGTTAGCGTCGACTGACCGTGGCTGAAAAATATCTCGGACTAAACTTCTCGCGCTTGCGGTTTCATGATGAGCGATTCACCGTTCAAATTATTGGCGTCAACTTCGAGGCAATTGGGCCGGATCGTCTGGCATGTTGGTTCCTATTCCGCCACCTTTTTCGAATTCCTCAGAGAGCCGAATTAATGCGTTGGATCCTGGGAGCAATCGCTTTGCTGTTGGCAGGGATCGCGCTGCAATTGGGCCTGCTTGTCTTCGCGATGTATGCGCTGCTCGGCGTGATCTTCATGAGCCGTTATCTGGCGAAGCAGTGGATCGAATGTCTGAAAGTCGATCGCTCGGTCAATCGCTCGACGGCCGAGATTGGTGACAAAGTCGCCGTCGCTGTGGACATCGAAAATCGATCCGCGATCCCAGTGCCGTGGCTGCTGCTGGAAGATGCGTTACCGGAAGAAGCACTGACTCTGCGGCCGCCGCGATTGAAGTTGGAAGGTCGGCGCATGGGCTTGCTGCAAGTTGGCGGCAAGGCCCGCAAGTCGTTGCTTTACCAACTGAACTTTGCGATGCGCGGCTACTACCAGATTGGTCCGCTGTTGCTGGAGACCGGTGACCTCTTCGGTCTGCATCGGCGCTTCAAGATCGTTAGCGAGCCGAAGTACGTCCTCGTTTATCCGAAAGTGATTCCGCTAATTGGCTACGACCTGACATCGCGACGTCCCATCGGCGAGATTCGGATGTCGCATCGACTCTTTGAAGATCCCACACGCTTGGCCGGCGTCCGCGAGTACCAGCGCGGCGATTCGTTCAATCGCATTCATTGGAAGGCGACCGCTCGGACCGGGAAGTTGCATAGCCGCGTCTACGATGCCTCATGTGTAGCAGGCATGACACTGGTGCTCGACTTCCATCGCGAGATGTATCCGGCACGTGGTGAGCCTCATCGGTCAGAGTTGGCCATTACAACCGTCGCATCGTTAGCGAATGCCATTTGCCAAATGGGTCAGCAAGTCGGCTTCATCAGCAACGGTCGCGATGCTGCCGAACGAATTCGAGAAGAGGGACATCGTCAAGAGTTTCGCACGCGCGATGCTGCGAAGGTCGGCTTCGGAGAACTCGCAGAGAACACTCGCTTGCGGCCCATCGTCATTGAGACTCGTCGAGGCCCCGAACGGTTTCAGCAGATCAGAGAGCAACTGGCTCGCTTGGAACTGACAGACGGTTTGAGCTTTTCGGAACTCGTGGCCGAGACATCCAGTCGTCTGCCGCGCGATGCGACCGTGGTGGCTGTCTTGGGAGACGTCACAACCGAGACCGCGATCACGCTGGGCAATCTGCGGCGCAGCGGTTTTGCGGTGACGGCGATTGTTGTGCTCTTCACCAACGAGGGTTTGCCGAGTGATGAAAGTAGTATGAGGTTTCGTGATGCCGATGGGATGCTCGACAAGATCGGGCGATTGGTCGCAGAAGGCGTCGATGTCCGGCACATCGATAACGAGCAAGCCATTTCACAGCTGTGCTCGCGGCAGTTGATTGGACGATAGAGGCCAGCCTGCTGAGCTTGTAAGTCTTGCAATCTTGTGGCCGGGGCTCGTGATCGACTGCAAAACCCTCTTCTGAGGCAAAACAGCCCCTCGTATAACGCTCGCCCTGCCTTGAATCACATCTTCGCCGGAACGCCCCGTTCGGGGTTCTTGTTCTGGTCCCGTCTTTGATCTTGCCTTCTCAAACGGCTACGCAACATCCCGCACGCGGACGCTGTTCCCTTCGTTCAATCACTTCGAATGAGTCGGTTCGCAAAGGAGCCACCCATGCGTTTGTCGGTCCGTTTCGCCCTCGTGTTGCTCGCTGGAGCTTCTGCTCTGTCTTCGATCGGCTGCAATTCGGTGCCGGGTCAATGGCATCGTCAAAGCGCCCTCGTCAATCGCCGCTTGCATGGCCAGAACCAACAACTGGCTCAGCAGCAGTCGGCGATTGATCAAGGCCGACAGCGGCTCGCTCAAGAGAACGCCGACTTGCAGCAGCGACTCTCGGCCGCCAACGCTCGATTGGACAATCTCAGCAGTGAGCGTCAGCAGCTTCAAAGCCGCTACACCAACTTGCTGAAGAACCAGCAAAGCGTTCTGCCCGATTCGGCGACCCAGAAGTTCAAGGATCTCGCGCAGAAGTACCCAGGTCTGGAATTCGACCCGGAGACTGGCGTGAGTCGATTGAAGACGGACTTGCTGTTTGATTCCGGCAGCACACACGTCAAAGAGTCTGCGAAGCCACTCATCAACGAGATGGCCAAGATCTTGAATACCGGCGAAGCCAAGCACCTGAAGATCTTGGTGGTGGGGCATACGGACGATCGACCAATCGCCAAAGAGTCGACCAAGAAGTTGCATCCGACCAACTGGCATCTCTCGACGAACCGTGCGAACGAAGTGCTGCTGACCATGCATAAGGCTGGCATCTCCGAGAACCGCATGGGGTCTGCGGGCTACAGCATGTTCCAGCCGGTGAAGCCCAATGCGAATGAGGGCGCACGCAGCCAGAATCGTCGCGTTGAGGTCTACGTCCTCGCTCCCGATTCGCCGATCGCTCTCCAAATGGGAGACGGCCTCGCTCCTCGATCGGCAACCAACTCTGATGAATGGGATCCGCGCATGGCGAAGTAGTTCGTCAAACGCTGACCGCGAATCACGAACCGCGACTGATGGAAGAAATCGTCCACCGAGTTAAGACTCGGAATCGACGAACTCTTCTGTCAGTCGCGGTTCCGCTTTTGAGGTCTCAGCGATTCCGTAAGAGAGATTACACGTAGCATGGTCGCCCTCGGTCGTCTGGGCGGAGAGACGCTCGTTTAAGCATCGGCCTTGGGTTTCGAGTTCAGCGAGTCGCGGAGTAACTCGACGACGTCGCTCAGTTGCACTGCGACTGAGATTGGCAACCCGAATGCGTAGCCTTGAAGACGAGCCAGCAGCGTGTCCGAGAAATCGATCAACGATGTCGCTCGACTTTGAGAATCAGCTACGGCAACTCGCGGCCTGTTGCGTCTCACTCACACAAACGTCAGCTCGGACGTGCCGCGCCTACATCCCGATGCCGACTGAGGAACAAAAAAGGCAACCCACCATGACAGTGGGTTGCCTTCGTTGAGATTAATTTGGCGGGCTAACTATCACATCTTCGATGCTTGAAGTTCGGGTAATGCGAGTCGCGGAACGACTCGCCTACGTAGCTCTGCTGCTCTGCGACTGAGATGGATGTCCCGAAGTCTCAGCATTGAAGTCGCACTAGCCACCACAGCACTTCTTGTACTTCTTGCCGCTGCCGCAAGGACATTGCTCGTTGCGACCAACTCGCTCAACTTGGCGACGGATGGTGCTGGTGACCGTCTGACGGCGTTCCGACAAAGCCGGTTCGTTGAGAGATGGTCGTGGCCCCGGTCGAGAATGTCCGTCGTCAATACGTCGGATCTTCGATCGCTCTTCTTTGCGAGCCGCTTTGAAGTCGGCTGCCCATTTCTCGGCTTCGGGCAGTTCGATATCGAGCAACGCTGCTGCCGGGAGAATCTCATGTTCCAGTCGGCACAGCGAATCGGTGTAGCCAAAGTCGATCATCTGCAGTGTGGCTTCAATGCCGGCTGCGGAACCGAGTCGGCACAATGCCATGCAGATCATCGTGCAGATCGAGTTGTCTTCTTCGGTCTTGAGCAGGTTCAGCAAGGCCTCTTCAGACTGGCGAGTCTTGCTGCGACTCATGATGCCGATGGCAAAGTTCTTGAACGTCCAACTGCCGTCCGCCCATTCGTTCTTCAGCAGTTCGATCGTCGACACATCGTTCATTCGAGTCAGTGCGCTTAGACACTCTTCGAGCAACACGTATGAGTCCGAATGCAGACGTCGCACGAGTTGCGGAATCGCTGATGTCAGTCGTCGAGCACCCGCCAAATTGACGAGGAACAACTCCATCCAATCCCCTGAGTTGTCGGCGTACTCAGACAACAGCCGCACGACTTCCGCTTCTTCGGGCACGCCTTGCTTGCGGAGTTCGTCGATCAGGATTTCGTGTGCTCCGAGTTCGACTTCCTTGGGCCACGACTCGGACTTGTCGCAGATCTCCGAGAGCATGCGCAACTCTTTGAAGTGCTCTTCGCCCGAGAGCTTCAATTCCAGCAAGTCTTTGCGAACTCGCAGACGTCGCAACATCTGCACGTCGAACAGCGAGCAACGCAACATGTCCTCATGTTGAATAAACGACTCGGGCGACATTTGAGCGAGTGCAAAGCTGATCGACTTTCGAGCGTCGAGGCTCTTCACCTCGCTAATGAGCTTGGCCAGCGGCTCAATCACTTCGTCTGGCACTGTGAAGCGGAATGCTTGCAACATCATGCGATGCGCGTTGTCTGTGCCGTAACGCCGAAAGCACTCAAGGATCAGCGGGAGAATATCGGTATCCGAGGCCCAGCTATCGGCGAGGTAATCCGCCGCGTACTCACGGATGTCGTCGCGCTCATCGAGCAGACGCGATTTGATTTCAGCAACTGACCACATCGAAGACTCCTTTCTTAGCACTATCCGCCGGTCAGCAATCCATCCCGAGCAATCCATGCCAGGGACCAGTCGCAGGGCAGAGTAACGAGCGCGTCCAAATCCTCCTAAGCCAGTTTTGCGGAGGTTGGCTCCATGATCGGTAGAGCGACCAGACCTCATGAACGTCGCCTCAAGACCGTGAGCTACCGCGGTGGCGTTAACTCGCCGCAGGTCCTTTCAGCTGCTGTTGGACGCCAGCTTCGAGTCACTCGAACTGATCGATCAATGGCGGAACCGATCACAAACGCGCGACCGCTGATCTCTCGTCGTGGTGACGCAGATGCGACATTTGCAGACCGACCTCGTGCTGGCACATGACCTGCAATGGCTGACACACACTGCCTGTTATCTCTCCTAACTCATCCTTCCTTGCTTCAACCTTCGGAACGATTTTTACACTCATGGGCTCGACACGCCTGTGGAATGAATGGCGAATCATTTCTGCATCTGCTGACAACGCCGCGATCTCGTCCTTTTGGAATCAGAATCAAGAACGACTCACAGTCATCGCTCAGAATTGGCTGAGCCGAATGTTTGAACGAATCCCCGGTGGAGATTCGGGTTCGTCGCCGTCGGCCTTTGAGGCGTTCTGTTTGGCTTCACCAACCGACAACAGCGAGTCCTTGAGCGGCGCTGACGAGTTGTGGCGTTTGATTGCCGCCATCGTGATGTCGCGACCTCGACAGTCAGAAATATCGGACGCTGTCTCAAACGAATCCGATCAACTATCGGCAAGTCACGTCTCAAATGAAGGCAGCAGTAATCAGGGTGTAATCCCCGTCAATCTGGCGGCTTTAATGACCACTGAATTGCGTCGCTTGATGGAGCATTTAGCCGACACCAATTTGGAAGTTGTTGTGTTGGCCAAACTCTTGGGTGAAACCGATGAAGCACTCGGCGTTGAGATGGCCTGCACTCGTCGGACGATCCAACGCATGCTGAAGTTGATCCGATCTCTGTGGCAGGACGAGTTGCGGGCCAATCACAATTAACATGGCGGGTCTCATGACATCGCTCGCTTAGTCGAAGACCGAACGAGCTACGATGGCGAGATCGCGACTTTGAGCCTGGTTCAAAATAGATGCTGTCTGTGCCCGATTTTCGAACCAAGCCTGTGTGAGCACGTCACTCAATGTTGGTGGTTTGCTGCTCTCAGAAGCACTCAAGCTTCCCAGAGGCAGAGTCGGCGTCTTGACCGCCAGAACTGCGGGTTGTCTGTTGCCCCACAGATCTCGCTCTCGCAGCCCTCTTGCTGAGGGCGCACTCACTTCCGCGACCATCCAGATTGGTCTCGCGATCTAGATGAGACATATTGCATTCATCTTCTCAATAGCCTTGAACAGAGACCGCTCCCTTGGTGGCGTCCTTCGAAATGCTGTTCGGCGATGAGTTGACCGAAACAATTGCTTGTTTCGAAGGTTCAAACGGGCTCAGGATGTGCGGCACGCGGCCGGTTTGAATGATTGAGAATGCACCCGTTTCGAGGACCTGATCGTTGATTGACAAATTGAAAGCACTTGTCTTGTTGGTCGTGCTCGCTCATGGGGCACTTGTTGGATCGACGAGTTCAGCGGAGCAAGCCGACGTACCAAAGGGGCTCAAACCCATCGGCGGAAGATGGTTCGTTCAAGAGGCTGTGAAGCCGATCTACTTCTATCGCGACGGTGAGCAGTTCGTGGACTTGTTCTCGTACCACATGAAGGACTCGAACAAGGATGGCATCGACAATGTGAAGCTCAGCCATGACGACCGCTTCTTAATCATTGTGAGCCAGGGCTATCCCAATCATCCGACGGCGGTCTTTCCCAACAGCCGCAATCCCAATTCGATTCGCGTGCAGAACATGACGTTCCAACTGCCGCTGGAACCGAAGCTGGCCGACAATATCACGCGGTTGCCGATGGGGCCAATTGGCACCGCTCTCAACGGAGTTGTGTTCTTCAACCCCTTCGAAATGGAAGGGATGAATGCCGTCGAGGGTTACTCGGAAGTCTGGCTGGATTCGTGTTGCGGGCATCCTCAGCAGAGCGGCGTTTATCACTACCACAAATATCCGAGCTGCGTGAAATCGCCGTTCGTGGACGACGGCAAGCAGCACTCGCCAATCATCGGCTTCGCGTGGGACGGCTTCCCGGTTTACGGGCCTTACGAATCTGCCGGAGTGAAGGCCAAGGATCTCAAAGGCGACGCGGCTCTGGATGTTTGCAATGGGCACAAAGACGAGCAACGCGGTTATCACTATCACGTCACGCCGGGTAGGTTCCCTTACATCATGGGTGGGTACGCGGGAGTGGTGGAAGCGTCCAACAATCGAGGTTTGAATCGAGCTGGTACTGGAGCCATCACAGACAATACTCAGCCGGGAAGTCGTGCCGATCAGACGATTGTTGCAGTTCACCCGGGCACGGCGGTGCGAGGCAAGACTCACTCAATTCAGTTCGAACTCGACCCCAGTAAGTCGCGCCGCGCGTTGCCAACAGAGAAGCCGAGTTGGGCTCAGATTGGTCCGTTCGAAGCGTCAAAGATTTCACGCGAAGGCAACGTTGTGACGGCAGAGTTTGTGATCCCGGAAGATGCGTCGCTCGGAGTCCTCTTGGACTGCCATTTGGAATTCGGCAGCGGCGCGAATCCGTTTGTCATCAAGCGAAACGATGTGTTTCGAGTGATCGAGTAACGGGGTTGAAGGCAAAGACATTCAACAGAAGGAAACAGAGGGAACGAAGTATTCCAAACAGAGAAGAAGGTGGCCTCGGTTTTTCATTCTCTGTTCTCTCTGTTCTCTCTGTTGGCTCCTGTTCCAACTCCTGAGGAACACAGTCAATTTGGGCGTACGACGGACTTGCAGTCCGTCGCTCCTAAACGATGGCGTGCGACGGACTACAAGTCCGTCGTACCGATGTTCCTCGCAAGTTGTGGCGGCCTCCGAATGGGAACTCTTGTAGGAATTCAAACACGATGCGAACGACTTTCATTTTGCGAACGCTGGCAGTGGTCGGCGTTTGCTCGTTGATGACTGACTCGATCGGAGCGGCGGATTGGACTCAGTTCCGAGGACCGAGCGGAGCGGGCATCAGCAGCGACTCAAACGTGCCGGTCACGTGGAATAATTCGCACAACTTGCGATGGAAGTTCGAACTGCCTGGTCCGGGTTCATCCAGTCCGCTGGTGTTGGGCGATCGAGTCTTTGTGACTTGCTACTCGGGTTACGGAGTGCCGAAGCAAAGCGGTGGCGACATGAAGTCGTTGACGCGGCATCTCGTTTGTGTGAACCGCGTGGACGGCAAGAAACTGTGGTCCAAGACCGTGCCGAACGATCAACCGGAAGATCGGTATGAGGGCTACATCTCCGAGCATGGCTACGCGAGCAACACTCCAGTGACCGACGGCGAGCGGGTCTATTGCTTCTTTGGGAAGAGCGGCGTTGTGGCCTTTGATTTGTCTGGGCAACAGCTCTGGCAAACCAATGTGGGTACTGAATCGAGCAACCGACGATGGGGCTCGGGGGCGAGCCTGTTGCTCCATCAAGACATGGTCATTGTGAATGCGTCGGAAGAGAGTCAGTCCATCCGCGCTCTCGATAAGGCCACTGGCAAACAGAAGTGGAAAGCAGCCGCTTCATCGCTCGAACTGGCTTACGGCACGCCAGCTCTGGTCACGTCGAAGGATGGTTCGACTGAGCTGGTTGTCGCGGTGCCCGGTGAGGTTTGGGGACTCAATCTGGAGACCGGCAAGTTGCGTTGGTTTGCCGAGCATTCGCTGACCGGCAACATCTGCCCGAGCGTCATTGCGAACGGCGACTTGGTCTATGTCTTCGGCGGGTTTCGATCGGCTGGAAGTTTGGCTCTAGAAGCGGGCGGAAAGGACGACGTCACGCAGTCGCATCTGAAATGGTCGAGCCGCACCAGCTCCTACGTCGCGACGCCAGTGCTCTTCGAAGGTCACTTGTATTGGATCGACGATCGCGGTCAGGCGTACTGCATCAACGCAACTTCGGGCGAGCAGGTCTATCGCGAACGAGTCAACGGTCTCGAAGGTGGAGGCCGCCCGGTCTACGCGTCGCCGGTCGTTGCGGGCGGCAAAATCTATGTGCCGACTCGCTGGAACGGAGTGCTCGTGCTGCCTGCAAAACCGAAGTACGAAGTGCTGGCTCAAAACAAGTTCGAAGGCGACGACAGCGACTTCAACGCGACTCCGGCCATCAGCAACGACGAGTTGTTCCTGCGATCAAACCGTTGGCTGTACTGCGTCGGTGAAGGAAAGACGTCCCAGCCGTAGTGCCGCTTCGAAGCCCGTGGCCTCGGGCAGTGACGAGTTGATCTCGTTTTAAAAGAGCGATGTAGTTCGAATTCCAAATGTCGTCTCAGCTTCATCCCTGATGAGGCGAGCGACTTCATTCATCCGATGAGCCAATGGTTCATCTCAATCAAGCTGAGGGCCTTGAGCCTGAAGTGAACTCATTCTGAAAGTCAGCCATGAAACGTTGGATGTGGATGGTCGGTGTGTTGGCGGCACTGGGAACAGTGGCGGCGATTGCTCAACAACCCGGAGGTCCTGGCCCAGGTGGCCCCGGAGGAGCACGGCCACCGCTCATCGCGGCTCTGGATGCTGACGACGATGGCGTGATCTCTGCTGAAGAGTTGAAGGCAGCAACTGACGCCTTGTCGAAGCTCGACAAGAACAAGGATGGCAAGCTGACCGAAGACGAATATCGGCCTCAGGGCGGCCGACCGGGGCAAGGCGGTCCTGATCAAGCTGGTCCCGGTGGCCGACCGGGTGAAGGACGACCCGGCGAGGGCCGACCGGGCAATGGTCGACCAGAAGTTGATGGGCCTCGCGAGCGTCCGGGCGATCGTCCTGGTGCTGGCCCCGGCGCAGGACCGGGTGTTGGTCCTGGTGAACGAGGAGCTGGCGGCCCGCCTCCGGGTGGTCCGGGTGGTCGAGGCGGTGATGCTCAAGGCAGACGTGAAGGCGGCGGGCAGAACGGACCCGGAGGACGTGGACCTGGTGGGCCTCCTCCGGGAAATGGTGGCCAGGGTGGACGCGGACAGGGGCAAGGTGGAGGCCCCGGTGGACCTGGCGGCGGACCGGGCGGGATGTCGCCGAATCCCGAACGCATGCTGAGTCATGCGATGGAGTTCGATGCCGACAAGGACGGCAAGCTCAGCAAGGATGAACTGGAGAAGTTCATCGATGACTTCATCAAGCGGCATGGCGGCGGCGGTCGACCTGGACCGGGAGGACCTGGTGGTGGCGGTCGAGACGGTACTGGTGGTCCCCCAGGTGGTAACGGCGGTCGCCCCAGTGAAGGCGGAGATCGAACAGAGCGGCCTCGCCGGCCCGAGTAGTTCGATGTGTTGAACTCGATCGGCGGTGCGAGACCTGGATACTTCTCGCACCAGCCAGCGAGTCCGAGGGTGACTCGTCGTGCTCAATCGGCTGTGACGAATTGCGGACTCACAAGGCACGTTCCCAGCGAATCCCGCTGGGCGTGCTGAGTTCGTTCGAGGTTTAAGCACTGACTCAACGTCGCACTCGTTGCCGGTAGTACTTCAAGCCGGGGACGAAGAAGCTCCCCGCAGAAACGAAGCCATAGAAGGCGATGCTCACATCGGGCATCTCGGACTGTTGAATCATCGCCATGATGATCCCGGTGACAAACAAGGCCGCCGCTTGCACGTAAAACTTGCCGGTCAACATGCTCGCCTTCACCAAGAACACCATGCCGCTGATGATGCCAATGATGGGCGAGAGCGCGAGCACCGGCATGCCCAGCACGCCTTCGACGGCGAACAACGACATGCTCGCGATCATGCTGCTGGCCCACACATGCACGATCTGCCGTTCGACGAACGTGACCGGACCTGCTCGACGTCGCAGGCCATAAAAGATCGACGCCCAGATGCTCATCCCGACGACCCACAGCCCGAGGTATGGCCATCGCGATGGTTCGCGGTGAGCGGCGGCGTCTTGCCACTGCATCCAATTCGTCAGCAAGCACAACACCAGCACGACGCAGCTATGTAACATCCATAACAGGCCCCAGTTTTCGAGTAGGGCAGCATGATGGGTCTCGCGGAAGGCTCGGCTTAAGACTTGAGTGAACTGCGATGACCGCGCCGAGATCGGTTCGTGCTTCAAGAATGATTCGAGGTCATCTGCCAGCGCATCCGCCGAGCTGTAGCGCAAGTCTTGAGGCTTCTGCAGGCACTTGAGTGCGATCAATTCCAAGTCCGCATCGGCGCGTGGGTTGATGACACGCGCGGGAACTGGGTCTTGTTCTAGCACCATCATCACCGTGTCGAGCGGCGATGCCGCTTGGAATGGCGGCCGTCCCGTCAACATCGCATAGAGGATGGCTCCCAAACTGTAGACGTCGGTGGCCATGCCGATCTCGCCGCGTTGACCAGCTGCTTGTTCGGGAGCCATGTAACTGGGAGTCCCCAAGATCGCGCCCGATTGCGTCAACGATGCGAGGCTGGCATCCGAGTTTGGATCGCTGGAAGTCAGTCGCTTCGCCAGACCGAAATCCGTCACATAAGGCCGACCGCTGGCGTCAATCAAGATGTTGGACGGCTTGAGGTCTCGATGCAGAACTCCGCAGCGATGAGCGTGGCCAATCGCGCGACAGACTGGCAGCAGTAACTCCGCCGCCAACTTGGGCGGCAATGGTCCTTCGGCCAATTGAGACGACAACGTCTGGCCGCCGATGAACTGCATGCTGAAGAACGGCTGCTCGTTGTGCTCACCGACTTCGTAGACCTTCACAATGTGGGGATGTTCGAGCCTGGCCGCAGACTCTGCTTCAGCCCGGAATCGAGCGACGTCCGCCTTCGATGCGAGATCTCGGCGCAAGATCATCTTGAGCGCGACGGTTCGATTCAGGCTCTTCTGTCGGGCTCGATAAACCACGCCCATGCCGCCACGACCGAGCTCGTCTTGCAGTTCATAGTCGGTCAAGCCGAGAGCAACTTCGGAAGCCGACACGTCATTCGGCTCGTTCGCCGAGATGAAAGTCGAGGCTGCGAAGTTCTCTGCCATCGCGACCGCCGCCCAAAGCTGCCGTAGCTCTTGCGAGATCTCAGGATGCTCTGCGGCGACACGATCCAACTGCGGAACTTCACCTCGCTGTTGTTGAGCGAGCAGTTCATCGAGCAATTGGGCGAGCAGTTCGTCCTGGTCCATGCAGCCAGCCTTCGGGATGTTTCAAACGTGGAGAGTCGCTGATGCTGAAGAGTAAGCGGACTACGGCAGAACGTCCCGCATGATGCGTCATGAGAACACATCGCGTTGATTGCTCTTCGCCGAAACGTCTGATCTCGATCGGCTCGGCAGCACATTTATCTTGAAGCACAACCAAACGACTCTGATGCGACCAACACCGTCACAGCTGCCTTCGAGAATGAGAACGTGACGCCTTTGCGTGAAGTGTTCTTGTTGTGATTACGGTAGTGTCGATCTTGGATTAGCAAGCCCTTCCCGCGGGCCACAACCTCGTTCGAGGAATGCCGTTTCCGGCGATTCAAATCCTGGCTCTTTTCGAAAGACTCCAACCATGCTTCGAAAGCTCCCCAGTCGTCGTGCCTTCACGCTCATCGAATTGCTGGTAGTCATCGCGATTATCGCAGTTCTCGTCGCCTTGCTCCTGCCTGCAGTTCAACAGGCACGCGAAGCTGCTCGGCGAGCACAGTGCAAAAACAACTTGAAGCAGTTGGGACTTGCGCTCGCCAACTACTAGAGCGACAACAAAGTCTTTCCATGCAATTTCGGTGGTAACAATACCTACAATCAAAACGGTAACGACATCAGTTGGATGATGCAGGTCTTGCCGTTTGTCGATCAGGGGTCGTTGGCTGAGACGATCTTTTCAGGATCGCCACTGACGGTGGATGCTAATGCTGTCGCCGCTTCTAAATCGATTGCGTCCTTCTTGTGTCCTACGGACGCAGGTAATGGAAATGGAGTTCTTAGCGGACGAGCCAATGTCGGCGGCTTCACCGCTGCGGGTGGTACTGTCATCAGCGGCATCTATGGTGTGACGAACTACAAGATGGTGGCGGGCAATAATTGGGCATGGGGCTCGTTCCCATATACCTGCGCGACTTGTACGAAATCGACAAGCAACAACGGACTCGATGCAGGCAACGGAATCAATTGCCGAAATGGCGGCAACAACCGGAGCATGATGACTGCGCATCGGGACATAACCGATGGCACAACTAACACTCTGGCAATTGGCGAGGCACTGCCAGGACGTTGTCAGCACAACTGGTGGTGGTGGTTCAACGGCACAACTGGAACCTGCGCCATTCCACTTAACTATTACTACCTCAACACTGCCATCCTAGTGTCTGATTGGGGCAACGACTACTCGTTTGCGAGCCAACATGTCGGCGGAGGCAATTTCACAATGGCTGACGGCGGAGTGAAGTTCGTGAGCGAGAACATCGACCTTCAGCTCTATCGCGACTTGGCGTCGATCAACGGCAGTGAGAGCACGGGCACACTGACGGAATAGCACTATTCAGGCAGAGAACGGCAACTTGGCACTCAGGAAGAAGGATTGTTTCTATGGGAAATCGGTTGGCTCGTTGGGCGATAGCTTGTTTGGTGGGGATGCTTATCACGGGTTGTGGCGGTGCACCAGATCGACCTCCAGTTTACAAAGTCAATGGAGTCTTGAAGCTCGCAGGTAAGCCGGTTCCAGATGCTACGGTGCAGTTCAAACCAGAGAAGGGACGTCCCGCTAAAGGCAAGACTAACGCCAGCGGCGAGTTCTCACTGACGACTTACAACACCAATGACGGCGCGATTGAAGGCCGCCATCAAGTTACAGTCGTCGCGGCGATTTCAGAGCAAATCGTCTCGAACACTCCGGACGACTTGAAGAAGATCGAAGCAGCGGCTGCCGTGGTGCCAGCGAAGTATGCCGATGCCAAGACTTCCGGCCTGGTTAACACGGTGGAGAAAGATGGCAAGAACTTCTTCGAGATCGATTTGAACTAACCGGGCACGAGCCATATTTGTTTGGCTCCGTCTGCCAGATCACGCTTCACTCGATAACGCACAGTCTTCAGACTGCTGAGCACCTCGCTGAAACACAGTCGTTTCAGCGAGGTGCGTGTTTTTGGAGGACGTAGAAAATGCTTCGCGTTGCTAATTGGTTGGGCTGTCTGGCTGTTGTGCTGATGCTGACGCCGGAACTCCTTGCAGATCAGGACCGTGATCCTGCGAAAGAGAAGTTCTTCGAGTCCAACGTTCGGCCCTTGCTGATTGCCAAGTGCGTGAAGTGTCATGGCGATACGAAGCAAAAGGGCGGACTGCGATTGGATTCGCGTGAGGCTCTGTTGGAAGGCGGCGAGTCTGGGGCGGCTGTCGTTCCCGGCAATCCCAAGAAGAGCGCGATCATCGAAGCGATCAACTACGAGTCCTTCGAGATGCCGCCGGACGGGAAGTTGTCTGAAGAGGAAATCGCGGTCTTGACCAAGTGGGTCGAAGACGGGGCGTATTGGCCAGCAGAGATCAGCAAGGCCGGTAAGTCGCGCGGTGGCCGGGGGATCTCGGACGAGGATAAGAAGTGGTGGGCGTTTCAGCCGATCTCTCGTCCCGATGTACCAAGTGTCGCAAATGATACATGGTCTCGCGGTGACATCGATCGGTTCATCGTGGCAAAGCTGCGAGCTGCCGAACTCGCTCCGGCACCGGACGCTGACAAAGCCACGCTCATTCGTCGCGTGACTTTTGATCTGATCGGTCTGCCGCCGACGCCTCAAGAGATCGAAGCCTTCGTGAATGACGAGACGCCGGATGCTTACGAAAAGCTGGTTGATCGGTTGCTGTCGAGCGAACGCTATGGCGAACGAGCGGCTCGGCAATGGTTCGATTTGATTCGCTACAACGAGTCCGATGGCTATCGCAAAGACGACTTCCGCACGGACATGTGGCGGTATCGCGACTATGTCATTCGTTCGTTGAATGCGGATAAGCCGCTGGGGCAATTCATTTCTGAGCAGATCGCGGGCGACGAGCTTGATCCTCAGAACCCTGACGCGTTGACGGCGACCGGTTATTGGCGGCTCTATCTGTATGAGTACAACCAACGCGACGCGCGGACTCATTGGCAAGCGATTCTCGACGAACTGACAGACGTCACCGGAGAAGTCTTCTTGGGGTTCTCGATCGGTTGCGCGAAGTGCCACGACCACAAGTTTGATCCCATCTTGCGAGCCGACTACTTCCGTTTGCAGGCATACTTCTCATCGATCTTGCCGCAGGACGAAACGCCTGTGGTCGAGGCCGCCAAGCTGGCCGAGCATCGACGTAAGCAGGCTGAATGGGAGCAAGCGACGGCAGCTATTCGAGCAGAAATTGATCGCATCAAGCAGCCTTATGTGAATCGTGCGCGAGCGTCCGCAGTCAACAAGTTCCCGCCAGACATTCGCGGCATTGCCGACAAGCAATCATCCGAGCGAACGGCCTTCGAACACCAGTTGATGGACTTGATGAATCGGCAGATCTATCTCGAAACGGATAAGCCCAAGCTCAAAGACGAAGACAAGAAGCGAGTTGATGAACTCACTGCGGAACTGGCGAAGTTCGACTCACTGAAGCCGGGTTCGTTGCCTTTGGCGATGACCGTGGTTGATGCCAGCGCGGTGCCAGCCAAGACCATCATGACGGGCGATCGTAAAGGTCGAGATGTTCTTCCCGGCGTATTGTCGGTCTTTAACCCTGAACCTGCCGAGATCACTCCGCTGGCATCAGGCGTGACATCGACCGGGCGACGGGCGGCACTCGCGAAGTGGCTGACATCGCGCGACAACCCACTGACTCCGCGCGTGATGGCGAATCGAGTTTGGCAAAATCTTTTTGGTACCGGCTTGGTCGCGACCTCAAGTGATTTCGGTCACTTGGGCGAACAGCCTTCGCATCCTGAACTGCTCGATTGGCTGACCTCAGCCTTCCTCGACAGCAACGGCAGCTTCAAGACTCTGCGTCGCATGATCGTGCTGTCGTCGGCTTATCGACAGGCTGCAAAGCATCCTCAAGCAGAGCTTGGTCAGCGCGTCGATCCTCTGAATCGAATGCGTTGGCATTGGGATGTGCGACGATTGGATGCCGAACAAATTCGCGATGCCATGCTCGCTGCGTCCGGTGAGTTGGAGCTGACTTCAGGCGGCCCCAGTGTGGATGCCAAGGCTCCTCGCCGATCGATCTTCACGAAGCAAATGCGGAACAGCCCCGATCCGTTGCTGGATTCATTCGATGCCGCTGACGGCTTCAACAGCACGGCGAAACGCAATGTAACAACAACTCCAACTCAGTCTTTGCTGATGGTGAATGGCGTTTGGCCGATGTCGCGAGCGAAGGCTTTTGCGAGTCGCGTCGATGCCGTGGTCGCTAAGCGATCGCCGGGAACGGACCCCTTTGTTGCAGCGGCTCAGACAGCTTGGCGGATGTCTTATGGTCGTGCTCTGGATGATGCCGAGCTGGCCGCCGCCCTGAGTTTCCTGAAGCAGACTCCGAAGACTGAACCTGTTACCGAAACTCTGACCTCGGCGTTTGCTGCGACATCTAGTCCCGCGGCTGACATCCGTGGTGCGAGCACGTCTCCGCAATGGAAGGCTGACCCTAAAGCAATCAAGTTCGATGGTGACTTCACTGTCGAAGCGACCGTCTTGCTGAAGTCGATTTATCCCGATGCCAACGTGCGAACGATCGTCTCGCAGTGGGATGGCAACAATGCGAAGGTCGGCTGGAACTTTGGTGTTTCCAGTGCGAAGTCGAAGTACGAACCTCGCAACTTGGTCCTACAGATCATCGGCGAGACGGGAGCGACGAATCAGATCGCTTACGAAGTCGTCGCGTCCTATCTGCATCTCGAACTCGATCGCCCCTATGCCGTCGCGGTTTCGGTGAAGCTGGCCAAAGGCACGGATGGACAAGCTCAGTTCTTCGTTCGCGACCTCTCGATTCCCAACGCCGAATGGAAAACGGCGACCGTCGCTCTGCACGTTAAGAACATCGCTACGACTCCGTTTGCAGTCGTCGTTGGTGATCGAGACAGCGCAGCTCGTGCTCGCTGGGACGGACTGATTGACGACGTTCGACTTTCCAAAACGGCTCTGTCGCTTGAGCAACTTGGCGGTAAGGCTTCGGCTGAGAACATGGTCGCTCAATGGTCCTTCAACACCAGCGATGCAC
>OMIV01000240.1 GCA_900299185.1 Planctomycetaceae bacterium
GCCGAGCTTACGGCTACCGCAACCGCAATCACTTCATCCTGAGAATCGAAACACTTCACACCACCAAAGTCCGACTCGTCGGCTGATACCAGTTACCCCCACGGTTTTGCGATGAGCCCAACTTTCAGGCCGGATGCTGGGCGGGGTTGCTCGTCGTGCCTCGGGCGGATTTCAACCAGACCATGCACTACTGCCGTTCTCAAACCTGGATTGGGAACAAGCACGGTCACTCATTCGACGACCGACGTATTGTCTGAGTCAGTCGCGACTACTCTCATACCAACGAGCAGCGTTGCTGAACTGCAATCACGATCGATCTCGCAAACATGCCGCTGACATGGGATTCCGTATGGCGAGAACCTACGTCGTGTGATCCTGGAAGGCTCGCCAACCACAGCCTGTCTGCGATACGCCTGCGTCAGGAGTCGGCAGGCTTGCGTCGCAGTCTGTGGATTTCCCAACGCCGACGTGAGTGACCAAATTCGCGGTCGATTCATCCCTGGATAAGCCTCATCCGTCGGGGAGTGACGAAGGCGACGTTTTACGTGCTCCGGCTGCGGAGAACTTCGCTCGATACCCAAGTAGACAACGTTCAGTTACGACGCTCGATTCTGGCGGTCGATGACTTTGCCAGGATCTAAGCACATGGCTGACTGCGTCACTCACTCAAAGGGCTCACCAGATGGCACAGGTTTACTTCAGCAAAGACAACGACCCCGAGATGCAAGCTGCGACGGAGAAGGCTCGCGAGACCTTTCGCTACTTTTGGCGCGAGCTGAGTTGGGAGTACCGCCGCATCATTCCAGCCTTTGACATGTTTGCGGTGAAGGTTCCGTTTCAAGACCCGCCAGAGATTGCGGAACACGAGGGAGCTGCCGGCGTCGAGCACATGTGGATTACGGAGATCGGCTTTGATGGAGTCGATATTACAGGCACGCTGATGAACTCACCGAACTGGCTGAAGTCGGTCAGTGAAGGCGACAAGGTCGACGTACCGCTTAACGGGATTTCGGATTGGATGTATGTCTTTAACGGAGCAGCTCACGGCGGCTTTACGATCAATCTACTGCGCTCTCGAATGAGCAAACGCGAACGAGCCGAGCACGATGGAGCATGGGGACTCGACTTCGGCGATCCGTCTGCAATTCGACTCGTACCTGATTTCGAAGCGTCCCAGAAGAAGGGCTTCTTCGCGCGGCTCTTTGGCAAGAAACCTGAACCGGTCAATCCCGACGCCGAGCACCCCATGGCCATCAACATGGCAGAGTCGTTGGCCAAGTTCCTCAAAGAGGATCCCGACAACGCGACATCTGCCGATGACGATGGACTCACCATGCTGCATTCGCTGGCAATGGCCGGCACAGCGATTGGAGTTAAGACGTTGCTCAAGCACGGAGCCGATCCGTCAGCCAAGACCAACAAGGGCAAGACAGCTTTCGACCTCGCCAAGACACTCGGCTGGAAGCAGGTTGCTCAAGTCTTGAAGCAACACAGTGCGAAGTGAATACGAGGAGGACGAACCGATCATCAGAGCACCACGCCCCGGCGGCACTGTCGGACGTGGGGGCCTCACCTAAGCAACGCCTTCATCCGGCTGGTCACAGACAGAGATGCCAGCAGCGGTCAGGCAAAGCAGTGCCGTGATCAGATTGAGCCACTTGGACCATTGGTGGATGCTGAAGAACTCCGGCGGGATGACGAACTTCGGAGAAAGCACCATCTCTTCAAGTGGCCGATAGACTCGCAGGTAATCAAACAGCATGAGAGCCAGGCTGGCTCCGCAGAGTCCCGCAATCCAACGCAGGGCTCGAAGGCGTCTGCTCTGACATCGCGTCAGTAACAAAGATGTCGCCAGGCCCACGCCGACCAGCGTGAAGCCGAAGAGGTAGAAGACCGGAAACCTCAGAGCGACAAGCTGGTTCTTAACGAGCGTTTCAAACGGCGTGGTGACTTCTCGTACGACGGAAACCACGAACAACATCGCCGCACCGGCCCAGGCGCAGAGCGAGAATCTCAGCATCAGCCACAACCAGCAAACCAATTTGGAACGCTTTTCCGCCATGATCTAGCCGCCACCAACAAGGGTCACGATTTCAATCTGGTCGCCGTTTTGAAGCGGGCATTCGGCGTGGCGGGGGCGCGGCACAAGATCGCGATTGCGTTCCACAGCCAGATATTTCGACTGCTTTCCTAGCAGTTCCAAAAGGCCCGCAATCGTCAGCCCATCCGGGATGGTCTTTGCGTCGCCGTTGATTGTGATTTCCACAGACTCAAACCTTGGGTTGAACATCAAACCGCGACAAGTTGCCGCTGGCCAAACCGCGACGGGCCGTCGCAGCTACCGAATTTGACGGCCCCATCGTCCGAGAATCAAGCCGCCTGAAACATCGTGACCGATCGCTTTACGGGCTCTGGCACGGGCATCAACCTACTCGCGTTTTGCAGGCTCTGAATCGCTGATGAGACAATTCTCGTTCGTCCCATTCGTCCTATGAATTTGCTGAGGCACGTGGGGCGCACGAGACCAATCGGACAATGACGTCTGCGTCGCGACCGTCACACATCACATAGAAGATTGAAGTCAAACATGCTTTGGGAAGTTGAGATTCGGCCCACTCAAGGGGAAGTCGATCGGGACGGTCAGCGAGTACTCGCCGAGAGCAAAGGGCTCGGGCTGACGAGCGTCAGTTCTGTCGCGGCGACTCGGTCATTCTTGCTGCAAGGCGATCTCGATGAAGGCACCGTCGCTCAGATCAGCAAGACAATGCTCGTCGATCCCGTGACCGAGACCGCAACGATTCGGTTGCTCGGCAAAGGTCATGATGGAGCGACGGCGAACGGGCAGTTGCTCAACGTGCTCTTCAAGCCCGGTGTGACGGACAACGTCGCGCACTCGACGTTGCAGACGCTGAAGGCTCGTAAACTGCCCGTCGAAGCGATCGCGACTTGTCGAAAATACCTCTTCAATGGCGATGCCTCGGCGGCGGAGTTGAAGCGCATCGGCGCGAAGGTGCTGTCGAACGACGCGATCGAGCATGTCGTCGTCGGGCCGTTGCAGATGGATCACATCTCGGTCGGCGGCAAGTACGAGTTCAAGCTTGGGCACGTTGCCATTCGCGGGCTGGATGACGAGGCGCTCGCACGGCTCAGCAAAGAGGGGCAACTTTACTTACAGCTTGAAGAGATGCGGACGATCCGCCGCTACTTCGAAGAACTCGGGCGCGAGCCGACCGACGTTGAACTCGAAACCGTCGCTCAAACATGGAGCGAACACTGCTCGCACAAGACGCTCGCAGGGCGCGTCGAATACACCGACGAACGCGGCACGCGGCAGTTCAAGAACATGCTCAAGGAGACGATCTTTGCCGCCACTCAAACGCTGCGGCAGCAAGCCGGGGCCGACGATTGGTGCGTCAGCGTCTTCAAGGACAACGCGGGCATCGTGAAGTTTGATGAGACGCAAAACGTCTGCATCAAAGTCGAGACTCACAATCACCCGTCGGCACTCGAACCTTACGGCGGAGCGAACACCGGATTGGGCGGAGTCATCCGCGATCCGCTCGGCACGGGCATGGGCGCGAAGCCCGTCTGCAACACGGACATCTTCTGCTTCGCACCGCCGAGCATCTCGCACAACGACTTGCCGCCGGGCGTCCTGCATCCAAAGACGGTCGCTCAAGGAGTGATCTCGGGCGTCCGCGACTACGGCAATCGCATGGGCATCCCGACGGTGAATGGGGCCATCTTCTTTGATGAGCGGTATCTCGGAAACCCGCTCGTCTACTGCGGCAACGTCGCGATGATCCCCGTTGATAAATGCTTCAAGAAGGTTGAGCCCGGCGATCTCATCGTCGCGGTCGGCGGACGCACGGGTCGCGACGGCATTCACGGAGCGACGTTCTCATCAGCGGAACTCACCGAAGAGAGCGAGAGCCTCTCCGGCGGTGCGGTGCAGATCGGCAATGCCGTCACCGAGAAGATGCTGATGGACGTTGTGCTGCGAGCGCGCGATCTCAATCTCTATCACGCGATCACCGATTGTGGCGCGGGTGGCTTCAGCAGTGCCGTCGGCGAGATGGGCGAAGAGACCGGTGCCGAAGTGTGGTTAGAAAACGCACCGCTCAAGTACTCGGGACTGAGCTACACCGAGATTTGGATTTCGGAAGCTCAAGAGCGAATGGTGCTCGCCGTGCCGCCGCAATGTTGGGATCAGTTCCGCATGCTCTGCGCCTCGGAAGGCGTTGAGGCTGCCGCGATCGGACAATTCACGACCTCGCATCGACTCGTGCTGACCTACAAACGCAACGTCGTCGCGGATCTCGCGATGAGTTTTCTGCACGAAGGCCGCCCGCCAGTTGTCAGAAAAGCGACATATCAAATGCCGGCCGTGAAGCCGTTGAACGCACCTTCGAAGCCGCGTTTTGACGATGACCTCAAAGCCATTTTGGGTTCATGGAATGTCTGCTCGAAGGAGTGGGTCATCCGCCAGTACGACCATGAAGTGCAAGCTGGCAGCGTTGTGAAGCCGCTGATCGGCGTGCTGCGTGACGGCCCGTCGGACGCCGCTGTTGTGCGACCGGATCTGCGTTCAAACCGAGGTCTCGTGATCTCAAACGGCATGAATCCGCGCTTCGGCGACTTCGACACTTATTGGATGGCGGCATCAGCCATTGACGAAGCGATGCGTAATTGCGTCGCGGTCGGAGCCGATCCGTCGCGCATCGCGATCCTCGACAATTTTTGCTGGGGCAACTGCGAACGCGCCGAGACGCTCGGTTCGCTGGTCCGCGCCGCGATCGCGTGCCAAGAAGTGGCGATCGCGTTCGGCACTCCGTTCGTGAGCGGCAAAGACTCGCTCAACAACGAGTTCTCGTACTTCGAGAACGGTGAGAAGAAGACGGTTGCGATTCCGTCATCGCTGCTGATCAGTGCTCTCGGTCAGATCGAAAACATCGAGCAAGCCGTGACGATGGACCTCAAAGCCGCCGGCAATCGAGTCTTCCTCATTGGCGCGACAAAGGACGAACTCGGCGGCTCGCATTACTCGCTCGTCAACAACTTGAGCGGTGGCGAAGTACCGAAGGTCGATCTCAAGCTCGCCCCGCAAGTCTTCAAAGCCGTGCATGCGGCGATCAAAGCCGGCCTCATCGAAAGCTGTCACGACTTAAGCGAAGGCGGCCTCGCTGCGGCTGCGGCCGAGATGTCTTTCGCTGGCGGACTCGGAGTGCAGCTCGACATCGCAAGCGTGAGCAGCAACCCGCTCGTCGCGCTGTTCTCAGAAAGCAATACCCGGTTCCTCGTTGAAGTCACGCCGAGTTCCGTAGCGGCCTTGAAGGCTCAGTTCGCGAACGTGCCATTGCTCGAACTCGGCGGAGTGACATCAGGCGGCAAGGTCACCATCACGACCGGTGCTCAGACTCTGATCGACGCAGACATCAACGACCTGCGCAGCGTTTGGAAGAAGCCGCTTGCTTGGTAGTAGCGGCTGCGTATCAACGTCCTCATTCGAGTTAGGGCACACATGGCTCAAGTCGAGTTCTTGGTTCGTCGCAAGTTCTTCACGCTCTTTGGAGCCGCATTTCATGTCTATAACTCGAAGGGGGGCTTGATCGGCTACAGCAAGCAAAAGGCTTTCAAGCTGAAGGAAGACATTCGCGTCTTTACCGACGAAACGCAGCAGTCCGAGTACCTCAGCATTCAGGCTCGCAAGGTCGTCGACTTCAGTGCCAGTTACGACGTCATCGACAGCAAGACCGGCGAGAAGCTCGGTGCGCTGCGCCGCAAAGGCTGGGCTTCGATCTTGCGTGACTCGTGGGAAGTGCTCGATGGCAACGACGGTGTGATCGGCAAGATTCAAGAAGACAGCATGCTGATGGCCTTGCTGCGTCGGTTCTTGACGAACTTGATCCCGCAGTCATTCCACCTCATCGACTCGCATGAAGTGCAGGTCGCAGAGTTCAAGCAGAACTTCAATCCGTTCGTGCTGAAGCTCAACGTGAGAATCAACGAAGGCTGTCCGTACAACCCGCTGTTGCTGCTGGCCTCGGGCATCTTGTTGGCCGCAATTGAAGGCCGACAGAAGTAGCACTCTTCCAGAACTTGAAGCGGGAGATGCGACACTCAGGCATCGTCGCATCTCCTCCATGTGTCGCGGCAATCGATGCCGCTCGAACACTCCAAGTCGAGACCGCGCTACCGTCGCTACAGAGATCAGTGCAGTGCGATCGGCATGAATCGGGGCACTCGTTGTCTCGTCGCTATTCGCAAAGAAAGGTCGGTATGGGATTGCTGCGTGGATGTTGGCTAGCGATCGCGCTGATGGCCGGGAGTCATGTGATTGCGACAACGGCTGTGGCCAAAGATCGGCCCGAGCGTCCGAACGTCGTTTTGATCTTCACCGACGATCAAGGCTATGGAGACGTGGGCTGTTTTGGTGCCACGGACATCAAGACTCCGAACTTGGACCGGTTGGCTCGCGAAGGTCTGCGGTTCACCAGTTTCTATGTCAGCCAAGCCGTCTGCACGGCGTCTCGCGCGGCGCTCATGACGGGGTGCTATGCCAATCGAGTGGGACTGCATGGTGCTCTTAATCACCAGAGCAACGTCGGCATTCACGAGAACGAACTGCTGCTTCCCGAACTCTGCAAACAACGCGGTTACGTGACGGCCATCTTTGGTAAGTGGCATCTAGGCCATCGAGCAAAGTTCTCGCCGCTGCGAAATGGGTTCGACGAGTTCTTCGGAATTCCGTATTCGAACGACAACGGTCGCAAGCATCCGGTCGTGAAGGACATTCCGCCGCTGCCTCTGATGAATGGCGACACGATTATTGAAGAAGAGCCTGATCAATCGCAGTTTACGCGCCGGCTGACCGATCGCGCCGTGACATTCATCGAACAGCATCACCAGCAACCATTCTTCTTGTATGTGCCGCACGTGATGCCGCATGTGCCGATCTTCTCGAACGACGCCTACAAGGGTCGGTCGGGTCGCGGAATCTATGGCGATGTCGTGGAAGAACTGGACGACTCCGTTGGTCGTATCGTGGGAACATTGGATCGGCTGAAGTTGCGCGAGCGGACTTTGATCATCTTCGCTTCCGACAATGGACCGTTCTTGTCGTATGGCAATCACGCTGGTTCGGCGGGCCGTTTGCGCGAAGGCAAGCTCACGACATTTGAAGGCGGCATGCGAACGCCATGCATCATGAACTGGCCGGGACAGATTCACGCCGGGCGAACGTGCGACGAAATCGCGGCAACCGTGGACCTGATCCCAACCGTCGCCGAATTGACGGGCGGCAAGCTTTCGAACAATCGCATTGATGGCCTGAGTTTGGTGTCGCTGCTGACGAGCGGTCACGACGCCAAGTCACCGCGTGATTCTTATTACTTCTACGCTGGCGAAGAGTTGCAGGCAGTCCGGCAAGGCCCGTGGAAGTTGCATCTGCCTCACGACTATTTGACAGTCAATGGACCGCCGGGACTCAATGGCAAGCCCGCCAACTTCGCGAACATGCAGCCCAAGTCGATGGATCAGTCGGGCTTGGCGGGCATCGCGAGTCGGCACGGCTATCGAGTCGCGCACATCGAATTATCGCTGTTCAATCTGCATGACGATCCGTCCGAGACTAAGAATGTCATCGCTGATCACCCTGATGTTGTTTCGCGACTTCAAGCATTGGCTGAGCAAGCAAGAGCGGATCTCGGCGACACTTTGACGAACCGCAAGGGCAACGGCGTGCGAGAAGTTGGTCGTCAGTAGTCGCCGCGTTAGACGCAATCGTTCTTACACAGGCCGCCATTGCACGAGCAGGTCTTCGGGTGGAATGACGGCATTCAGACTGCCCGAGCGAAAGCCTTCCAAGTCCAAAGTCACACAGCGAAAGCCAAGCGATCGCAACTTCTCAGCCACCAACTTTCGTTGTGGAGCAGCAGCCAGCGTGGCCACGAACTCCAGCGGCACTTCAACGCGAGCCAGTTCGTTCGCTTCCAGTCGCACTCGAAGTTCGCCGGTACCAAGCTGCTCGCGCAGGAATTGCTCGGCAGCATCAATGCGTCGCACTCGCTCGGCTGTAACTTCGACTCCATAGGCGATGCGGCTGGATAAGCATGGCATCGCAGGCTTGTCCCAAACAGGCAGCTCCCAAGCTCGAGCGAGCTGCCGAACGTCGGCCTTCGTGAGTTCAGCTTCAATCAACGGACTGCGAACTTGATGCTCGGTGGCGGCGACCATACCCGGTCGATGATCTCCACGATCATCAAGATTCGCACCGTTGACCAACACCGCCAGTCCCCAGCGCGGCAGCAGTCGCTCGGCCTGCGAATACAGCTCCGTCTTGCAGAAGTAACAGCGGTTTGTCGGATTGCGGAGATAGTCTGTGTTTTGGAACTCGGTCGTTTCGACGATCTCGTGTCGAATTCCGATCAGCGCTGCTAACGACTTCGCTTCATCGAGTTCGCCTGCAGCCAGGCTGGGACTGACAGCTGTCAAAGCAATCGCTCGATCACCCAACGCGATCTGTGCGGCCTTCGCGACGACGGTACTGTCAACTCCCGCCGAGAACGCCACTGCTACTGATCCGTAACTTCGAAGCACGGACAACAGTCGCTCGCGTTTCATGGCGAGACTGTCATCAGCTTCGGATTCAGCGGTGATCGGCGAAGACATAGGAATGATTCCGACAACATCAGAGAGCAGCTGTGTCTGGATCGTAGCAACCTCGTGAGGATCGTCATCGAAGCACTCAATCCAGCCGATGCGGTTGCCACTTGAGATCGATCCGTGCTCCATTAGTCCGAGTGCTCATGCTACATCCGAGAAGTCGCCTTCCAATGAAAGGCGATCAGCCGCCGAACGCTAACTTATTGGCTTGGACATTACAGAGTCATGGTTGTTCTGGTGTTGTGACTCGGCATGTTGCGCGTTGGGACGATTTGGGGCGCCGGTGGTAGGCCTTGTGGTCGAAGTGGCGATTGGGATGTTGGTCTGGCATCGTGTACTTCACGGCTACGGCCGACGCAGCGTCCACTCGCCAATCCGGACCTACGAATTCGCGATTTGGAACGAGCAGCGCGATCAACAAGGGATTCGAATAAACTGGCAATTCAAAACTACGGGGACTCGCGCCTAGCTCGGATGCTTTATCCAGTCCTTGAACCGATCAAATCAAAACCGGCGGACCACAAGCGCCCTGATGAATGTCGTAGCGCACGTTTTCAGCATGCCCGAAATCACTGTGATTCGAGACAAATTGAAGCGTGCTTCACGATTTGCGTCTGATGCTGATCGGCATGAGATGGCCATGCTTCGAGAGAGCATGGCCACGCTCTTAGATCGGATTGAGCAGAGCTAACAGTGACGCGTTAATGACGAAGGCTTCGTCGATCTCACTGGCTGAGTTCGAGGTCAAGTTGTTGGTGCCGTCACCGCCAGCGATCTTGTCGGTGGCGCCTCCACCAATCAGCGTGTCGTCGCCGTCATCGCCGGTGAGGATGTCATTGCCGATGCCGCCTGTGATGACATCGTTGCCATCTCCGCCGATCAGCGTGTCGTTTCCGTTACCCCCGTCGATGGTGTCATTTCCGTTGGCTCCAGTGACGAGATCGCTGCCGTCGCCAGAATCAATCGTGTCATTGCCGTCGCCGCCATTGATGGTGTCGTCACCAGCATCGCCGCGCAGCGTGTCGTCGCCGTCACCACCGAGCAGCAGGTCGTTGCCTTCATGGCCTCGAATGGTGTCGTTGCCCGTACCACCTTCGATCCGGTCGTTGCCGATACCAGCAAAGAGCGTGTCGTTGCCGCCTTCGCCCTTGATGAGATCGTTGCCCGCGAAGCCATTGATGATGTCGTTGTCGTCACCGCCCATGAGGCTGTCGTTGCCGTCGTCGCCAGTGATGCTGTCGACACCGCCTTCGCCGAGCACACTGTCGTTGCCTTTGCCGGCCACAAGCGTGTCGTTACCGACTCCGCCTTTCACGGTGTCATCACCATCGTTGGCCACGATCGAGTCGTTGCCGTCGCCGCCCTGCAAGTTGTCGCCGCCAGCCGTGCCAGTGAGCGTGTCGTTGTCGTTGCCACCCAGCACTTGCAGCGGCACTCGCTGAGGCTTCGCGTTGTTGCCGTTAAACCGATCGTTGCCATCACCGAGATCGAACGTGACTGCGGTCGGCAAGATGCGATTGATGTCACTCATGTTGATGACATCGTTGCCGGCTCCGCCGGAGATCGTCACGGACCGCACGCTGGCAGCCAGAGTAATCGTGGCGCGAGTCGTCGCGATCCTCAGCGATGTCCCTGTTTGGCTGAGCGTGAAGGTGTCGTTGCCGCTGGTGCCTTGGATCAAAACCTTGTCCGCACCATCGGTCGAAATCGCTCCGCCACCCGAGCTAGTACCTGTCGCAAACGGATTGATGATGAGCGTGTCGCTATCCGCGCCGCCGCCCAGCGTCGGAGATCCCGAACCAGTGCCCGTCACGGTGTCTTCACCATCACCACCATCGGTCACGTCGTTTCCACCGCCGGTCGTGATGTCATCGACACCGCCGCCTCCCAAGAGGCTGTCATCACCGAGATCACCATGCAGAGTGTCGTCACCTCCCGAGCCAACGATCGTGTCATTGCCGTCGCCGCCGGTCATCGAATCTCCGGCGGCCGACAAGATCACAATGCCGCCTTGGCCTGCAACGGGGTTATTGATCTGCTCACCAAGACTGGCTCCTGAGAAGGCCCAAGCGCCTCGCCCAAATGTCGCGGCGTAGAGAATGTCGTTGGTGTTGTCGTACTCGAGTTCAAAGACGTTGGCATTCGGTAGAGAGCTGGCTCCCAGTTCGGTCCATGCACCAGGGTTACTGATCAACATGCGGAACACACCGCTGATGTTGCCAACCACTAAAGCCGGAGTTGCTCCGGGGATGTACTTCACTTCGAACGCGTTACTGAGATCGAGATTGCCCGTGAGCGACGACCAAGACGCGCCGGCATTGTTGGTGACAAACAGGCCATTCGAACCTAGCACGTAAGCCGTATTCCAGTTGTTTGGATCGAGAACAATGTCCCCAACCGAACCGCCGGGGAACGCAGCGGCTGTCGCGGCCAATGGGCCACCAGCAGCCGTTCGCACGAAGACTCGGTTGTTCGAACCGACATAAAGCACGTCGGGATTGGGAACGCCGTTCAACGTACCGCCGTAAGCGATCGGATCTTCGATGCTGCCATTCACTCCCACGCCTCGACCGATCTCAACGCACGTGGCGCCTTGATCGAGTGACTCATACGTTGAATTAGACGCACCAATAATGAGACGTTGCGGATTGATGGCGTTGAGTTCGATGGGCGTTCGGAATTGAGGAGCGATCGCGGGGCCGTTGTTCTGCACGGTCAGTCTCAAACCGACGGTGCTATTTGGCACCAGGGCACCGCTCGCGTCATAGGTTGCTCGTCTGATGCCGCCTAGGTTTTGCGAGCTGAAGTAGCGAATGGACTGGTTCGCTCCGGCGAGCGTGATGTTGTCGACAGCCACGTCGCCACCATCACCGCCGCTGAAGAAGTTCCAGACCCTGGAACCCGGTGCCGATTGCACGCTGGTGCCATTGTCTTGAGTTCCCGCAAACAGAACTCGCGAAGTTCGGTCATAGGCCAAACCGTGAATCTCGGTGATCTGCATGTCGCCTTCGGCAGGTAGCCAGTTGCCGCTGGCGGCTGTGGCGACATTGGCCATGTGGAAGATGCCGCCGTCACCGGAGTCCCAGAGCAGGCCGTCGGCGCTAAAGGCCATCTCACGAGAATCCGAATGCCCCTGTGGAGCCAAGCTTGTGATTTGTGATCCCGCGGCACGAGTCGCATCAATGCGCTGTGGAGGAGAGACTCCGTCGACATAGACCAAATTCGGATTTGTGGGATCAGCAGCGATCGAGCAGTGCAGGGCCGTTTGACCGCCGGTATTGGGAGTATCCAATGCCGTCCAGGTGGCGCCCGCGTTCGACGAACGGAATAAGCCCGTCGCTGCGTTGGCGTCCAACGTGAAGACATAAACCACATTGCCTTGTGGCGAGTTATGGATCGCCATCTCGATTTTTTCGGTGGTCCGACCGATGGTGTTGATGCTGCCGGTGACATCGACCCATGTCGCGCCGGAGTCATCGCTGCGGAAGATGCCTGAGTTGCGAACTGCCGCATAGAAGCGACTTCTGTTCCCAGGGTCGCCGACCAGATCAGTCACTTGTCCGGCTGGTAGTCCCGTGCCTGCTGAGCCTGAAATCAGTTGGAACGTCGCCCCGGTATCCGTGCTGCGGAAGAGTCCCGAGCCACCCGTGAAATTCCAGGTGTTGTCCGACGCAGCCATGATCACATTGCCGCGAGCGGCCACGCTGGTGATGCTTTGGTTTTGCAGATTCGCAGGAGCAATCGGCGTCCAAGTCGCTCCTCCGTCTGTGGTGCGCAGCATTCCCAATTCAGGTGTGCCTACGGCTGCAAAGCTACTCAAGCGGGAATAGCCCGCGACCAATGTTTGGCTGTTGGGATCCGTGGGATCGAACTCCAACGCTCCCATTGACAATGAACCCAAGAAGTCTGTTTGTGGCACCCAATGAGGCGAAGCCGCTGTCGCATTGTCGGTTCGCCAAATGCCACCATTCACGGCACCGATGTAGGCGATATCAGGATTGGTGGGATGCAGCACCATCGCCTGAATACATCCATCGAAAGCGTTATTCGCACCGACTTGAATTGGTGCCGGTCCAACGGCTTGCCATCCGTCGTCGTTGAGGATGAATGTTGTTCCTTCCGAATCTCCGATGATGGCATTGGCTGGATTCGACAGGCGGATGAAGAAGTTCTCATCACTTTCGAGTTGGCCATCACCGGTGACCGTGACGTTGATTGTTTGCGATGTCACTCCCGGTGCGAATTGCACTGTCCCCGCAGCTGACGTGAAGTCGCTGCCACCAACTGCCGAGCCATTCGCACTCGCATACTGCACGGTCACTGTCTTGGTCGACGGGATGCTCAAGCTCACGACGAAACTCACCGTGGTCGTCTGACCGACAGATCCTTCGATGACGTTGGCGGGATTGTTAATGCGGACGATTGGAACTTGAGTTGGGTCGAAGTCGCCGCTTTGAATCAAGTCATTGCCAACATCGCCATCGAGTGTGTCGCGTCCACCGCCACCGCTGATTGTGTCATTGCCCGCGTTACCTCGGATGACATCGTTACCCAAGGCCACGACCAGTGGATCAATCGAGTCGCCGAACAGACTGTCGTCTCCGCTGCCGCCGTAGATCGAATCGTCGCCGTCGTTGCCGATGGCGGTGTCATTCAAACTACCGCCGATGAGCACGTCGTTGCCGTTACCGCCCAGCAGGCTGTTGTTGTTCGATCCACCATCTAGCGTGTCGTCGCCGTCTTCGCCGTTCACGGTGTCGTTGCCCGACTCACCGTTGAGCGAGTCCGTACCCTTGCCGCCCAGCAACGAGTCCGCCTCGGACCCACCGAGCACCGTATCATTGCCATCTTCGCCATTGACGGTGTCGTTGCCCGAGCCGCCCGTCAGGTTGTCGTTACCGAGTCCACCTTGAACGTCATCGGTATCGGCACCGCCATTGATCGAATCGTTGCCAGCTCCGCCCAGCAACGTGTCTTTTCCATCGCCGCCTTCGACCGAATCATTGCCCGTACCGCCGTCGATCGAGTCGCGGCCGTCGGTGCCTTTCAAGAGGTCGTCGCCATTCAGACCTAGGATCGAATCGTTGCCGTTCCCGCCGTTGAGTGTGTCGTTCTTATTACCACCGGTCAGAGTGTCGGCACCGTCACCACCCAAGACCGAGTTCGCGAAGTCCGGGCTGCCGATGAACGTGTCGTTGCCGTTGCCTGCGGTGATGATGATCTGCAGCGAAGTTCCGAAGTTGGTCGACGTCACGCCGCTCAGGTCGATCGTGTTATTACCGTCGCCTGCTTCAATGCGGATCGTGCCGATCGAGTTCGCGGTGAAGTTGCCCAGCGGCAGCTTCGAGTTATTGCCGTAGACATCGACACGAGCTGGATTGCCCGTGCCCGCCTTCACGCTAACCGAGTCATTCGTGCCGGCTGTGATGTAGAGCTCGTTCTGAACCACGATCGCGGTGACCGACAGCAGGTCGCGCGTTTCGAGTTGTTCGAGCGATGGTTGGCGATCAGGACGGCGACGGCCTCGTAGTGACTTGCGAGAACCAGTTTGACGGAATTGCTCCCAACGATTTGTCACATCAGACAGCCAAGAAGTCAGTTGCACGGCACGGCCTCTCGTCACGACTCAATGAGGAAGTGCGCCTAGCGATGCATGAAATCCGCCGGCGCTGAAGATCGTGCCTGGAACCTGCCACATGAAATCCCTGCGTTGCAGGCTTTCGCTGACTGACCACTAGGAATTGCTTTGCGCAAACCAAGGTCAGAACCATTGTGCTGACCTGATGCGTGGATGCCTCAACGCATCACCTGTCAGATGCGAAAATGCCCGGCGGGGCGTTAAAACTCGGCTTGATGTTCTGTTTCGGCCTCCTCCTTTTCATCGCGATTCGCATCACATGACTTCTGCTTTGCAAATCCCTGTTCTCGATTGCCGTCAACAAAACGCTCGCCAGTTGCTCGATCAGCTTCGAGACAAACTCAGCCCGCGCGGCAACATCGTCTCTGAAGCCGGTCGCCAACGAACCATCGAACTCTTCGGTGAACCACTCTCGCCGCAGCAAGTTGTCGAACGCATTTGTCACGACGTGCAAACGCAAGGGCTGCCTGCGCTACTCGACTACACCGCCAAGCTGGATCGCAAGCAGCTCGACGCCACGTCGATGAAAGTCACAGCTGAGGAGCTGCGAGTCGCGCACTCAAAAGCGAACCCCGAGTACCTCGCCACCCTACGTCGCATTCGAGCGAACATCATCGAGTTCCAGACCGCGTTGTTGTCGAAGTCGGTCTCGGTCGTGCGCGAGCAAGGGGCTGGTCGCGTCGAACTGCGGCAGCGCTACCTGCCACTCAAGCGAGTCGGCATTTGCATTCCCGGTGGAGCGGCGGCGTACCCATCCACTTTGTTGATGACGGCTGTGCCCGCTCAAGTTGCTGGTGTTAAAGAGATCGTCGTCGTCGTGCCGCCTTCTGATTTCGGAGGCTACAACGTCGACCTCTTGGCGGCTTGTCATGAGCTGGGTGTGACCGAGGTCTATCGAGTCGGCGGTGCTCAGGCGGTGGCGGCCTTGGCTTATGGTGTTGAGGGCATTGAGCGTGTCGACAAGATCGTCGGCCCTGGAAATTTGTTTGTGGCGTTGGCCAAGCGGCACGTCTTTGGAGAAGTCGACATCGACAGCATCGCTGGTCCCAGCGAAGTCATTTTGCTGGCTGACGAGACTGCTCAAGCCGAGTTCGCGGCGAGCGACCTTATCTCTCAAGCCGAACACAGTCCCGGTTCGGGCGTGTTGATCACGTGGCATGAGCCGCTGATCGCTGCCGTGCAAGCCGCCTTGGAACGACAGCTCGCACTCTTGCCGCGAGGCGACTTGGCCCGTGTCAGCCTCAACGCTTACGGCGCGTTGATTCTCGCTCGGAATGAAGATGAGGCCATCGAGCTCACCGACCTGATGGCTCCCGAGCATCTCCATATCTCGACGGCCAATCCCGAAGCCCAGTTGGCTCGCATTCAAAACGCCGGAGCGATCTTCTTGGGACATCACACGCCCGTCGCCCTGGGCGATTACGTGGCCGGTCCGTCTCACGTCTTGCCGACGGGTGGAACCGCTCGCTTCGCCAACGGCCTGTGCGCCAACGACTTTCTCAAGCGGTCATCAGTCATCTGGTACAACGCCACCGCCCTGTCCGCGACAGCCGACGACGTGCGTTTGATGGCCAGCAAAGAAGGTCTCACCGCCCACAGCGCCAGCGTCGACGTGCGCCTCGAATGACCCCGAAGTCTTTGCGGCACGCATTCTCCATCAACGCCAAGATTCCAGCGAGGCACGGACTCAGGCCAAAGTAGCCATCACCGCTCCGCGTGATGAGCCTTCCTACCAGCGGCCTCACCTGCCAACGGCGATTGCTACTAAGTTAGAACTCAAACTTGGAAGGCACGTCACGCGGAGCGATGACGGCTACTTTGACCGAGCATATGGTGAGTCATCTTCAACAGGGTAATAGATCCAGCGCCAGGTCCCTCAAACTACCGCCCAAACATGGGTGGGAATCGAATGACTTGAACATCGTCCGTCAGCATCAGGGAGTTCGGGGTTCAGACTGCATTGAGATTGAGCTTACTTACAACCGGAGAACGACAGCGTGTCGTTCTCTGGTTGTATGTGTAATAGCCACTACTTTCCGAACGAGGCGTCATTCGGGTTGCCTCGGCTGAGGAGGTAGGCCAGGAGGTCGAGGACTTCTTCTTTGCTGAGTGGATTGAAGAGATCCTTCGGCATTAGGCTCACGGGTGAGGCTTGCAGGTCTTCGATTTCGCCTTTGGCGATTTCGGAGATCTTTGTGTGATCGACCGGGTCGGTGAGGACCGTCAGTTTGCCGTTCACTTCCGACAGCACTCGGCCCGTGAGGACTTTGCCGTTCTTCAGTTCGATCACCGAGGCTTTGTATTGGTCGGAGATCACTTTGCTCGGGTCGATGATCGACTCCAGCAAGTCGCGCTGAGTGAACCGGCCCGCGACGTTCGTGAGGTCCGGACCTGTGCTGCCGCCTTCTCCGTCGAAGCGGTGACAGCTCACGCACCGCGCGGCTTTGTAGGCTCGGGCTCCGGCTTCGAAGTTGCGGTTCTTCAAACTCGGGCCGATGAGAGCGAGGACCTCGTCGATCGAGTAGCCGCCTTCTTTGCCGGGGCCGAGCGGCTTTGGCAGTTCGGCTTCTTTCACCGGAGCGACGTTCAACACACCTTCGAGCGCCTTCTTCTCTTTGTCAGAGGCATTCGCGAGGGCCTCGTTCTTCATGTTGATCAAGAACTTTTGGTAGCTGTTGCCGCCGCTGCGTTTCGCGGCTTCGTTGTACCAACCGAAGTACTGCTGACGTTGCTCCAGCGTCCAGCCAAACCGCATGTTGCGGAGCGCGAACGCGTAGTGCATCTGCTGCAAGTTGACTTGATTGCTCAGCACCTTCGCGACCGTGCCGCCGTAACCTTGATTGCGGGCCAAGACCTCAGCCGCCGCCGAAAGACCGTTCGTGTCGGTGCTCTCTTCTTGCGGATTCATGATCGCGAGGCACTTGTTGATGATCGTCGGCGAGTTCAAGAACACGAGCACGTTCGCTAGCTCGCGATCGACCGCTGCGTTCTTCGTTGGGAAGGCCGCGTCGATTTGCTTGAGCACGGTCGTCGCCAGTGCTTGATCCGGAGCACCCAAGCGGATGAAGACCAATTCGTAGGAACGCAACAACTCGATGCGCTGGGCTTCGTCGAGCTTCTTCCAATCGAGCTTCGACAGCGCGGTCGTGATCGCGTCGCGTGAGGACGGCTCGCCGACATGCGCTAAGGCCACAGCACCCGTCAGAAGCGTCTCAGTGTTGGTCTCTTTGATGAGCGACTCGTGCCACAGCTTGACGTCTTGAAACTCCAACGCGACGCGCGCGGCATAACGGATGAAGCGATCTGAGTGACCAAGCAACGGCCACAACTCACGCACGGTTTCCATTGACGACTTGCCTGCGACTTGCAGCGATTCGATCCGACGACGCAAGGCTCTCAGTTCGGTGCCGGTATCTTTTGTGACAGGCGCCGGAGCGGTCGACTCCGAGCCGGTATAGGTCACGCGATACAGCGCCGATTGAGCACCGCGACCGCCAATCGTGAAGTACATCGCGCCGTCAGGTCCGATCACGGCATCAGTCAGCGGCAGTGGAGCGCGTCCGACGAACGCTTCCTTCGTGCCGGTGTAGCTGGCCCCATTCGGAGTCAGATGCACGGCGAAGATCGTTCCGAAGGTCCAGTCGCAGAGATAGATCGCCTTCTGATACTTCGCCGGGAATTTGGCGCCGGTACCAAAAGTTACACCGACCGGCGAACCCGGCCCGATGTCAACGACTTGCGGCAAGCTGTCGTGATAGCCGGTCGGCCACTTGCCGGTGCCGGAGCGCCAACCGAACTCGCTGCCACTCGTCGCATGCACGAGCCGCGTTGGGCGATACCACGGCGAGCCCATGTCCCATTCCATGTCGGCGTCGTAAGCGAACAGCTCGCCCTCGGGGCTGAAATCCATGTCATAAGGATTACGGTAGCCGACGCTGAGCATCTCCCAGTGCTTGCCCTCGGGGTCGGTCTGAGCGATCCAACCGCCCGGCGCCAGAATGCCCGCCGCGTGGCCGTTCGCGTCCCACTGACGCTTGAGGAGCAAGTCCTCATCCCAGTTCGATTGCAGTCGGCTGGTGACGCCTTCAGGCAGAGTTGATCGAATCGGTTCAGGCCGAGCACCGCCCATCGTCTGAGGAGCCGGAGTCCGCGCTTGCGAGTACGGCGGCAGAGTGTGATTGCCTGCAATCACAACGACATGCTTGCCATCGGGACTGAGCCGCAAGCCATGCGGTCCGTGCTCGCCGCCACCTTGAAACGCCTTGAGCTTCTCGACTTTGTCATAGGTGTCGTTGCCGTCGGTGTCGGTGCAGCGATAGAGCCCGCTGCCCGGTCCTCCATTGCAGCACACATAGAGCGACCCGAACGCGCTCAACAAACCCTGAGCCCCGCTGACTGGCTTGCCGTCGATCTTCACATCGAGAGCTTCGACCTTCGTCTCTTCACTGCTACCGATCGGAGCGGGAGTGATGCGATAGAGACCTTGATTGCCTTGATCGCTCGCAATGAGCCGGCCTTTGTGATCAACGCCCAGATTCACCCAAGAGCCTTGCTCGCCCTTCGGCACCGTATAGAGCAGCTCAACCGAAAAACCGTCTTGAACTTGAAACACTCCCGGCGGGACTTTTCCCTTGAGCGAACCGCCGCCGCCACCTTGACCGGGCTCATCGAGCACTTTGCCCCACGGCCCCGCTCCATAAGCCGCGAGCGCCTTTGCCTTCGACGTGTTAGCGAAGTCTTTCGCTTTGGACGCCTGCCAAGATTCATTACTGACAACGAACTGCTTCGAGCCATCCTTCTTGGTGATGGCGAGCTTGAGCACGAAGCCTCGCGCACCTCCGCCGCCTTCGTTATCGGCCTTCACCGAGATCTCGTTCTTACCCGCTTTGAGATGCGCGGTGACATCCAGAATGCTCGGGGATTCCCAACTGTCATTGGTGACGATCTTCTTACCGTTGATCGAGATCTCCATGATGTTGTCGCAAGACGCCGCGAGCACCGCTGACTTCGCATCGGTCTCGAACTCAGTCCTGAGGAAGCAGCCTTGAGGATTGCTGCCTTCCCAAATCCAACTGGCTTCCGGAGCCCCCGTGAAGTCGGGCTTCGTCGGGTTCTTCGTCTCTGGCTTCGCAACAGCTTCGACTTGCCCATCATCCTTAAGCACAACCGCTTCTTGTCGCTCGGGCTTCTGAGTCTTCACATCAGCCATCACAGCTTGAGCGACATATCCACTGGTCGCCGCGACCACAAAGTTCAAAGCCAACAAACGAAACGCACTTCGAGACATCAGGCAATCCTTTCGAGGAGGGAAGAGAGGGCGGGATCAAACAAGGCGAGGAGCTTATTGATGAGTCCTCAAACCTTCATGCGCACGCGGGTCTTCAATTGCCGACAACCGGCCAATTCACGAGGTGCAGTAACTCGCTGGCGGATCGATCCGGCTACAACAGTCACTGGCAGCCAGTGCCGATACATTGACCAGTAGGAGTGACGTGATGAAAGCCGCCCATCAGACCTGCATTGCGTATGTAGCACTTATTGCATTCGTTACCGGATGCGGAGACTGCGAAAGATCAAATCCTGTCCAATCCGATTTGCGGCAGAACGTGAAATTGGCAGATGTCGTTTTGTCGAATGAGATGATTCGCTCGGAGCCCAAGATGGAACCAATTGCGCCGTTCGGTCTATTGAGGCAAGGTCTTGATGCGGACGCGATTCGCGTATTTGAGACGCACCCCAGACTCATCGAGTTGACTGACGATTTTCAAAATACGCCACTACATGTCGCGGTGGAGAACAATCGACTTGAGGCAACTCGTTGGTTGCTGGAACACGGCGCTGACGTGAATGCGCGGGCTCAAGGCGGATTCACTCCGATGCATCTCGCCAATGATTTGGCATTGGTCGAATTGCTGTTGATGTATTCGCCGAACCTTGCCCTTCAATGTGGCGGTCGAAAAGAAACGCCGCTGCAGCGTGCCAGTCGAGAGGCCGCAGCAGCCGAAGATCGCGAGGTCAAACAGCGTTGGCTGCGAATCGCAGATCGGCTACTGGTGGCTGGAGCCAATTATGACCCGATTTCTGCCATCGAACGCAACGATGTTGCTCAACTGCGGGCCGTGCTGAGGAAGTCGCCAAAGTATGCCGACAATTTTCAGGACGGCAGTTTGCTGCGTGTCGCGGCGAAGCTCGGACATCACGAAATCTGCGAATTCCTCATTCGCGAGTTTCATGTTGACGTCAACGACTTCGAACGCGGTGTTGGCTATCCAATTATCGAAGAAGCATTGCCGCACCCGAAGGTCGTGAAGTTGTTGATTGAGAACGGCGCGGATCTCAAGACACTTATCACTTGGAGAGGATTTCGTACCGGTATTTGGATCATTCGCGACAACGCAACCGCACTGCATTATGCGGCGAATGATGGCGTCCCCGAAACGATCACGCTGCTAATCGAGCACGGCGTTGACATCTTCGCAACAACGCGTGACGACTTCGATAAGTCTATGACCGAGCAAACGGCACTCGACGTTGCTGCTTACTTTGGGCGTGCTGAAAACGCAGTGGCGATTCTGGCTCATCCGAAGTTCAAGCAAGCACCGGAGGACATCCGCCAGAAGCTTCTTGATCGGTGCCTCGCGATCGGCGCGTTTCCGAGTTGGTTAGCATTCAGGTCCAAACGCCCCGAGTTGATCCGCGCCTTGGTCGAACATGGTGCGAACCCTAACACGAAGCAGAATGGACTCACTCCGATCATGATCGCGGCTGAGAGCATTCATCCGACTCACGACAAAGAGAACGACGAGATCAAAGCCAACATCCGATTTTTGCGCGAGCACGGAGCGACGCTCGATTTCTTTTCTGCCGTTGCGATCGGTGATATGCATGAAGTTCAGCAGCAATTGGCCGCCGATTCAAAACTCGCTGCGACTTGCCGTTCAGACGGGTATCCGGCGTTGCATCTCGCTGTCGGGATGGACTTTCAAGAGATCGTTGCCTTGCTGTTGAAAGCAGGTTGCGACGTCAACCTTCGGAATCGCTCTGAATACGCCGGAGGCACGGATAGCACCGCCTTGCACGCAGCCGCGTTCTGGGGGCGAGCAGAGATTGCCCAAACACTGATTGCCGCCGGAGCAACCATCAACGCGCATGATTACCGACAGGCAACACCCTTGGACGAAGCGATCCGACGCAAGAACGAGAAGCTCATTGCACTGCTCATCAAACACGGCGGAGTTCGGAATAAGTCCGACGAAGATGAGTGAAAGCAGACCTCACTCCAGATTGTCGGCATCAACGACATCCTGCGGGCGACCTGCCGCCAGTTTGCTGGACCTCAAGTTCGCGACATTTATGACTGTAAGAACTCTTTAAGGTCGAGGTTCAGTACTAGATTCCCATCCGTGATACTGACGACGAATCTCCTCCACTGCTGCCCAAAGCGCTGCAGGTGGTTGTGACAACAAATCTTACCGGTCTTTGGGTGGCTCCCGGAGTTTTATAGATCTCGACGACAGGTTGAATCTGCCGGTGTTTGCTCATGTAGCACTCTCGGGTCGATGCGATGCTCGCGATTGTTGCTCAATTTGAACCAAAGACTTGGTGAGGACTCTTCGCCGCTGTTTCTGGCGACGTTCTTGGTCTTGTTGCTTTCGAGCGGCAACGATTGCAGGTTGAGTGGGGGACGATTAAACGACCTCGCCTCGTAGGGAACGCGTTCGATGCTTCATCAATCAATGACTTGCCGGTGCTCGGCAATACGTCTCTGAAAGGACTCAATCATGCTCAAAGGCAATGCTCTCGTTGGACAATCTGGTGGACCGACATCGGTGATTAACTCGTCGTTGGCGGGTGTCATTGCGGGGGCTCAGAAGTCGAAGGCTATCAATCGCGTGCTCGGGATGAGGTTTGCGATTGAAGGGGTGCTCAAGGGCCAGTTGTTGGACCTGACTGGTTACGACAAAGCCGCGCTGCGCAAGCTGCAGCTCACACCGAGTAGCGCGCTGGGGTCGAGTCGTCTCAAGCTGAAGGATGAGCACTTCGAGCCCATTTTGAAGACGCTGAAGAAGTTCGACATCCGCTACTTCTTCATGATCGGTGGCAACGACACGATGGACACGATTCATCGCGTTGTGGAGTACGCTCGCAGCACTGGTTACGAGATGCACGGCGTCGGCATTCCCAAGACGGTCGATAACGATCTCTTTGGAACCGATCACACACCGGGCTTCCCGAGTGCGGCTCGATATGTTGCGTTGAGCATTCAGCAAGCCGGTTTGTTGGCTCGCGACATGCAACGAGTCGACCAGTTCGTGGTGTTTCAAACGGTTGGTCGAAGTGCTGGTTGGCTGCCCGCGGCGGCCGCTTGTGCCAAGCGAGATGCGGCGGATGCTCCTCACATCATTCTGATGCCGGAAGTGCCGTTCGATCGCGACAACTTCTTGGCGGCGGTTGAGAAGGCTCATAAGAAGTTTGGCTTTGTGTCCATCGTTTGCGGCGAGGGCATTACGACCGCGGACGGCAAGCCGGTGAGTGCGTCTCAGGTGACGGACAAGTTTGGCAACATCGAATTTGGTGCGATGGGTGGGACGAGCGCTGCCATGTTCTTGCATCGCATGATCTCGGAGAAGTTTGGCTGGCGCGGCGAGTTCCAAGTCGTCGAGTCCTTGCAGATGTGCGCGGCGGATCGTGCGGTGAAGCTCGACATCGACGAAGCCTTCGCGTGCGGACAGCAAGCGGTGAAGTTGGCCGAGTCGGGTACGAGCGGCGTGATGGTCACAATCGATCGCACCTCGAAGCCTGGCGAGCCCTATGCCACGAACTTCGGCACGATCGAACTCTCTAAGGTCGCGATCGCAGCTCGACCGATGCCGCCGAAGTTCATCAGCAAGGACGGCATGGGTGTGACGAAGGCGTTCTTGGACTATGCCCAACCGCTCGTCGGAGAACTGCCCGAGTACTTCAGCTTGGAACTGAAGAACGCGGCGGCGAATTAGGCGTTGGTCTTTGGGGCTTGGCTGTGACCAAGACCCGAGGCTCACGCAGAGACGCGGGGTTCGCGGAGAAGATTGGTGCGTGGACAGCGAATCGTGGTACTTCGGACTTTATTGCCCGACGGAGTGGTCCCAACCCATGCGTGGCAGCGGGGCTTCCTCACCTGAGGCGACTCTGAGTCGGCAGGTGGGTTCGTTGATGATCTGTCCGATGTAACTTAACCGACAGGAAAGGGGAGAGGACTGCAACAGCCTCGCTCCATCATCGGGCGAGACCGTGAAGAGCAGTTCGAAGTCCTCGCCGTCGCTGAGGGCGTGATCGAGTGGCGTGAGCACTCTCGGTTGTTGGGCTTTGAACGAACCTGCTGAGTTCGCTGCGATTGCAGTCGCTTCCCGAGCTGCCGCGCTGATGGGGATCGCATCGGCGAACAGCACGGCTCCAACGCCGCTCTCTTCGAGAATGTGATACAGGTCCGCGACCAGTCCGTCGCTGACATCCATCATGCTGTGGAGTGCCGAGTGCTCGTGCAGTTGCAGCGCCTCGCGAACACGCGGCGTGAATGAAAACTGACGACCGAGAATGCTGCCGCCGAGTTCTCCCGTGACGAAGATCCAATCGCCGGGTTTGGCTCCGGAACGAGTAACCGCGCCGCGCGAAGTCGGCTCGCCCATCAAGGCCACGTTGATGACCAGCGGTCCGTTCCAGGAATTCGTATCGCCACCGATGATGGCCGTATCGAACTCGGCTGCGATCTCCTGCATGCCTGCGAAGAGTTCCTCGGCGAGCGACGGTCCCGCCGCGCGATTCAATCCGAGACTGACGACGGCGTACTGAGGTCGTCCGGCCATCGCGGCGATATCGCTGAGATTCACTCCCATAGCTTTGCGACCAACTTGTCGAGGCGTCGCTGTTGCGAGATCAAAGTGGACGCCTTCGAGCAGCATGTCCGTGGTGATCAGCCCGGTGTTGGTCGTTCCCCAACGCACCACGGCGCAATCATCACCGATGCCTGTCAGCACGTTGGTCGGAGTAGTCACGTGCGATCGAAAACGATCAATGAGCTGAAACTCAGACTTCTTCTCAGGCAGCATGACTGACAGGTCTTCCTTGAATCGGGGGTTGCAGGAGAACTGCCGGGACGATGTTGGCAGCACAGCGCCATGCTACTGCATACGGAGAATGCCTGCTGGCGACTATGTTGCTGCGTCTCGACACTTTAGACCGTATTCCGTCCCCACTAGCATCCCCGACATCTAGTTCGCAGGACTTACTTTCGTTGAATCCTCGTTCGCAAGATTTCGCCGCATTAGGGTTCCTGAGCATTCTCTAATTCGCGCGACGGCGTCCGATGCACTCACAGAGGACTCGGGTTGATGGCAGGCACGTTTATAGATTCTCAGTTTGCGGGCTCGTTAGCGCATCGCATCTTGGTGGTTGAAGACGACCCCGAGCAGGCGCTCGCGCTGAAAGAGTTGTTACAAGAGCATGGCTATCAAGTGCAGACCGCCAAAGACGGCGGTCAGACGCACTCGGCCATGAATATGAACCGTCCCGATTTTGTCGTGCTGGATCTGATTCTGCCGGGCGAGTCTGGCTTCGAAATCTGCGATCGCATCAAGCAGAAAGATGATTCCATTCCCGTGCTGGTTGTCTCTGCGATTCACATGGAAGACGCCAAAGACCTAGCGCGGCGGGTGCGAGCTGACGGTTACCTGACCAAGCCCTACGACCCCGGCCAGTTGCTGGCGATGATTCCTGAAATCGCCGAGCAAGTCTGGCAACGCAGCCACGGTGGTGCTCCCAAAGAAGAAGGACGCATCCGCTTCAACTGTCGGTGTGGCAAGAAGTTTAAGATGAGTCCTCAGCATCGAGGTCGCACGCTGACTTGCCCGGATTGCGGCGAGCCCATGATCGTGCCGTATCACGATTAGCGTGTCTTCCAAGCTAAGACATCGGATTGCCAACCTCAGTCGCGGAGCGACTGAGCTACGTAGGCGAGTCGCTCAGCGACTCGCCTGACCCGCTACTCAAGACGGAAGATGCACTCGCTGCTTCCTCGCGAAATCATCCACCGAAACCGCATCGCTCAACGGTACTTCGAGAGATCAAGACTATGGCCAAACTCGCCATCATGACTGGCACGCTGCAAGGGCAGAAAATGACGCTGCCCGAAAAGGACATCACGATCGGTCGCGAGAAAGGTTGTGAGATTCGATTGTCGGGAACCGAGGTCAGCCGACGGCACTGTCTGATCCGCATCGCGGGCGACTATCTCACCGCGCAGGATCTGGGCAGTCGCAACGGCTGCTATGTGAATGACGTGCTGATCACCGAAGAGACACGGCTCAATCAAGGCGACTTGCTGCGTGTTGGCACGATGGTTTTCAAAGTCGAACTCACGCCGCCCAAGGTCGAGGCACCAGTTCCTCAGCCCAAAGTTCAAACGGGCAAACCGGCTGGTAAGGCTAAGACTCCCGACTACCAAGAGATGGTCGAAGTCCATACTCCCAGCGAAGACAGCATTGTGAATTGGCTGGTCGACGAAGCTCCTGAAGGTGGCACGGGAGACTCGACGATCGTGGCTCGTTCGCCGGGAGTTGCTTCCGCGGCTCCGGTGACAGCTCCGGTAGCGGCGCCTGTGAAGGTTCCGCCGAAGAAGCAATTCGCCACGGTCAAAGACGAAGCCGCTGACATCATCAAGCGGCACTTAGAGTCGTTGAAGACACCGTCGTAAGTTCGGCAGTCAGCCACGCGCGAAGAGTCCCTTCTTCGACCTCTGCGTACTCCGCTGCTCTGCGGTTGAGCATTCAAGACTTACAACGCAGAGAAGCGGAGATCGCAGAGAGCACGACCGAGTTCAGGCATCGAAGAATTCGTTTCTCATTCCCTCGACATCCCGCGCTTCTGCACAACGGATAGGAAGCATTCTTTCGCATGTCTCGCATCCAATGCTTGGACGCCAGCGTCGTCAACAAGATCGCGGCCGGTGAAGTCATCGAACGACCGGCCAACGTCGTCAAAGAGTTGCTGGAGAACAGCATCGACGCGCTCTCGACTCACATTGAAGTCGATATCGGCGATGGTGGTTCCGAGCTGATTCGCATTACGGATGATGGCGAGGGCATTCATCCCGACGACCTGGTGCTAGCTGTCACCAGCCATGCCACGAGCAAGATCAAGAACGCCGACGATCTGTTTCATATTCAGACGATGGGCTTTAGAGGCGAAGCGTTGGCATCAATCGCGGAAGTCAGCCACTTCCGCATTCGAAGTCGGCGACGTGAAACGCTCACGGGGAACGAACTGCTGGTTGATTGTGGCCAGCGCGGCGAGGTCACTCCGTGTGGATCGCCGCAGGGCACGTCGATCGAGATCCGTAATCTCTTCGCGAATACGCCGGTACGACGGAAGTTCTTGAAGACGAAGTCCACCGAGTTCGGGCATATCACCGAACACTTCACGCGCATCGCGCTGGCGAATCCTCGACTGCATCTGGTCTTGAAGCACAACGGTCGCACGGTCTTCGACCTGCCTCCGACCGACAAGATGATCGACCGCTTTCGGCTGTTCTTTGGCAACGGGCTTGCGGACCAACTGATCTGGGTCGAGAGCGAATCGCAGGGGCTGAAGATCTGGGGCTATGTCGCTCATCCCAGCCAAAACAAACCCAGCCGCAAGTGGCAGTATCTCTTCTTGAATGGCCGGTGGTTCCAAGACAAAGCCATTCAGCACGCACTGACGGAAGCCTATCGCGGCTTGCTGATGGTGGGGCGGCAGCCGATCTGCTTCTTGTTCTTCGACATGTCGCCCGCGATGGTCGACGTCAATGTGCATCCCACCAAGATCGAAGTGCGGTTCGTCGACAGTCAGCAGATCTATCGGCAGTTGCTGTCGATGTTGCGATCGAAGTTCTTGACGATGGACCTGGACTCGGAACTGAAGATCGCCTCGAAGTCCAATAGCTCGCAAGCAGCGAGCGACGACGATGATTCGGATGACGCCGCACCACGTGAGATGCAGGCTGAGCTGTCTGATTGGGTCGATCGGCAAGTGACTCAAGCCGTGGCCACGGATGATCTCGAAGAAGCTCCGCCGCCGGTGACGACGTGGTCGATCGCGTCCGAGCGGTCTCGTTCGTCGAACGTTGCCAATCGCAATGCGGCCGTTCGCGACTTGCCGTTTAGTGAGTCAGCCACATCGGGCTTGCCCGAGACCGAAGAGGAAGCGGCGGCCTTCTTTCAAAGGCGCGAGTCCTCGCCAACAGACGGTCGTGATCGAGATGGCGACGAGACTTCATCGCCCGACGGTGAGTCGTCTGAGTGGTTGAACGAGGCTGCTCGATCTGCTGCTGCTTCATCGGCTTCGCGGTTAGAGCGAGCGGCTCAACGTCTCTCGTCGCGGCCTGCGGTCGACGATGACTCGTTTGTTTCGGGCGGTCGGCAGTCTGGTCTGCGAGCGATGCAGGTCATGGATTGCTACATCCTCACCGAGACCGACAAAGGGTTGCAGATCATTGACCAGCACGCGTTGCATGAGCGGATCATGTACGAGTACCTGCGGCCGCGCGTGCTCAACGGGACGGTCGAGTCGCAGCACATGCTGATTCCTGAAACCGCGGAACTCACTGCGCGTGAAGCCGCGATGCTGATCGAGCATCAAGAGCTGCTCAGTAAGTTCGGCTTTGGCGTGGAAGAGTTCGGTGCCAACACGGTCATCATCAACCGCCATCCGGTGATGATTCGGCATGGCAACTTGTCGCGACTGATGCGCGACATCGCCGAACAGCTAGAGCAGCTTGAAAGTCAGCCCACGCGCCGCGACCTGCTGGATGCGATGTTACACATGATGTCGTGCAAGGCCGCGATTAAGTCCGGGCAAAGATTGACCACCGAAGAGATCGACAGCCTGTTGGCTCAACGGCATCTCGTCGACGACGCGCACCATTGCCCGCACGGTCGCCCGACAGCTTTGACGTTGTCGCAACAAGAGCTCGACCGCCAATTCGGACGCCTGGGTTAAGACTCCGTCAGCGAGCGAACTGTTCCTCGAGCATGCTTCTGCCGCGATTGCGAACTCCGTGTCTTTCCTCGGCGTTCTCTGGTCCTCTGTGGTGAAAGAATTCCACACCGCAGAGCAGCCGAGAACGCAGAGTTGACGTTGCCGACAAAGGTCACGTTTCATCGTGGCGCAGGTTTTCAATCTGCCTGTTTCCAAACAGTTTTGCAGGTTGAAAACCTGCACCACGGATTGACGTCGGAACGCTGAGTTCTTTGATCGAGGCCCGTTGCAAACCGCTGGAAAAGCAGTCTCAGCGGCGGGAGTCGGCGACGGCAGAATTCGTGTTGACCGTTTTTTTGAGGTCGACCTAA
>OMIV01000241.1 GCA_900299185.1 Planctomycetaceae bacterium
ACCGAACGGCGACCGAGGTCCTCGACCAGACATGCATCGCGATGGCGATCGTCGTCCCGAAGCTGGGCCTCCACGAGATGGTCGACCGGGCGAACGCGCTCCAGAAGCAGGTCGACCGAACGGCGACCGAGGTCCTCGACCAGACATGCATCGCGATGGCGATCGTCGTCCCGAAGCTGGGCCTCCACGAGATGGCCGACCGGGCGAACGCGCTCCAGAAGCAGGTCGACCGAACGGCGACCGAGGTCCTCGTCCAGACATGCACCATCACGGAGATCGTCGTCCCGAAGCTGGTCCTTCGCGAGATGGCCGACCGAGTGAACGCGGTCCAGTGGCTCGTCGCTCAGAAGGGGATCGTGGTCCTCGCCCAGACATGCATCGTGACGGCGGTCATCGTCCATCCTTTGCCGCTCGCCCTCCTTTCGCGAACGGTCCTTTTTCAGGAGGACATTCTCCGTTTGAAATGTTCGACGCGAATCACGATGGGAAGCTGACGCGCGACGAAATCATGCGTCACTTCGACAGAGTCGACCGTAACCATGACGGTGCTGTTACTCGGGACGAGATGTTCTCGCAGCTTCGCGACCGTTTGCATGCGAATCATGCAGGATCTCACGCCGGCCCTCAGCATGGCCCTCAACCACACGCTCGTCCTGGCGATCGTTCGCACGATCAACATCGAGATGGTCCTGCGGGTGGGCCAATGCACGCTCGCCCTCGCGGCACTGAGCCGTCAGCTCGTGATGCAGCTCCTGTTCGACCCGGTTTCGGATTCGGGCGACCTGGGACGAGCTTTGGTCCTCCCGCTGCCTTCGGTGGCCGCGGCTTCGGTCCTCCATCGGCCGATTCCATCCTGCAACGAGCTGATCACAACAAGGACGGCAAAGTGACAAAGGATGAAGTTCCGAGCTTCGTTTGGGATCGCTTGTCGAAGATGGACCGCAACAAAGACGGTGCCGTGTCGAAGGGTGAATTCGAAGACGGAATGAAGGATCGCATGTCGCACTCGAAGGGCCCGGAAGAGAAGAAGCCTGAAGCGAAGCAAGGTGGCAAGAAGAAGGGCAAAGGCAAGCGAGCTAAGAATAAGAAGACCGAATTCGCGACAGTGTCTCTAGCTGGTATTGGTACTTAGCCAAATCTAAAGATTGTGCTTGGGTGTAAGAACTCACACAGGAAACGAAAGAAGCCCGCCACTCAAATAAGAGTGGCGGGCTTCTTGCTTTTATGACCGATTGAATCTGAAAGGCTTACTTAGCTCGGTGCTGACCGATGCGGTGTTCGATGCCTCGGACCAGTTTCTCAACCGACGACGTGACAGCTTCATGCACTGAACCGCATTTGCTGTCGGAAGCCACCACGCCCAGTCCACCAACATTGGCGGACAGCTTGCAGTGATACTCCAAAGTGGTCGGCGTATGACCGTCCTCTGTGAGCGATGCATCGACACGCTGGATCGACGGGTGGAATCGCTCCAACGACTCCTCAATCGTCTTCATGACGAACTCCTGTCGGTTTCCATTGTGTTCCTTCAGTGTGTCATGCACATGAACTTGCATAGTTGCACCTCTTGATGTTCCGTCTGACTTTCCCTTGCGGAAGTAATCGCGGTTAGGCCATTGCCATAGCCACTTCTTCCGCAAACTTGAGCGGGCAAACAAACCCACTCGGCTTGATGGCCAAGACCGAACACTTCAGCTTCGGCAGCACCGATTCCGCAGTGTTGCCCATTAACAGTCCCTTCAATCCGCTACGTGCCACCGAGCCCATCACGACCAAGTCGACATTCTTGCTTTCTGCAGTGTCGAGAATCGCGTTGCTTGGGTGGCCCGAAACGAGATGTCGGTTGTCTTCGCCGACGAGTTCGGTCAGGCCGTACCTCGCAAGCATACTGTCGAATTCACGCTTTGCCTCGCGGTAAACCTGGAAGCGGTAATCCGTCAGATATTCTGCGGGGATATTGATGGCCTTGTAGGTGAGCATGTGCGGATACTCAACCGCATACAGTACATGGAGCTGAGCGCCAAACATCTCGGTCAGCGATTTTGCGATCTCGACCGCGAGATCACTTGCTTCTGTGAAATCCGTTGCGACCAGAATGGACCGCACAGTCACACTGTGGTGAGGTGAAACAACCCAGACCGGACACGGGCATTTCCGTAACAACTTGTTGCCCGAACTGCCGAGCATGACCCGGCCCAGCAGGTGTCGCTTGTGGCTGCCGACGATTAGCAGGTCGAAGTTTTCTTCGACCACCATCCGACAAAGCTCGATCCAGCCAGTTCCACATGAGTGACTGAAAGTGGCCTCGACTCCCGCAGCCCGTGCTTCGGCAACGATCGTCTTCATGGCCTCATTCGCCTCGGCCCTCACGCTTTCAATGGCGGCAGTCAGATGGGGCTGGAGATTGACGTCGACATAGTCTGGGCCAAGCTCCAAGCACGGCACCAGCGCCGTGAAAAATGTCACTTTGGCGCCGGTTTCCTTGGCTAACCAAATCGCTTGATCAACCGCTGCTCGCGAACTCGGCGAAAGCTCGGAACTGACCAGCCGGTCGGCATCAGAGAGGTCAATTCCAACGAGGACATTGCGAAAGCGTTGCATGGTGTGCCTTTCGGTTGGGGGCTTAACTGATCGTTCTGTAATTACTCTTGCATGGCAAAGATCGATTCACACTCTGACGCGGCCACAACGCGGGCAACGTCCATCGAGGAAATAACGCCCTTGAGATAGCCGCCTTCGCCAAGCACCAAGATGCGATGGATTTCCTCGTCGCACATCCTGCGAGCGACATCGGCAAGGGGAGTCCAAGGTTCGACTGACAGCGGTGCCGGGTTCATCACTTCAGAGACTTCAGTGGCGACCAAGTCGTCGCTGAAGAACGTGTCGAGATCTAGGTATTCCCAGCGATGAGCGCGTTCGTCGAAGAACTTTGTGATGCGCGACGGTCGCTCCTTCGTGGAAGGGTTTCGGCCATCGACGAATCTCATGATGTCACTCGCCGAGATCACGCCGAGGCAACGATTGTGATGATCGACGACCGGCAGGCCGCTGATGTGGTTTTCGACCAGCCGATGTGAGGCATCTCGGAGGCTCGTGGTCGGCATCACGGTGACCACATCGGTCACCATCAAGTCTGCGGCCGTAAGCTGTTGGCGATAAGAGTTCTTCATGGCTGGTCTCCTTTTCGAGAGAGGGCCGAGCCAGCATTCAGTCATCGGACTGGGTACCGATTCGGTGATTTAATGAAACGCAAGTCGTGTGCCGCGTATGCTCTCCATCTCGACTCACCGACCATCCCCACCGACGTTGCGGCCTCACGTCAGGGGCGCATGGCTTCTGGTTGTGCTCTGGCAGCGGAAAATGGTTCAACTTCGTGATGACGATGGCATTGAGTGGTTGCCTAAAGGGCTTACCGTTCGCGCCCCCAAGATCGATGCCATTGCCTTTGATCTCAGAGTTGAGTGTCAGATCGCTCGATAGTGCGATATGTCTCAAAGATGAGCCGTTTTGGCTCGCATTGATTGGTAGAAGTCTTTTTTAGGATCTCAGTTCATGCATCGCGTTCATATTGTTGGCCGAAAGAACAGCGGCAAGACAACATTGGTCGCCGAGCTTGTTGCTCATTTTGTCTCACTTGGCAGACGAGTTGGGACAATCAAGCACACTCACCATCAGCATGAACTCGACACGCCCGGTAAGGACTCGCACACCCATCGCGAAGCTGGTTCGGCAGTTGTCGGGATTCTGACACCCAACATGTCCGCCGTATTTCGTCCCTCTGAGGGGGACCGACATGACACCGACGAGCGTTATCAATGGCTCGCTCCGATGTACGCCGATTGCGAGCTTGTGATTGTGGAAGGCAACTCGCAGACGGCTGCTCCGAAGTTCGAAGTCTGGCGAGCTGCGACCGGGACTGAACCCATGGCGGCGACCGATCGCACCATTGTGGCGGTCATTACCGACGACCCACTGCCATTCGACTTCCCCACGATCCCTCGTTCAAAGATCGAACAAATCGGATCAAGCGTCCTCGCGCAGTGACTGCCAACCGAGATTGAGGACGCGTAAGGCTGCCGATGGCTTCCTGGCGATAGGCATGCTGCGTTCCTATCTTCCCGTCGCAGTCCAGGCAGGAGTTTTTCATCATCACGGAAGGTGACGATTCATGATTACGCGCATCACGGGCCTGCTGTCCGGGTTGTCGGAAACAGCGGCTGGAATTCAGGCCGGTCCCTTTGAATACGAAGTGTTGATACCTGAATTCGTGCGACGTCAGTTGCAATCGAAGATCGGGCAAGAGGTCAGCCTAAAGACCATCGAGTACATTGATGGCAATCCTCAGCAAGGCAAACTGACGCCGCGGCTTGTGGGCTTCATGCACGATGCCGAGCGAGAGTTCTTTCAGACCTTTTGCCAAGTTGATGGAGTTGGCGTGAAGACCGCGCTGCGCGCGATGGTCCGCCCCGTTCGAGAAGTGGCGACGGCGATCGAAGAGCAGGACGTCAAAACCTTGACGACATTACCTGGAGTGGGGACGGCCTTGGCCGAACGCATTGTGGCCAAGCTGCGTCGCAAGATGGCCAAGTTCGCGTTGATGGTGGATCGCACTTCGCCTGCTTTCAACACCGAGCAGGTGTCGTTGGCCGAAGATGCCTACCAAGCGTTGGTGAGCTTGGGACACTCAGCGCAAGAAGCACGCGAGAAGGTCGAAACTGCTCTCACCAATAACAAGAAGATCAAGTCCATCGACGAGCTGCTGATGGAGATCTACCGCCGAGGTCGCGGCTAGAGACGGCCAACCAGAGTATTGCGATCGCTCGGCTAGCCACAATGCCAAAGTCGGCTTACTGACAGAGTCGCTCAAGCACTTCGGCGTAGCTTGTGAGCTTCAGCTTCGAGATGCCGAGCATTGCAAGCGTCTTCCGTAGTACCGACTGGTCTGGATGGAACGGGTCGATGGCATGATCCGCGAGCAGCGGAATTATCTCTGACAGCCCCATCACTCCGACAAACATGTCGTTCAGCAACGCCAGTCGACGGTCTCGCTCTGCGCGACGCTCGGACTTGAGAGCACTGTCGTCGTTGCGCGAGTCGAGTTCACCCTGCGTGTTGAGGTAACGCAACTTTCCGACATGTCGGTAGTCGGGACGTGGCGGAATCAATGCGACGCCGGGAACTCCGATCTCCGGTTCGGAGGGCACAATGTCATGCGCATGTTCGAAGCGCTCGTGCCGCAAGCCTAGCAGCTCGTACTCGGCGCGAAATTGGTCGTCGCCAACTTGAGCCGAGCCAAACGTCATCACGACATCGACTGGGAGTCCTTGCTTGCGGAAGTGATACGCCGCGAGAGTCGCGAGCGCACCGCCTTTGCTATGGCCGGTGAATTGCAGCTTTAGCTTCTTGGTTACCGCCTCGTCGACGGCGGTTTGTAGGCCGTTCTGCAAGAGTCCGTTGAAGGACTTCGTGAAGCCTGGATGCACTTTGCCTTGGAACCCATCTCGTGCTGCGAGGTCCGCATTGGTGTTGTTCAACCAATCGCGAATGACGCTGCGCGGGTTACGCAGATTCTTGATATCCATCGGCGGCAGAGTGCCTCGAAAAGCGATTATCTGCCGGTCACCCGCGACAGCTAACAACACCGCATCAATCTCATGTTGGCCAGCAGTCAGGATCCGAATGTCGGACAATGTCGCCTTACACGGACAGCGTTGGGGATCGAGATCTTCGTTCTTCTCATAAGCTGCACCGGAGACCTGCGCGAGTTGCAGTGCGAGCGCTAATTCGTCTGGCGTCATCTTGGTCTCTGAAGGCAAAGATCGAGTGTAAATAGTGCTACAACGCCTAGCCTCGACAGGCCAGTGGAGAAGTTCTTGATTGACGATCTCGATGCGTATGCCATCGCGGCACCGGGTTCAGCCGTTGGCCCACTCTGGCCAATTGGTTTCGAACTCGACTTGCTTGCGAGAGATCGGATGTCGGAACGCGATGCGTTGTGATTGCAGGCAGAGCGGTGCTGTTCCGAGTTCGAGAGTTTGAGTGTCTCCGATCTTCATGTCGGGCAAGTAGACCGGGTCGCCGCAGATTGGAAAGCCGAGCGACCATAGATGCACTCGGATCTGGTTGGTGCGACCTGTGAGCGGGAAGGCTTCGAGCAAGGCTGTGCCGTCTTCGAATCGTTGCAGCACTCGAAACTCGGTGCAGGCTGCGAGTCCATCTTCCTCATCGACTTCACGAGAGCCCAGCGGTCCAGGCACGTCGCTGATGGACTTCTCGCAGACAAATTCGTCGAGGGTTGGCTGCCCTTGGATTCTCGCGAGGTAAGCCTTTTCAACTGTGCCGCGAGCAAACTGAGGTTGCAGCAATCCGGCGATGCGCTTGGTGCGCGCAAGCACCACCACTCCGGTGGTATTGGCGTCTAAGCGATGAGCGGCACGCGGACTCTCGGGCGAGTAAACGTCGGACAAGATGCCTTGCAGTGTGTTACGATTGAATCGTCCACACGGATGCATCGGCAACGGCGCTGGCTTATGTACGACGAGGATGTTTTGGTCTTCGTAGATCAAGCGGATGTTCGCGTTGACTTCGGGTTCCAACGTGGCCGGTTCGAACTTTAGATAACGCTCGCCGCAATGAACGATCTGCTCGGGACCGACCGGCTGCCGACTCTCATTCAGCAACGCCTTGCGTTCGAAGACTGCTTGCCATTGCTCCTTCGTTACTTGAGGAAAGACCGCATTCAGGAACTCAAGCATCGGGCGGCCGTCGTAATTGGCGGGGATGCGCAGCGGTCGGACGTTGTCATAAGGTCGGCTGCCCGGCAGTGGATTCGTGGCCGCATCGATTTTCTTTTGCCGAGTCGCGATCGCTTTGGCTCGTTGTTGCTCGTCGGTTTGAAAGCAGTACGGACATGACTTGGCGACGACGTAGCGCGGGTCGTTGCGTTCGGCATCAGTCAGTGGCGACTGGCAAGCGAAGCATTGAACTTTGTCGGACTCTTGCAGTGAGGCATCGACGCCGACTCGTTGATCAAAGACGAAGCATTCGCCGTCGTAGTAGTCGCCGCCGACTTCTTCGAAGTACTTCAGAATGCCACCTTCCAATTGGAAGATGTTGCGGAAGCCGGCTTGCTGCATGAACGGAGCGGCTTTCTCGCAGCGAATGCCGCCCGTGCAAAACGTGACCACGGGCTGCTCTTTGAGTTCTTCCGGCAGGCGAGCGACAGCAGCGGGGAAGTCTCGGAATTGATTGATCCCGATTGGTAAGGCGTGCTTAAAGGTGCCGAGCTTCACTTCGTAATCGTTGCGTGTATCGAGCAACGTGACCGGTCGGCCTTCGTCGAGCCATTGCTTCAGTTCGCGCGCGGTCATGCGCGGAGCAGGGCGACGAGCGGGATCGATGCCTTCCACACCGAAGGCGATGATCTCCTTCTTGATCTTTACCAACATGCGATTGAATGGTTGATCGTCGCTGATGCTGATCTTGGGTGTGAGATCTTCAAGACCAGGAATCGCGTGCAGTCGGTCAACAAGGGCATCGATCTTCTCTCGTGGTCCGGCCACGAACAGATTGATGCCTTCAGTGCTAAGCAAGATGGTGCCTTTCAGGTCCCAGTTCTTGCAGAGCGTTGCGAGTTCTTCACGGAGCGGCTTGAGGTCCGCCATTGGGGCAAACTTGTAGCACGAGATATTGGTGATTTCGGCCATGACTCTTCGAGATATGAAAGAGGAGTCGGTTGGTTTGTGGGAAGTGATTCTGCTCGATCGACTGCGTGACACTGTTGATGACGCCGACAGCTTTGATGCTCCGAAACAGGCACCGTGGGTTGGCGTGGTCGTGCGCGGTTTCGGCTGCTGCAGGGATCTTCAATAACGCTAGGTTCTCGCGGCCAGCGGTGCTTCGTAGGTACGACCGCCTTCTCCGCACGTTGTCGATTTCTCCCAGGCGATCTCGTAGAGACGCTGACCGCAGTCCGTGGGATAGACCGTATCGACGCAAGCTTGGCAGAGATCAGTGCGAGGCAACCCGATGCAACGCGCGATCGCATCGACTGGCAGATAACGCAGCGAGTCAGCTCCCAGCACTCGCGACATCTCAGCTTCGATCTCGGGAGTGAGTTCTCCTTGCTGAATGAAACGCGGTGCGAAGAGTTCATTAATCGTCGACATGTCGATGCCGTAGAAGCACGGCGCGATGATGGGCGGGCACGCCACTCGCACATGCACTTCCTTCACGCCACCGCGCTCTCGCAACTGCGAGATCAATGCTTTCATGGTCGTCGAACGAACGATGGTGTCTTCGACGAGAAGCACTCGCTTGCCTTCGAGAACTTCTCGCAGAGGCGTGTATTTCATCCGAACCTTTTCGGCTCGATTGCGACCTTCAATGAAGGTGCGACCGACATACCGGTTGCGGATCAGACCTTCGAGTGAAGGCACTCCCAACTGATACGCCATCGAGTCTGCGGCGGCTTTGGCGGTATCGGGGACTGGCACAACGACGACGTCGTCTCCCAGCACGAGATTCTCTTGGGTTGCAAGTTCTTCACCCAAGCGCTTTCTCGTGAGATAGACGCTGCGATCGTCGAGCGAACTGGCGACGTTGGCGAAGTAGATCCACTCGAAGAAGCAGTGAGCCTGGCGCGGGCTCTCGGCAAACTTCGCCATGCGCAGTTCACCCTTCTCGATGATGATGGCATGACCGGGCGGGACGTTGCGGATGCATTCCTCGCTGAAGCCCATGTTGCTCAGAGCCACGCTCTCGCTGGCTGCGGCGAACATGTTGTCTTCAACCGCATAACAAAGCGGTTTGATGCCGAGCGGATCGCGCGCGACGAACATGTCGCCGAGCGCGTTGAGGAACACGACGTTCCAGGCGCCGTCCAAACGCTTGGCTAAGTCTTCCAGCACCGACTGCAAGTTGCCTGAACCGTGACGTTTGATTTCCTGGCAGAGCAGATGCATCAGGATTTCGGTGTCGGTCTCGCGAGCCAAATGGAAGTCGGAGTCCGCGAGGATCTCTTGTCGAAGTTCGTGATAGTTCGCGAGCTGACCGTTGAAGGCGAAGCTGAACCACTTGGTCTTTTCGATGTGTGGTCGCTCGAAGGGTTGAGCGTAGTTGCGATCATCCAGACCGCAGGTGGCGTAGCGCACGTGGCCGATGGCAGCGGGACCAGCGATCTTGCGAGCGAGTTCTTCGTATTTATCCGGTTGGCTAAGTTGGAAGACCTCAGTCACCGTGCCGACTTCTTTATGAGTATCCAGCAGCTTGTTGCGATCGGCGTTGAAGGTCGTAATGCCCGCGGCGAGCTGACCTCGGTTTTGGATTTCTTGCAGCAGACGCGGAATCAATCGCGAGGCTTGCAGGCCTCCCTGCGGCGGGTTGAAGCGGCTGTCGAGCCCTTCACCCAAGTAATAAATCGCCGCGACCCCGCACTCTTCATGAAGCTCTGCCATCCTCGCCTCAGTCTGTTGCTCAGCGACATGGCCGCTGAGATGTCGGTAATGCGTCCTCGAATTGGATAAGTCGTTCGACCAACTCGACGAGTCTGGTCGACATCTTCGATTTATCTAGGGGACGCCGTCGTTTCGAAACTTGCTGATCCGAGCCGCTCGCAACCAGCAACGCGGCGGGATCGTAATGCCGTAAGTGATGACCACAAACCGAGCCGCAGGCAGGATTGATTACCGAGGCAGAGCGTGTGTCGATCGTGTTGGTTGCAGCGGCGTGAATGTGAAACACATTCGGCAATAGATGGTCTCAGATTTGGCGAGGTTGCGTCGTTTTGAACTGCTCGGTGGCTAGAGTCGCTCGACTGCTGGCAGACGACTATCGTCCCGCCGCTGGGGCTCAGGCTAAGAGGTGCGCGGAGTGCTCGCGCTTCCGGCGGCGAAGTCTCGGGCATGATCTGCGCTTGGCCCAAACGCTCTTGATTCACTCACCGAAAGGCTGCTGCACAATGACGTTGAGAACCGTGTTCTTCGTGATGCTCGGTCTGTTGATGCCGTCGCTGGCTCAAGCAGAGACAAAGCAACCCAACATTGTCTTCATATTCTCTGACGATCACGCCTATCAGGCCATCAGCGCTTACGGAGATTCCAAGAAGCTCATCGAGACTCCCAACATCGATCGCATTGCGAAAGAGGGCATGCGGTTCGATCGTTGCGTTGTCCCGAATTCAATTTGTGGGCCAAGCCGAGCCACGATTCTCACCGGCAAGTACAGCCACGCGAACGGCTTCTTCAATAACAACAACAGCCGCTTCGACAGCACTCAAGTGACGTTTCCTAAGTTGATGCAGGCGGCTGGTTATCAAACCGCAGTCATTGGCAAATGGCACCTCGTGAGTGAGCCCGTGGGCTTTGACTACTGGCAAATCCTTCCGGGACAAGGTGCCTACTACAACCCGCCGATGAACGACAACGGCAAGCAAGTGAAGCACGAAGGCTACGTCACCGACATCATCAGCGATCTGTCGATCGACTGGTTGAAGAAGCGCGACAAGAAGAAGCCGTTCGTGTTGATGAGCCAACATAAGGCTCCGCATCGCGAGTGGTCGCCGGCGCTGCGGCATCTCGGTCACGACAAGGATCGCGTTTATCCCGAGCCAGAGACGCTCTTCGATGACTACAAGAATCGAGGTCTGGCAGTTCGCGATCAGGACATGACGCTCGAAAAGACGTTCTCGCAGCTCGATGCCAAATTGACTGTGCCGGGTTCATTGAATGCCGAGCAACGCAAGGTCTGGAACGAATACTACGAGCCTCGCAACGAGGCATTTCGTAAAGCGAACCCCACTGGCAAGGATCTGATTCGTTGGCGCTACAACCGCTACATGCACGACTACCTCGGTTGCATCAAGGCTGTCGATGAAGCTGTTGGCAAGCTGCTGAAGTACCTCGACGACGAAGGACTCGCTGAGAACACCTTGGTGATTTACTCGGCGGACCAAGGCTTCTATCTCGGCGAGCACGGCTGGTTTGATAAGCGGTGGGTCTTCGAAGAATCGCTCCGCACTCCAATGGTTGCTCGCTGGCCAGGAGTCACCAAACCGGGCTCGGTGAATGGCGACATCACCAGCATTGTGGACTTCGCTCAGACCTTTCTCGACGCGGCCAACATTCCAGCACCGGAAGGCATGCAAGGACGAAGTTTGATGCCACTGCTCAAGGGGCAAACGCCGAGTGATTGGCGGAAGAGCTTCTACTACCACTACTACGAATATCCTCAGCCGCATCATGTGCGACCGCATTACGCCGTCGTCACGAATCGCCACAAGCTCATTCACTTCTACACGCCCGATGTCGATTACTGGGAGCTTTACGATCGCGAGAAAGATCCCCAAGAACTTCGCAATGCGTTCGACGATCCCGAGAATGCCGCTGTGGTCGTGGAGTTGAAGAAAGAACTCACGCGATTGCAGAAGGAGCTGAAAGTGCCCAACCCAATTCCCGAAGAGGCATATGGCCGGTCGGCCCCCATGAACCAGGGCAAAAAGAAATAGGCCGTTTGGCACTGGGCAGCGGAGCGCGGTCGGAACTTCAAAGTTGCAGAGATCTGGATGATCGGGAATTTCATCAAGCGCATGTGGCCGCCAATTTTGTGCTGCGTGCTGGCCGCAGGTGGTCTTTCGCTGTTGGCTGGTCGGCTCACTGAGTCGGCTCAGCCATCGCTCGAAGAAGTCAGCGTGGCCGCGTTCTATGCCTTGCGAATCGGGTTCTGGCTATCAGCGGCTTGGATCGCGATTCGTCTGATCGACGTCATTGTCTGGGACGGTCTGGCTCGACGCTCATTCAACGGCAGCGTGCCCCGGTTGCTGCGCGATGTCACGGCGGTGCTGGTGGTGTTGATCGCCGTGATGTGCATCGTGGCCTTCGTTTTTCAAAAGCCAGTGACCGGCATTTGGGCGACGTCGGGGGCGGTCGGCATCTTGCTTGGTATCGCGTTGCGAGACGTCATTCTTGACGTCTTCACCGGCCTCGCGATGAATGTCGATCGACCCTTCAGCCTGGGGGATTGGATTCGCCTGCACGAGAACGGCGTTGAGGGAGCGATTGGTCAAGTCGTGCAGATCAGTTGGCGAACGACTCGACTTCGCACTGAGGAGAACATGTTGGTTGTGATCCCCAACAGCCGCTTCGGGACGTTGGTGGTGACGAACTTCTCAGCGCCGACGGATCCAACTCGGTTCGAAGTTTTGTTCGACATCGAGTACTGGATTCCGGTTGAGCGAGTCCGACGCGTGTTGCTGGCCGCGTTGTGGGAAGCTCAAACAACAGACGGTTTCGTGACGGACCCGCCTCCGAATGTCTTGTTTCAGACGACGAACAACAGCGGCTTTCAATATCGAGTGCAGTATTGGATCAAGCCGTGGCAGCCGTTTGCTCCGAACCGCGCGAAGGACATCGTGCAGCGGCTGTGTATCAAGCACCTGCAATGCGCGGGCATACCGATCGCGTTCCCCAAACAAGAGCTGGCGGTCAAGCAAGTCGCGGATTTGATCTCGGTCGATCCGCTGGCTGATCGTCGGCGGCTCTTGGAACTGGTGCCGTTGTTTCAAGAGTTGCCTGCGGAAGAGGTCACTCTGTTGGCCGAGCAAATGCAGTTGCATCAGTTTCGTAATGGCGACGTGCTGATACGACAGGGCGATTCGGGTGATTCCATGTTCGTGCTGTGGGAAGGATTTCTCAGCGTGCATGTCGACGTGAAACGCCTTGGCGAGCAGATCCGAGTAGCCTCCATTGCTCCCGGTGAATGTTGGGGCGAGATGTCCTTACTGACTGGCGAGTCTCGCTCGGCCACCATTCGAGCCGAGAGTGATGGCCGCGCGTTTGAGATCACCAAGCCCTGCATGAACGAGTTGTTTCGTCGTCAACCGCAACTCTTGGACTTGTTCAGTCGCATGGTTGCCGAACGGCGGCTGGAGAATGACCGAATCCATCGGAGCGTGGCTGAAGCCGAGCAAGAGTTGCAGGCTGAAAGTCTCGCACGGCAGTTCAAGGAACGCATTCGGGCCTTCTTCCGAGGTATTTAGCCTTAAGCGCAACCTCAATCGCTGAGCGACTGATCTACGTCGGCGAGTCGCTCTGAGACTTGCTGACCTCGCGAGCTACAGACACTGCTTCGAAAGCTATTAGATGTCAGACTTATTACTAGATGATGCCCATTGCCAACTGCTGCGTGAGCTGCGTGGGGTGCCGGAGATCATGACCGAGATCGCATTGTGGTCTGGCTCAGAAATGCAACTGCAGGAGCAGCTTCGTGCTCGCTACTCCGTGGATTTGGTGAGATCAGCACTGAGCTTGCGCGACTTGCGAACGCGGGCCGTTGAGAAGTTCGCTCGTGCCGATCAAATGTGGTTCGACACGAAAGGTCTAGAGCAAGCGACGTCTGAAATAGTCGCGGCTCATAAGGCCAAACGCTTCAGTGGCGAAGTCTGGGACTTCTGTTGTGGCATAGGCGCGGACTCGATCGCCATCGCCAACGCTGGCTGTCATGTGACTGCGGTCGACATCGTTCCGGCTAACGCTTTGCGAACGAGTTGGAATGCTGAAGCTCATGACGTCGGAGCAAGAGTCGCAGTTCGAGCGGCCGACATTGCCGCAGTCACAGAACGCTCGGGCCTGTTGCATATCGATCCCGATCGTCGTCCCGGAGCTGGGCGACGCGTCATTCGATTGGAAGAGTGCCAACCCGATTTGGTGACACTTCAAACGCTGACGCGTGAGTTCGCTGGCGGTGCGATCAAGCTAAGTCCTGCCAGTAATTTTGGCGGCAAGTTTGATGGCAGTGAGATCGAACTCGTCAGCCTGCATGGCGAATGCAAAGAGGCGACAGTGTGGTTCGGAAGCTTGGCCGGCGAATTCCCCTATCGAGCGACCGCGTTGCCATCTGGAGAGACTCTGGCGGCCGATCCCCTATCGGCTTGGACAAACGTCGGAGAGATCGGCGCGTTCGTGTATGACCCCGATCCCTCGATCGTGAGAGCCGGACTGGTTGATGTGCTGGCCGAACGCTTGGGCTTACGCCGGCTTGATGATGCCGAAGAGTATCTGACGAGCGACGAGTTAGTTTCTTCGCCATTTCTGCAGGCGTTCTCGGTGCTCGACAACGTGTCGAATAACGAACGCGAAATTCGCGCGGCGTTTCGCCAGCAATCGTTCGGGCAAGTGGAGATCAAGTGCCGACACATCCCCGTCAATGTCGAAGCAACGCGTCGCAAGTTATCGCTCGAAGGCACGGACTCAGGCGTGTTGATCTTCACTCGGCAAGCGGGCCGTGCTCGAGCAGTGATCTGCAAGCGCGAGAGCTGGAAACGCTGACGACTCCATTGGCTTGTCGAAGTAAGTGTTGCGAATGAGACCGAGCTTGGTCTCGACGTTCTGTGATATCTGTGGTGTAAGAATTCCATACCGCAGAGAAGTAGAAAACGCCGAGAATCTCAATCGGAAGAGGAAGCATCTGATCGACAAACTCAGTCGCGGCGACTGGGACTGAATTGTGTGATGTTGGGCTTCATGAGGTCGGCAACAACTGGCTCTTCAGGAGCATGGACGATGAGTGAATTGGATGAGCGAGGGCCACTCGATGTTTGCGGGTTTTACGTGCAAATCATGACTCGCCTCGGCATTGCGTTTCGCATTCGTCGTCTGAAGAATGGCCCGCGTTCAGTGTGACCGTTTTCGGGGCGGGCTGACTTTCTTATTTGGTTCACGTCGAACATCTCTTACGTCGAGGCAACCGTGGCGACCATCTTGATTGTCGACGATTCGCAAGTGGATCGGCGGATGGCCGGCAAGCCGCTGGAGTCGGCTGGCTATCGGGTGGTGTTTGCTGATAACGGGCGAGCGGCCTTGGAAGTCATCGCTGCTGAATCGCTCGACGTGGTTGTAACCGACATGGTGATGCCCGAGGTCGACGGTCTGGAACTTGTAAAGCAAATCAAGCTGCGGCATCGCTCGCTGCCAGTGATCGTGATGACCGCGTATGGCAGTGAAGAAGTCGCTGTGAAGGCTCTGCAGATTGGAGCCGCCAGCTACGTCCCCAAGAAAAACGTTGCTCGCGATTTGGAAGAGACCGTGCGAGCGGTGCTGTCGGTGTCTTCGGCGAAGCGTGCCGAGCAAGCAATTCTCGACAGTCTGGCTTCCGTCGAGATGCATTTTGTTTTGAAGAATGAGACTGCTGCCATTCGTCCCCTGATTGCCCACATGCAAGCCCAGTTGCGGCAGATGCAGGTTTGCGATGACAACGACATCGTGCGTGTCTCTACGGCCTTGCAAGAGGCGCTGGTGAATGCGATCGAGCATGGGAACTTAGAGATTGATTCCGCACTTCGAGAGAACCGAGACGGCGGTTATGGAAAGCTCGTGAAGCAACGCGCGGAGCAAGAACCGTTCTGCAAGCGTCGAGTTTGGATCGTTACCAAGATGACGCGCGAGGCGGCTGAGTGGTGTATTCGCGATGAAGGCTCCGGCTACAACCCCTCGATGCTGCCCGACCCACGAGACCCCGCCAACTTGCAAAAGGTCAGCGGTCGCGGCCTGTTGTTGATTCGCACTTTCATGGACGAGGTGTCCTTCAATGAAACCGCGAATGAAATTCGCATGGTCAAACGGCGCGGGAAGTAGGACGGGACTTAGGCATGCGCCACGCAAGTAACTGCGAAGTAAGCGGGCCAGCTCTGACCGATCCTGTGCGAGTCACTGAGATCCCAGCTTCACCATCGAACTGCGGTCTCGGCGGCTCTGCGGGTTGGAATTCTTTCACCACAGAGAAACTGAGAACGCAGATTAGAGACACCAAGGTCGCCATTGACGCCCAGGTCCGCTTGGAAGTTGGCTCGTTCTCTCACGAATCAACACGACTGCCGGAGAGCCAAGAGTTGGCGAGTTGCGGTCTTGTCAGCCTTCGCCGATCGATCTCGCTGATGTGCGATATGGGGGGGCTCTCGATCTTCGTTGCTGTATTGCTCGCGCTGTGCGGTTCGGTTGCTGCTCAGGCCGACGAGCCAAAGCGGATAGAGATCACTGACTTCGTGCCTTATGGACGAGAGCCAGTCGAGTACTTCGCGGCGAAAACCAATGACGCCGTGAGTCGCTTGCAAGAACGCTTACAGTCAGGGACGGTGAAGCTGACGGCGGATTCTTCGCGAGGCTACCTCAAGTCATTGTTAGCAGAATTGAGGATTCCGACCTCGTCCCAGTTGTTGGTGTTTTCTAAGACGGCACGAAATCCCGATCTCATCGGCCCCAAGCATCCTCGCGCGATCTACTTCAACGACGAAGTGACCGTTGGCTGGGTGCCCGGCGCTCTGGAGTTGGAACTCACTGCGAGCGACCCTGAGAAGGGCATTACTTTTTACACGTTGGCGCAGCCGACGAAGGATGCACCTTCGACCGAGTTGCAGTTCCACCGCAAGGATCAATGTCTTGCGTGTCATGCGGGACGATCGACCTTTGAAGTGCCGGGCTTGTTGTTGCGAGCCTTCCAAACCGATGCGTCCGGCAAGCCGGTGATGGGCTATTCGGTCATGAACCAAGACTCGCCGTATGAGAAGCGGTGGGGTGGGTGGTTCGTTGTAGGAACTCCTCCAGGATTCGATCATCGCGGCAATTTGATCGGCAACGAGGACAACGAACTCGATCGTGACGAGCCGGGGTTTCGCGCGTCGCGACGAAACCTCAATGACCTGGAACGATTGAATGAGTATGCGACCGACACCAGCGACATCATCGCGCATCTGGTGCTGGCTCATCAGACCCACGGACTGAATCTGATTGCACGAGTCGGTCTTGAAGCTCGATTTCATCGACGGTCAGACGCTGAAGAGAAGCTCGTGCGATGTCTTGTCTTCGCCGACGAACCAAGACTGCCCAGGCCGCTAGATGCGGCGACAATTTCCAAGTCGGAATATCGAGCGTGGTTTGAATCACAACGACCCACAGCTGGAGCAGGGCGGTCGTTGAGGCAATTTGATTTGCAAACTCGCGTCTTCAAACATCGTTTGAGCTACTTAATCGAGCATCCGATGTTCGTAGGCTTGCCGGCTGACTGTCGGGCTCGATTGTTCGCGCGGCTGCGAGCAGGCTTCAGTAGCCAACCAGCGGCTCCGGGGTTTGATCATCTGTCGGAAGCCGAACGCTCGACGCTTCATGAAATTGTGAAGTCGATGGATTAGCCGAGGCATCGCTCTCTCAGTGCAAGCTGGTTGCGATCACGAGGCGACCAGCGGCACCAAAAACTGATCGATCACGATGAAGTGGCAAGCACTGCCTGCCATCACCATCACATGCCAGATTGGGTGGTAGATCGGGGCTCGTTCGTCATTGGCGAGGAAGTAGGTCCCGCAGGTGTAGAACACACCGCCGGCCAAGATCCAAGCGAGACCTGCCAACGGGAATTGTTCCAGCACGGGTTTGGCAGCGAGTAGTGGCATCCATCCAACGGCGACATAGAACCATGTCGGCATGTTTCGAATGCCCGTGATGAACAGCTTCGTGACACTGCCAGCCAGTGACATCAGCCACATCCCAGCGAGCACGGGCCACCATGCGCTGCAGATCGTCAAGCCGACCGGAGTAAACATGCCCGAGATGACCAAGAAGATTGCGACTTGGTCGAGCGTTCGAAAGCCGTGCTTCAAACGTCCTCGTCGGAACGAATGTGAGAGCGCCGAAATCGCGAACACTAGGACCAAAGAAACTCCATAGACGGCACAGCCGATCGTCAGCCATTGATCGTGAACCGGCAGCGCATCCGCCAACAACTTGCCGGCAGCAAACAGGCTCAGCACTGCCGCTAGGGCATGAGTGCTTTGGTTCGCTCGTTCGACCCAATCCAATCGAGCTTTGTGTGATTCAAATGCGTCCGTCGAAAACAAAATGCTGCCCATCGTCGCCTTCCTTGGTGAACCGTTCGGGCCGGGAGTTAAGCAGATCGTTGAATTCACAGGAACAGGAATTCGTTCGTTGCATCGGTGATGCTCTTGCGATGACAGCTAACTTTGTTGTTCGTTAGCGTTCCTCACGATTCATTCACCGCGGATCGAGATGGGCCAAGTGCTGTGACTTTCGGTCGCTTCTCGCATGCATGATGAGTCTCGCTGGTTGAACTCGACACCGTGCCGGACTCTTGATGATGAGACGACTGCTTGACCGTTCTTGATCTCTTTGCAAACGAAAGCCTGGCCTCGATGCCTGCGACGATGACTCGTTCATTTCAAAGCTGCCTGTTTGAGGGACGAGTGCGTCACCGTCGGTTTACTCCGATCGAGAACTCATTCACGTACTCGGCCTATTGGGCGTACTTGGACCTGGCAGAGTTGGATCGCGTCTTTGAAGGACGCTGGTTTTGGTCGACAACAGGGGCCGCTATCGCACGCTTTGATCGTCGAGACCATCTCTTGTTTCCTGATGATGTGACTCCCATCCAAGGACGTGAGAGCTGGCCGAGTCAGGGGCATTGCCCAACGAGATCGAGTACCGCGTTGCCGTCATTGGATGAATCCATTCGAGGTCTTGTGCAGAGTGTGACGGGCGCTTCGATTACAGGACCGATTCGCTTGCTGACACAGTTGAGGATGTGGGGCTATCTGATGAACCCCGCCAGCTTCTACTACTGCTTCAATGCTGACGGCACTCAGACGGATGTTGTCGTTGCCGAGGTCAACAACACGCCGTGGGGCGAGCGTCATTGTTATGTGCTTGATCGTCGCACGAGTGTGGGGGAGCGATTGCGGTTCGAGCATGCCAAGCAGTTTCACGTCTCGCCGTTCATGAACTTGGACATGAATTATCGCTGGGGGCTGACTTCGCCGGATTCGTCACTGACTGTGCACATCGAAAACTGGCGAGCATCCGATTGTCTCTTTGATTGCACGCTGCATCTGAAACGCCGCGAGATCAATGGCCGTGAGCTGGCTCGCATGTTGCTGCGTCATCCATTCATGACAGGCAAAGTCACTGCGGGCATCTATTGGCAGGCTCTGAAGCTGTGGTGGAAGCGTTGCCCGTTCGTGCCGCATCCCAACTCCGTCGTCAGCAATTCATAACGAATCGTTAGACGCTCGCTGCTGGAAGTGTTCTGACACGGCTGTGATTCGCGCTTCTCGAGCCGCAAGCTTGCGAAGCTTTTACCAGTGAGTCGTTGCTGAGCTTTTCATGGCTTCATTCCTGGGACAAACGCGGCTGAATGTGTTGATGGAGCATTCGCAGACCCACGTTGCAGAAACGCGCGATTGCGGCAAATAATCACATCGCAATGTCGCTCACCTCGCTCATCAGAAAGCTATTCAGATTAAGTTCGATCGTTCGCTGCAGTTGAAAGGAAGCCTGCTATGAAAGTTCCCAGTCCCTCTTACAGCATCACGCTCCGCTTGCGTTATCCCGATCGTCCAGGGTTGCTTGGACGCATCACATCGTTGCTGGGCGAGGCCGGCGGCTACATCGGAGCAGTCGACATCGTCGACGTTCGAGCTAATCACATTACTCGCGACTTCACGGTCAACACGTCCGACGTGGCGCATGGCGAAGCCATCGTGGCACGCTTGGCGGAGATCCCGGAGTTGGAAGTCGTCAAAGTTTCCGATCGCACCTTCTTGCTGCACTTGGGTGGCAAGATCGAAGTGAATTCCAAAGTGCCCGTTAAGACCCGCGACGACTTGTCGATGGCCTACACACCGGGCGTCGCTCGCGTTTGCATGGCGATCCATAAGGACGTTGATGCTTCGTTCGCTTTGACCATTCGTCGCAATACGGTTGCGGTGGTGTCAGATGGTTCGGCGGTCCTGGGCTTGGGCAACATCGGGCCGCAGGCAGCAATGCCGGTTATGGAAGGCAAGGCGCTGCTCTTCAAAGAGTTTGGCGGAGTCGACGCGTTCCCAATCTGCCTCGATACGCAAGACGTCGAAGAGATCATCAAGACGGTCAAGTTTCTCGCTCCGACGTTTGGTGGCGTGAACTTGGAAGACATCTCTGCTCCGCGCTGCGTTGAGATTGAAGAACGGTTGCGAGCAGAGCTTGATATCCCCGTCTTCCATGACGTCCAGCATGGCACTGCTGTAGTCGTTGTTGCAGCACTCACGAACGCCCTGAAGATCGTGGGTAAATCGCCAGCGAGTCTGAAAGTCACCATCAGCGGCGCAGGCGCGGCGGGTATGGCGATTGCCAAACTGCTGAAGCTCATCGGCATTCAGAACATCATTTGCTGCGATCGTGTTGGAGCGATTTATCCGGGACGCGGCGATGGCATGAATCCCGTGAAGGATTGGCTGGCGACCAATACGAATCCCGAGCAGATCAAAGGCTCTCTCAGTGATGCAATGCGCGGCGCGGATGTCTTTGTGGGGGTGTCGGCTGCGGGCTTGGTGTCCGTCGACAACGTGAAGTCGATGGCCAAGGACGCGATCGTGTTTGCGTTGGCGAATCCGGATCCGGAAATCATGCCGGAAGATGCGGGGCCATATTGCCGCATCATGGCGACGGGACGATCGGACTATCCCAACCAGATCAACAACGTGTTGTGCTTCCCCGGCTTCTTCCGAGGACTCTTAGACGTTCGTGCTCGGACCGTAACCGACAAAATGAAATTGGCGGCCGCGCACGCGATCGCCAGCGTGATTTCCGAGAACGAGTTGCTTCCGGACTACATCATTCCGAGCGTTTTCAATCGGAAGGTGGCGACCGTAGTGGCAGAGGCCGTGTCACGAGCAGCCGTCGAAGATGGGGTTGCTCGCAAGCAGACTTGCACCATCGATACCAATGATGGTGATGAATGAGTTTCATTGCGATTGGTCTGACTCGAATCGTTCGAGGTTAGACCAACTCAGAAGCAGGAATGATCAAAGAGAGGTCCGGTGTCTTGGCCTCTCTTTGATTGGCCGCAGTTCGCATGCTGTGCTGCCTCGTATCGCGGACTCTTGCTGGAAGCGTCTCGCGTATTGATTGGCCAATAAGAGTTCCTGGAAGAAGGATGACGGCATGTTGCCGCGCGTGCTCGAGCCCGAAGTGATGGATACTGCAGAGGAAGCTTCGGACTATGACTCCATGCATCACGACACGGTCAACCGACTGTTTGTGGATGATCTTTTACAGGCATCTCGCGAGCTGTCGTGTGCCGACATCGGGGCCAATCCCATTCGAGTCCTGGATGTTGGGACGGGCACCGCGCTGATCCCGATTGAGTTGTGTCAGCGACCCGGTGCGTTTGAGGTGGTCGCGATTGACCTCGCACAAGAGATGTTGAAGCTCGCTGACCGGAACATCGAGCGGGCCGGATTGACGAAGTGCATTCGCGCTGAACTCGTCGACGCCAAAGGTCTGCCATATGCCGACGGAGCATTCGATTGGGTTATCTCCAACAGCATCGTGCATCACATTCCCGAACCGAGTTCGTGCCTTCGTGAAATGTGGCGTGTGTTGCGGCCTGGTGGATTGTGGTTTGTCCGAGACCTCTTTCGCCCGATGTCAGCGGATGTCATTGAGCAGATCGTGCAGACGTATGCGGGGATGGACTCGGCACGGCAGCAGCAACTTTTTCGTCAGTCGTTGCATGCTGCCTTAACCGTGGAAGAAGTTCGCGAGCTGGTTGCGCCGTTGACTGTGACCGGCGGCTCTGTTCGCGCCACGAGTGATCGGCATTGGACGCTTGCCTGTCGCCGTTAGATCGCGGAGTGACGTTAGAGCTTCATTTCTGCGGATCGATCTGAGGGAAGACGCATCGCTTCCACTCGTTTGCTGATCGCTATGCCTTCGTGGCTGTCGCGCTACACTCGCGAGCTGCGGTCGGTTGTCCGCGGACTGATCTGAAGAGTCGCGAGAGAAGCGACTCTGTATTGGGCGGCGTCTCCAGCAAAGGCGAATGATGAAGTTGCAATGTTTGGCAGTTCTCGCAGTGATTCTTGGGAGTGGAAGCTACGCCAGCGGTGCAGACCTCGTTCTCTCTCAAGCTGGCAAGAGCGACTATCAGATAGTCCTGCCTGAATCGTCCGCAGCCCCGAGTGTGACGGAAGGATTACAGCAGACGGCTCGGCTGTTGCAGGTCGCGTTGCAGGCCAACGGAGCTGGTGTGGCTGTTGTCACTGAATCAAAACGCGATGCCTCTAAACCGACAATTTGGCTTGGCGAAACCACGTTCGCTCGAGAGCATAAGGTCGATCTCAAGAGCCTCACAGGTTGGGGATATGTGCATCGCGTCGTTGGCAAAGATGTGATCATCGCTGGGCGAGACCATGTTGCTCCGGCTGCGCCCTTGAATGAGCGGCGGCCGACTTGGGCTCGTTTAGGAACCGCGAAGGGCGTTGTCGATTTCGTGCAGAAGTACGTCGGAGTGCGATTCGTCTATCCCGACTTGGCGCCCTACCAGCCGATCTCAGCGGCAGGGAAGATCGACATCTTGAAGTCTCCGGCGTTTGAGTTCCTTCCGGTTGATCCCGTGATCGTGCCGACTGATCTCGATGTGACGATGGCACCTTTGATCGAGTTCAACACGGCGCATCCCGCTCGGGGAAGTTTTTACGACATCGCCCATAACCGCTTCCCATTGGTCGACACGATCTTTGGCGGTCACACGTGGGAAAGAGCTGTTCCGCCCGAGAAGTTTGCTGCCGAGCATCCTGAATACTTCGCGCTGATCGGTGGGAAACGCACGGCGAACGAGAAAGGCAACGCGCAGTACTGCATCTCGCATCCAGAAGTGCGGGAGTTGTTCTATCAGGATCTGATCTCGGGGATCGATCGCGGTTATGACGTGGTTGATCTGGGACAACCCGATGGATTTCGGGCATGTCAATGCGATGCCTGTAACAAGCTCTACAACACCGGAGCCGACTGGGCTGAGAAGATTTGGTTGATGAATCGTGAGTTAGCCGAACGCGTCGAAAAAGCTCGACCAGGAAAGCTCGTCACGATGATCTCATACATTCAAACCGAGCGTCCGCCGAAGGCTTATCAACGATTTCCATCGAACACGCGCATCATGCTGACGGGGACCAACGAGGAAGACATCGCGCCGTGGCGAGGGCATGAAGTTCCGGGTGGGTTTTCTTCTTACATCTACAACTGGTGTCCGAATCTCGGTTCGCGCTACACACCGATGCGGACTCCACGCTTTGTCGAAGCTCAGGTAAAGCGTTTGGTGGCCAACAAGATTCAGTCCGTTTATCGCGACGGACCGGGCGATCTCTACGGTCTTGAGGGGCCGACCTATTACACGATGGGGCGGATGTTTGATGACCCTGAGCATCTCAGTGCCAAGTCGCTGATGCATGAGTTTTGCGGTGCAGCATTTGGGAAGTCTGCTCCGTCGATGATCGCGTTCTACGATCAGCTTTATCACGGCATCGAGTTGTATTCGGAGTACCTTGGCACTCGATCGCCAGCTTGGACCTATCAAGACATCTACGGCCGGCGCCGCAAGCACCTCACCGATCCGCTGCAGTTTCTGGGGTTCCTCTACACCCCAAATCTGTTGTCGTCGCTTGAGCAACAATTGGCTTCCGCTGAGAGGCTCGCGCAAAGCGACAAGACCGCGACGGGGGAAAAGGTGCGGATGCGATTGGCTCAGGTCCGGCGCGAGTTCGACTATCTCAAGGCGTTGGCCAAGGTTGTGCATCTGGCCCACGCGTACCAAATCCAACCAGATCTGGCTTCGCGAGATCGCTTGCTGGATGCAATTGATTCTCGCAATGCCTTCATCGATTCCATGTTCTCTGGACCGCGCGGTGGCCCGACTCAATTGCCGGGGTTCTCGTTCGTGTTGTTTCCACAGTTAGGACACGACGCGAAGCACCTGCGTTTGTCCTATGACGGATATCAAGAACCGTTTGCGAATTCGGTGATGAACTGGGACACCAAGTTGATGCGTTCTGCTCCGTTGCCGGGAGCCAAACGCATGTTGGTCAAACCCGCCAGCGGACCGATCACTTGGGATGCTGCTCAGTGGGAGAAAGCGGACCCGGCTGAGGTCTCATCGCTGTTGCAGTCGGGACCAAGTTCCGTCGCAAACGCCGGAAGCATCAAGGCCAGCAAGACCACGGCTCGAGCGATCGCAGATAATGAGCAACTTCATATCCGCATCGAAACCGCCACTGAGTCTGAGGCGACGGATCTCATCGAGCTCTATCTGGAAACAGGCAGTCATGGAGACTCGGCTTCAAGTGCTGACAAAGCTGCAACAAAGCCCACGGCAGCGAGCAACATCATCTATCGCTTCACCGTTGGACCTCAGCCGAATTCCAAGCAAGACGCGGCCAATGGCTTCAACACCGATCCTCTAGATCCACGGTTCGGGCACTTCGATTCCGATTGGAACGGAGAATGGAAATATCAATCCCAAGTCGACGCCGCGACCAAGCGCTGGGTCGCGATGGTTTCAATCCCCTTCAAGACGCTCGGGGTTACAGCGTCTCCAAGCGGCACGTTCTGGCGCGGCAACATCGCCCGTGTCCGCGGCACTGGAAGTCAACTCGAGCGTGCTCTGTGGTCTGCCGGGCCAAGTGCCAAGGTTGTCGATGATCGCAACGACTTCGGAGAAATCGTTTTTGAAGCAGCCACGCTTCACTCTGCTCCTCAGTCGTCGAAACATCCGCTGACAACCCTACGCGAGAAGCTCTATGCAGAGAGCTTCGAGATTCCTGCCGAATGGAAGTCGCTCACAGCAACGCTTCCGCTTGATCCCGAAACGTGGCTCTTTCGCGCGGACTCCATTGAGGTCGGCATCAAGGAAAACTGGTTCGCTGCCGACGCAAACACGAAGGATTGGATTTCCATGCGTGTCCCATCCTTTTGGGCAGAGACCGAGTCCGTCGGCAAATACACTGGTTACGGTTGGCACCGGACGACCTTCAGCATTCCGGTTGAATGGAAGGCTCGTCGAGTTCGACTATTGATCGGATCTGTCGACGAGCAAGCCTGGGTCTATCTCAATGGCAAGCAGCTGCGTGAACACACCGAGAAGTCAGAGAGGAAGTCGATCAACGACCTGTGGGAGACTCCATTCGCTGTCGACTTACCGTCCGAAGTGCTTTCTCAAGAAAAGCCAAACACGCTGGTGATTCGAGTCCATAACTCCCTCGCCAACGGCGGCCTCTGGCGTCCCGTTTGGTTGCACGCAGTTGAGTAGAGAGCTTGAGTTAGTCGGATTGGTCGCAGCAACGTGCTCAGCTTTCAAATGATGATAGGGCCGTCGTTCATCTAGGTCGTGTGGACGCTGTGTTGCATCGCCTGTGTATTTTCTATTTGAGCAGGATTATGATGGAATCCAGTTGGACGAAGGCGAGGAAGTTTTGAGCCTTTTTCTCGTAGCGAGTGGCGA
>OMIV01000242.1 GCA_900299185.1 Planctomycetaceae bacterium
ATTACAGCAGGCTCAGCAAGCAGCGGCGGAAGCAGCGAAGCAAACGCTCGACGGCAAAGAGCAGCAAGCCGACGCCGCTCGCGAGCAAGCCGAGCAAGCTCTCGAAAAGGCCGCTGAGATCGCTGCCGCCGAAGCGAAGCAACTCGCCGATGCACCGCCGACCGGACAGCCCGATGCGAAGGCTCAGAAGGCGGCGGCTGAAGCGGCGAAGGAAGCTCAGCAACTGGCCATGGGCGATGCGAAGGAAGCTGCTGAAGCTCTCGGTGAAGCGGCCGCCGATGCGGCTGAAGCCGCTCAAGAGTTAGGCGAAGGCAAGGGCGCCGAAGCAAAAGAGGCCCAAGGCGAAGCGATGGAAGCGCTGGCTCAAGCCGAACAAAAACTCGATGCCGCTCAAGCTGCACTGGCAGAGAAGCAAGCTCAGCAACTCGCTCAACAAGCGAAGAAGGCCGACGCTGCCGGTGAGAAGACGGCTCAAGTCGATGCAAGCGCAGCAGCCGCTGTGAAGAAGGCAGAGCAAGCCGCCGCTGAAGCTGCCGAACAAGCGAAGGAAGCCGCCGCAGCCAAGAACGATGCTGCCGCCGAGCAGGCTGCAGAACAAGCTCTCGCCAATGCCGAGAAGGCGAAAGAAAACCTCGAACGAGCAGCGGCGGATCTCGCAGCTAAAGAGCAACAACTCAAGCGCGAGAAGGCTCTCGCCGAAGCGTTAGGCAAGCTCGCGGAGACTCAGCAAGCCGCGGCCAACAACATCGAAGAGCTGCGAAACGAACTCGCTCAACTCGCTGAAGGTGACATGCCCGCTGATCAAGGCGACGCGAAGGGTGATCAACCGCAAGGCGATCAGCCGAAGGGCGACGCTCAAGCAAAGGGAGATCAACCAAAAGGTGATGCGGCGAGGGGCTATCAACCTAAAGGTCAAAAGCCGATGGGCGATCAACCGAAAGGCAAGAACAAAGAAGCTCAGCAGAAGGCCAAAGAACTTCAGAAGGCAATGAAGCAGTTCGCGGAAGCTCAACGCCTAACGGGCGAGGGGGCAGCAGAACTGTCTGGACAAGAAGAGATCGCAAACGAGCCGATTCGTGAGGCACTCGAGCTCGCATCCGACTTACTCAACGGCCCGCTGCAACCGGCGAAGCCCGGCGACATGCCGACGCAACTCGCTCAAGCCCCCATGGGACAAAAACCAATGGGCGACGCACAGCCGATGCCCGCCGACGGTCAGCCTATGGGCGACGCTCAACCGGCCGACGGTCAACCGATGGGGCAGGGACAACCAATGGGGCAAGGGCAAGGCAAGCCAATGGGACAAGGCCAAAAGCCGCCGTCACCGGAGCTTGGCACGGGCCTCGTCCCGAACGCTCCCGAGAAGACCGCCGAGTTAATGGCCGGTCCCGAAGCCGCCGAGCAACTCGCTCAACTCGCTCTCGACGAGGCTGCTGAGAACGCGCTGGCTCAAGCCAATGCAGAGAGCAGTGAGAATTCTCCAGAAGGCTCGCAACAGCAAGCGGCTGCCTCGAAGTCACCTCAACAGGGTGAGAAGGCGCAGCAGCAAGGCAAAGACTCGAAAGCCCAAGTCAAGCAAAACTCCAAGCAGTCCGAAGGTGGCAAAGCTGCTAAGGAAGGCAACTACGTCGACAACGAGAAGACCAAGGACACTGCTCTGAATGTGGTCGACAACAAAGGCCAGAAAGAGGATAGCCAGACGGGCACATCCAAAGAGAAAGATCGCACCATCGAGAAACGTGATCTGAAGGATGCCCCGTGGTTTGCGAAGCTTCCGCCTGACCTGCGCAACGCAATTCGAGCGAACAGCCAACGCCGTGCTCCGCGAGCTTATGAGGAGCGACTGCAGCGGTACTTCGAGAGCATCGAATAACTGCATTCATTGCTACACGCTGCACGTTCGCTGGCAGCGTTGTTTGATGGCAGTTCTGTCGAAGTTCTCTGAGCACATTTCCGTTTTCCTCTGAAGCATCGTTCGATTTTGAAGGCGACGTTCATGCTACGGATTGTTCAAGCACAGAGATCAACTTCGGCAATGTCTCGTCGATCGTTTCTGCTGGCCGGAGCCGGTGTCGCTGGACTTGGACTCGTCGACGTGTTGCGAGCGGAGAACGCTGCTGGAGTCAGAGGTTCTCGGAAGTCTCTGATCAACGTGCATTTGGACGGTGGCGCTCCGCATATGGACCTCACCGACTTGAAGCCCGATGCTCCGTCAGAGATCCGTGGCGAGTTCCTGCCAATTTCAACTCGCTTGCCGGGCTTTCAAGTTTGCGAACTCATGCCGCAGTTGGCCGGACATGCCGACCGCTTTGCTTTCATACGCTCGCTGGTTGGTTCGGTCGGTGCTCATGACGCCTTTCAAACGCAGTCGGGCTACGACGTCAAGGACTTGCAGTCGCTTGGGGGACGACCGGCGTTTGGATCGATCGTTAGCAAGTTGCAGGGATCACCTGCCGATGGGGCTCCCCTCTTCGTCGATCTGATGCAAGGTCGAGGGCTGGTCAGGAACAGTGCTCGCCCCGGTTTTTTGGGGCCGGCTTACCAGCCGTTTCGGCCCGACATCTCCCACCTCTTCCAACGCGAACTCGAAGCAGGAATGAAAGGAGAGTTGGCTCGACTCGGAAAAGACCACCAAGTGCGGCTCGAATTGAACGAGTCGTTATCACTCGATCGCCTGCAATCTCGCAGTGACTTGTTGAGCGGACTGGATCGCATCAAACGCAACGTTGACGCGTCAGGCATGATGACCGCGATGGATAATTTCCATCAGCAAGCTGTCAGTATTCTGACATCCGGGGCGTTCGCTGATGCACTCGATTTCAATCGTGAGCCTGCGTCGTCTGTAGCTCGCTATTCGATGCAAAGTAGTTCGAGTACTCCCGCGTTGGAGCAATACACGGCTGAAGGCCCGGAGTCCGTTCGCAAGTTCTTGTTGGCTCGGCGAATGGTCGAAGCGGGCGTGCGATGCGTCAGCATTTCGCTCAGTGACTTTGACACCCACTCCAACAACTTCGGACGCATGCGGCAATTGTTGCCAATTCTGGATTGCGGGTTGTGTTCGCTCGTGGCCGATTTGGAAGAACGCGGGATGCTCGACGATGTGACGATCGTTGTTTGGGGAGAGTTTGGTCGGACGCCGCGGATTGATCCTAAGACCGCGGGTCGACATCACTGGCCGCAGGTTGGGCCGTGCATTCTTGCGGGCGGTGGCATGAAGGTCGGACAAGTCATTGGGGCGACGGATCGCACAGCAAGTCTCGCTGTCGCACGTCCTGTGACCTACAAGGACATCTTCGCGCAGCTCTATGCCAATCTCGGGATCGACGCGCGCCGCACATCGCTGACCGATCCGCAGGGACGCCCTCAACACTTGTTGGATCAAGGCGAGCCCTTGAGCGAGCTTCGTTAAGCTCACTCCGATCGACCTGACATGCTGCGAAATGGCGCGTGGGAATGCTGGGCGACCAGGTCGACTCGATTAACCACGTTGAGACACGTGTTGGCGATTGATGACATCGCATCCTTGTCGAGTTTTGTCGCTCGCCTGATGTCGTAAGTCTGCCAATTGTTTGGCATTTTCAATTGCGAAATGCACTTAGCCACGGGCGTCTCTTTGAGACAAATCGTTTCAAAAGACGACGGGCTTAAGGCTTGTTTGTGAACTTTTAACCGCCAGCAGATCGGGCATTTGAATTGCTTTAAGGGCGTTGATGTTCCGGCTCAAGATTGGGTGGGAGCAGTTTCGAAGACAATTTCACGGCAACTTGATTCGCCTCGCTTTACTCGTCTGGTTTTCGTGCCTAGTGTGAATCTCCCCGAGCTGACTTGAGTTGGTGTTTCGGTCGTTTCTCCGACGGCCAACCTACCTTGCATCAATCTCTTCGGCTCTCAAACGACGGCTTCGGTCGTCTCCTACCTTGAACCGCGATCCTCGGCCTTCTCCCCGTTGGCTTGGTCGCCCTGCCTGAAGGTTCCCGCCATGATTCTTTCCTACTTCGATCCCGGCGCCGGTAGTCTGCTTCTTCAAGTTCTCGTCGGTGGAGCCGGTGGCGTCGTTGTCCTCGGCAAGTACATTTGGAACTACATGTTGTCTCGATAGTCGTCGTTATTGACGTGTAGTCGATTCAACTCGTTGCCATTCACGGTGTTGTCCAAAGCTGGTTTTGAAGTCGTCTTTCGTTCCCAGAATTAGATTTCTGGCAGAGAGCGAAAGACGACCACCGAATGCCGCAACTTGGTTTTTCAGAGGCTTCATCAGAGTGCTGCTGGGTCACATTTCGGAATGCTGGAATGACAACCGCAGGTGATCCAGTTGCGTCTTATGTGCCGGGGTCATTTCGTGATCGGTCGGCTCGCGTGATTGTGGATCGAGGCGAAGTCTTTCGGACCTTAGATCAAGAGGCCGCGGCCGTTTGGGATGAAGTTCGTCGTTCTCAGTTCTTCAGCACGTTGACTCGACAAGGAAAGCTTGTTGAGACTCGCGAAGCGACTGAGAACGAGCAGCGCAGCTTAAGTCTGGGGCCGGACGTTGGCCGGGTCTTGCACCACTCCCGAGTACCGTGCATCACGTATCCCTACGAATGGTCGTTCGGGATGCTGAAAGACGCGGCGCTGCTGCAACTTGAGGTGCTCGCCGAAGCTCTCCGTGAGGGCTTCATTCTCAAAGACGCGACGCCTTACAACGTTCAATTCATTGGTGCTAAGTCTGTCTTCATCGACATCGGTTCGTTCGTTAAACTCGAACCGGGCGAACCTTGGTCTGCCTATCAGCAGTTTTGCGAACTGTTTCTCTATCCGTTGTTATTGCAGGCCCATCGTGGCATCGACTTCCAATTCATCTTGAGAAGTGAATTGGAAGGCATCAGTGCCGAGGAAGTTGCGAAGTGGTTCTCGTGGCGTGACTGGTGGCGACGGGGAGTCTTCTCGCACGTGGTTTTGCATGCGATGTTGGCTCGCGCGACAAAGTCTCGGTCACAGAGCACTCTCAATGAATTGCAGAATACCGGCTTTCCGGTGTCGCTGATTCAACACAACGTTGAGCGAATGACTCGCCTGATTCAGAAGCTGAGTTGGGAGCCAAGTCGAAGTAAGTGGAGCGATTACGACCAAACTTCAGAGATGGTCGCCAGAGACTCTGATTCCAAAGCTCAGTTCGTTAAGGCGACGGCTAGCGCTCGCCGTTGGTCGCTAGCTTGGGACTTGGGATGCAATTTGGGTCGATACGCACTCATCGCTGCCGAACATGCCGAACAAGTTTTGGCGATGGACTTTGACCATCTCTGTGTGGAAACCCTGTATCGCCAGCTCAAAGAACAGCGAGTAAGCAATGTTATTCCGCTGCGCATGAATGTTGTGAACTCGTCACCAGCGCTAGGATGGCGAGGCAGAGAACGCACGCGACTCGAAGAACGAGGACTGCCGGATCTTGTTTTATGTTTGGGGCTCATTCACCACATGGTCATTGCAGCCAATATCCCGCTGGCGGAGGTTGTGGAGTGGATGGCGAGCTTGAAGGCAACTCTGGTCATTGAATTCCCGACTAAGAACGATCCAATGGTCCTGGCCTTGTTGCGCAATAAGCGGGACCAGTACCAAGAATATGCACAGACAAACTTTGAGCAACTTTTGAGTTGTCACTTCGACATTCAAGAGAGGTTGCAGTTACCGTCCGGCGAGCGTTTTATTTATCGGGCCATTCCATTGTCAGAGGCTCGTAGTCATGACCGATGTCCCTGAGAACGAACTCGTCGGTTGGCGGCGGTATTTGCATATCTTCACGTTGAGCGCGTTTGGTATTGCTCAACCACTGCTGTCGCTGATCCCAGATCGCACGTTGTTCATTCACGACTTGCAGCCACGTTGGGGCGAAACGGCACTCTATGTGTTTTGTCTGCTCCTAGTGTTGCCAGGAGTGATCTCGTTACTCGATCGCGGTTGGTTCAAGCTCACGCAATCGCGACTTCCGCGTATCCGCAACGCTGTCTTTTTCGGCATGCAAATGTTGGTGTTGCAAGCACTGCTCAAGCCGGTGCTGGATGTCAACATGCTGCAAAAGCAAGGTGTGAGTTGGTTAGTTCTCATCGCAATGTCTGCGATCTTCGGCGCGATGTGGCTTAGATACCTCACGCGGTTCAAGGCCATCGAAACGTGGTTGCTTGCATGCAGCTTGGGAATTCCCTGTTTTGGTGGAGTCTTCATTTGGAAAATGGCACCTGCGGTTCAGCCCGAAGTTGAAGCTGCTGCCGTTGAGGCCAAGCCCGTCACGAACCCCGTGCCGGTAGTGATGATCGTGTTCGACGAGTTTTGTGGGATCTCGCTGCAGAATGAAAAACGCGAGATTGATGGCGGTCGATTTCCTCAGTTTGATCGATTGGCAAAGACCGCGAATTGGTATCGCAACGCCACGACTAGCTGCGGCCAGACCATCGACGCGCTGCCGACCTTGTTGTCGGGACTTAGCCCGAACGTCTCTCGCCAACCGATCGCGCGGGACTATCCCCAGAATCTGTTTCGGCTCATTCAAGAGAGTCAGCAGTACGACATGGTCGTGTTCGAGCCGGTGTCTCGTTTGTGCGACGAGCGAATCAATGACGATCGCCGGTTGGCACGGTCGGTGTGGGAGCAACTTCTGACGCTCTGCCACACGACCGCTTGTGTTTATCCCCATTTGATCTTTGCCAAAGACTCACTGGTCCCAATGCCAACGATTCCCAAACCGTGGTTTGGCATGAGTCATCCGGCGGCATCTGGACGAGAGCGGCGACAAGGGCTGATTCAGTACTACTGGGACGGTGATCGGGATGTGCAGATCAATCACTTCTTGGACTGCGTCACGAAACGCGAGAAATCGGAGTTTTATTTCTTACATGTAGTCCTGCCGCACTTTCCTTGGCAGTTCTATCCGTCAGGGAATTACTACATCAGCAATCCACCGATGATTCCGCTGGGAACAGATAACGAGACCTGGGCTGCGAACGATTTGGTCTGTCCGTTGGCATGGCAGAAATATCTGTTGCAAGTGGGATACATGGACTCATGCCTCGGGCAGTTGATGGATCAGCTCGAACGCGAAGGTCTCTTTGATGAGTGTCTCTTGATCGTGACTGCCGATCATGGAGTGTCGTTTTTGCCGGGACACTCCCGACGCAAGCCCGACGGCGAGAACATGGCTGAGATCATGAGCATTCCGTTCTTCATCAAGCTGCCGCATCAAAAGGAAGCCAAAGTTCTTGATCGCAACGTCGAGTCGATTGATGTGTTTCCGACGATCGCGGATGTGCTGAAGCAACCACTGGTCACGCCGACTGATGGCATGTCTCTGATCGATGAGGCGGCTGTTGATCGTCCTCGCAAGATGATCATGTTCGAGCAGCTGTCGACGATTGCCGAAGCCAAGTTCCCTCAGGCTCGTAAAGCGTTGCAGCGGCAGTTGCGAATTGTCGGATCGAGTACATCTAAGGATCGGCTCTACAAAGTTGGGCCGAGAGCAGACTTGATAGGTCGGAAGCTCGATGAATTCGTCATCACCGAGGGCGTCAGGATTGCCAACGTTGTCGACAATCGACCCTCGAAATTGATTGAGAAGGGCAAGCTCGTTCCGGGCTTGATTGATGGGCAGATCGATAAATTTGATGAGACCGCAAAGCCGCTGAACTTGGTGTGTGCGATCAACGGAGTCATCCAATCGACTTCACAAACTTATGTGGGAATCAATATGCCGGGGCGATTCACGTTCTTGCTGCCAGAAGAGTTACGCAGCGATGCGACGAGTTCTTTTGATTTATTCGCGATCGTGCCGGGCAAGAAACCGACTCTCGAACGTCTGCGCCAAGTGCGCCATCGCGAGGGGGCATACCTCTTCCGTGAGATCAGCCGGGCCAATGTCACTCCGCAACGAGCGGGTACACCGAAGACGGTCAGCAAGCCGTAGTCGACCGTGGAAACGGATCACTCTTGTTGGGGGCGGGACGATGAGTGACTCGGATGTTGAAGAAGTCGCTGGAGTCGATCGCTTGAGTCTCTAAATCTGCTACCAATCCTGATCGGCGACCGATGGTCGGGGCCGACAAGCTCTGTGCTAATTCTGATTTTCTTCGAGCTATCGATCTTGCAGAGATTGGCTTCAAGATGACTACCGACGCGAACGCCACTCAGGCAAAGCGGCTGCGTCGACGGCCATTGATGGTCGCTATGGTCTGCGTCCTCGTGGCCGCAGTTGCGGTTTGGTGGCGATCGGGGCAAGGAGAGCAACGAGCGTCAGAGTTGTTACAGCAAGCAAGACTGCTGCGGCTGACAGGTGACGATGAAGGGGCTGGAAAGCTGGCTGCTACGGCTTTCAAATTGAATTCGAAACTTGGAGACGCGGCTTATTTGGCCGGGGAATGCGCTGAGGCTAGTCAGAAGTTTGATCGCGCAGTGGCATGGTTCGAGCAAGTGCCATCAGATGACCCAGGCTTGCAGGCCGACGCTTTGTTTCGAGCTGCCGAGATCTGTTTTGAGAAGACAGGAGAACTATCTCGGGCCGAGCAGTTCTATCGGGCAGTAATTGAACTGGGATCAAAACGCGTCGCTGCGATAACTCAACTGGCGCGACTCTTAGCACTGAGCGGACGCAGCCGAGAGGTCGAAGAGTTTGTATTGCGATTGATCAGCCTTGATCAGCCGACGGACCTCGTTGTGCTTCTTAGTCGCGATCAGATGGGGCTCAATGAACCAGAGTTGCTCGCGCGCGCTCGTCGAAATCATCCGCACGATCTCAATGCCTTGCTTGGTGCAGCATGGTCCGCCTCGTTGGAGAACCGTCACGATGAGGCGATTGGATTGGTGCGAGAGTTATTACACAAGTATCCGCAGAACGTTGCCGGCTTGGGGCTTCTTGGTCGTGAGCTATGGGAAGCCGAGCGAGTGTCTGAAGTTCGAGAATGGGCTAGATCGCTAACCGCTGAAGCAGATTCGTCGGCTGAGGTTTGGCGCGTGCGCGGAGATTTGGCCGAGCGTGATGGCGACATGTTGGGGGCGGTTCGTTGTTTCGGAGAAGCTCTGAAAAGCAGTCCCGAGTCTTTGGCAATTGCGATGAGGCTGCAGAGAGCGCTCCAGCGAGCTGGCGAAGGCGAACTCGCTGCAGAATTCGAACGCCATTTGCAAAGGATGCAGCATGTCGAGCTGGCTCAGCAGCGCGTTCTGCATGGGCCTAGTGAATCGCGTACTCAAGATGTGGTTCAGTTGGCGATTGCGTTGTCTGACGTTGGTCGGATGTATGAAGCGTATGGCTGGTGTTTGCTGGCACGACAGCGGTCTCCAGAGAATCAGACGATTCATCTCCGAGAGCATCTGTTGCAGGATGCCGTTCTCAAATTGCCACTCGTTCGCACTGCTTCCGAATTCAACTTTGCAGCGAAGGTGGATTGGTCGCGGTTCCAATGGAATCGTGATAGTGAAGCCAAAGTTACAGCTTCGGTCGTGGCTCAGGAGCCAGTGGGCGCGCTGTCGTTGCGCGAAGAAGCTCGATCAGTTGGATTGCGTTTTCGTTACATGAATGGTGTCGACGGCAAGCCAACTCGTCGGATGTTTGAGTTCACGGGAGGAGGAGTTGGTGTCATCGACTTTGAGTTGGACGGCTTTCCGGATGCGTACTTCACTCAGGGAGCTCGTTGGCCAGTTGATGACGCTCAGACCGAGTTTCTCGACCGATTGTTTCGCAATCGCGATGGCGCTCAGTTCGATGATGTCACTGATTTCTGCGGAATCATTGAATCTCGCTTCGGGCAAGGAGTGTCGGTCGGTGACTTCAACTCGGACGGTTTCCCTGATCTCTATGTGGCCAACATCGGTGGCAATCGTCTCTATCGAAACTTGGGAGATGGTCGGTTTGAGGATGTGACTGACAGCGCGGAGGTAAGCAGACGAGGCTGGACGACGTCGTGTGTGATGGCAGACCTAGGCGGAGATGGACTGCCCGATTTGTATGACGTCAACTACGTGACCTCGTCGAATGTGTATGACCGAGTTTGCTGGCATAGTGACGGCAGTGAAGTGCTCTGTGCTCCGTTTGACTTTGATCCATTGCCCGATCGGTTTTGGCTCAACGACGGAGCAGGGCGGTTTGTCGATGCGACTCAAGCAGCGTTTGAGGGAACTCCAGAAGGCAAGGGACTCGGGGCATTAGCGTGGAGTCCTGACGAGTCCGGGCGGCTTTCATTGCTCGTAACGAACGACACAACGCCGAACTTTCTCTTCGTTCCCAAAGAAGAACCCAACGAGCATCTCGCTGGCCTGCGTTTCAAGTTGATCGAGCGCGGCGTGGCTTCGGGAGTTGCCTTCAATGCCGACGGTAAGGCTACGGGAAGCATGGGGATTGCGTTGGGGGATGCGGACGACGACGGGCGGCTCGATCTGCTAATCACCAATTTCTTGGCCGAGCCAAACACCTTGTTTCTCCATCGGCTGGCGGGGCTTTTTGAAGACCGAACGAAGGAACTGAAGCTATCGGCGCCTTCGATTCCTCAATTGGGGTTTGGGACGCAGTTCATCGACCTTGATTCGGACGGAG
>OMIV01000243.1 GCA_900299185.1 Planctomycetaceae bacterium
GGAAGCGTTGACCAACGGACTGCCTCAAGCCAACTGCTACGTCAACATCCTGCGCGATGCGATGGCGACCGACACGCTCGACGAATGCGGCATCTATTTCGGCACGACTGGTGGAGCTGTCTATGTCTCGCCAGATGGTGGCGACCATTGGAAACCCATTGCCGAGAATCTACCGCCGGTTTATTCCGTCGAGGTCCAGACGCTGCCATGAGCATCACGCGCATTCGAGTCATCTTGCCCTTCCACCTTCAGACCCTGGCGAAGGTGAAGAGCGAGGTTCAAATCGACGTCGAGGGCGAAGTCACTCAACGCTCGCTCCTCGACGCAGTGGAAGCTCGCTTCCCGGTCTTGAGTGGCACGATTCGCGACCATCAAACGCAGCAGCGACGTCCGCTGTTGCGTTACTTCGCCTGCGAGCAAGACCTGTCCTTCGACGCGCCTGACAAACCTTTGCCAGCAGCAGTCCTCGACGGTCGAGAACCCTTCATTGTGCTGGGCTCAATCGCGGGCGGATAAGACCAAGCATCAATGGCCGCAGACCAACGTTGTTCGATTTTGAGACCAGGGATACATTCTCGCCGAGTTTTCAGCCGGAAATGGATTCTGGCGCGTCTCGACTCGCTCGCTCGGACGAGTCTGGCATTGGCGATTGCGGTAGGTACCAGGGATGGGGCGAATCCGACTTCACGGCTTGAGATGCCTGATCTATGCGATCGGCCTGCTCCTGCTGTCGCCCGTCGTGATTGAATTCGCTCTGCGAGTCCAAGCGTTTCGAGCGACTGCGAATTCCAGCTCCGCCGAGCCGCAACCACTCGTCATTGCCTCGCCGGTGATGCATCACCAGCTCGCCCCGCTGCAACAAGTGCGACTGCGTTCGGCGAGTTCCAGTGACGACGCCCCAGAGATCAGCTTCCGAACGAATAGCCTGGGACTCGCAGGGCCGGAAATTGCCATCCCCAAACCAGAGGGCGTTTATCGCATCGTCTGTGTCGGCGACGAGACGGTGTTGGCGGCCAACATGCCTGAAGTCGTCAAGTTTCCCCAACAGATTGCGGCCAAGCTCAAGCCGTTTACCAAAGCCAAACTCGAAGTCATCAACGCCGCAGTGCCGGGCTACAGCCCCGTTCTGGAAGCGTTGCAAGTTCGGCATCAGCTCCAGCTACTTCAGCCCGACCTTATCGTTGCTCACTTCGACATTTCAGATCCCGCCGAAAACCGACGCCATCTCCGACTGACAGATCTATCCGCAGACGACACGCCTCTGGCCTGCGTGAATCCGGCGCTGGCATCGACTCCCAAAATCAAGTCCGCCTGCGAACACTTCTTGTGCGTGAATTGGGTTAAGCAGTCGCTCAATACCTGGGTTGGTCAGCAAGCCAACGGCAATTCCGATGAGTCATCTGCCAGGCCGCAAGATTGGCTGAAAGACCCAGCCTTCACGCGATCCGACGAACTCAAAAATGCCCTCATGCCCTTCGATCACTTGGCTTCACACGTCGAGCGCAGCGGCACGCGAGTCCTTGTCGTCGTGCATCCGTGGGTCGACCACTTGACCTCGGGCGGAAAGCCCGATGCTCCCGAATCGAAACCAGGAGTTGGGTCACTGTCCGAAGTCTTCTCGCACTTCGAGCAATCAACAGGCATCTTGATGTGCCACCTTCAGCCCTACTTGGCTCGTCTCACCGATCCCGACTCGGCTTTTCAAGCAGACCATCGACACCTCAGCGAAAAGGGGCACGAGATCTACGGCTATGCCATCGCAGCAACCGTGTTGCACCGCATCTCTGGTCCGTGGGTCGTGCCTTCACGAGGCCCCACCGAATCGCCCGTCACCGAAGCCCAACACACGGAATCGCAAGCACCAAACGCCAATGAGGCCGGGGTCGTGCGAGCAAACCGGCAACAGGGTTCCGCTCGTTCCGCCATCGCGCGACCACAAAACGAATAGCCACTCCAAAGCACACGACATCTGCCAAACAGTCTCAACCCAACTCATCGATAAGGACGCCTCAATTATGTCCGACGCCATCCGCCCGTTGAGTTCGTCGCCGACACAGGTACCTCAAGCCACAGATCCAGTTGAGAATCTATTAACGAACTCCAAAGACTCGGAACTCAGGTCGAAATTCGACGACGCGGTTTCGTCGACCTTCTACCGGCAGATGTTCAAAGCCCTGAGAACATCAACCGGAAACGGAAGTCCGCTGACCAACAGCCAAACAGAAAAGATGTTCCAACAGCAGCTCGACGAAATCCTTATCGAGCGAATGTCGAAAGCCACAGGCAGCGACTTCTCCAAAGATCTCTTCGAACAACAATTTCGCGAGCGAGAAGCTGCCAAGTCCGCCCCCCCAACAACCAAACCGGGCGAAATGCTCCAAGCAGATATTTAAGAGACGCACGAAATGTTGCCGTTGATACTACTTACCATCTCCAACGTCTTCATGACGTTTGCCTGGTATGGCCACCTGAAATTCAAGGCGCAACCACTCTGGATCGTGATCCTTGTGAGCTGGCTCATTGCGTTTGTTGAATACTGCTTTCAAGTCCCCGCCAACCGCATCGGACACGCGAAGTATTCCGCATCTCAACTCAAGACGATGCAAGAAGCCATTACACTCGTCGTGTTTGCGTTGTTTTCAACGCTATATCTCCGAGAAGAGTTCAAGTGGAATTACCTCATCGGATTCGTACTGATTTTCGCGGCAGTCTTCGTCGTCTTTCACGAGTGGTAAGCAACAAGATCGGCGACCAACCAGCCGTTGGAATTCTCTGGAGCACGTTTGCAACGCGCCCGAATCCTCACAGGACGAAGTACGACAAAAGCGTGCTCCAAAGTCATCGACCGCAAAATCTACATCGGCTACCGCCAACATCACATTGGCGGCAGCCGCATCTGCAAGACATCAGAGCTTCATGCCGAAGGTTTTCACCAAGAAGCCCCACAGATCCGCAACTTCTTCAATGATCTTCGCCGTCGGTTTGCCGGCCCCGTGCCCTGCTCGAGTTTCAATCCGAATTAAGACCGGAGCCGTTCCAGTGTGAGCCGCTTGCAATCGCGCGGCAAACTTAAAGCTATGACCCGGCACAACGCGATCGTCCGTATCTGCCGTCGTAATGAGTGTTGGTGGATACTGAACTCCGTCTTTGAGGTTGTGATACGGAGAATACTTCAGCAACGCCTTGAACTCTTCGGGATTATCCGCCGAACCGTAGTCATCCACCCAGAATCGCCCGGCTGTAAACTTATGAAATCGGAGCATATCCATCACTCCGACAGCCGGGAGACAAGCCCCAAACAAATCCGGCCGCTGAGTCATACACGCACCAACAAGCAAGCCTCCATTGCTACCGCCTTGAATCGCCAGGCGTTTTGAAGATGTGTATTTATTGGCAATGAGCCATTCCGCCGCTGAAATGAAGTCATCGAATACATTCTGCTTCTTCAACTTCGTTCCGGCCTGATGCCACTCTTCGCCGTACTCGCCACCGCCTCGCAAATTGGCAACCGCATACACTCCGCCCATCTCGACCCAAGCCAAACGACTAATCGAAAAGCTTGGAGTCAGTGGGATGTTGAAGCCGCCGTATCCATACAAAAGAGTTGGATTATCACCGGTCAGTTTCAGGCCCTTCTTGTGAACCAAGAACATCGGAACGCGAGTGCCATCTTTGCTGGTATAGAACACCTGCTTGACTTCAAAATCCGATGAGTTGAACTTCACCTTCGCTTGGCGAAACAACGAACTCTGGCCGGTCTTCATGTCATACCGAAAGATCGTCGCCGGCGTCGCAAAGCTGGTGAATGAGTAGAACGTTTCCGTATCGGACTTCTTGCCAGCGAAACCACTTGCCGTGCCAATTCCAGGCAGGTCAACTTCGCGAAGTCGTTCGCCCGTTAGCGAATAAATCACAATTTGTGTGCGAGCGTCCTTCAAATAATTCGCCACAAACGAATTGCCAACAATGCCGACGCTCTTCAATGTCTCGGCACTCTGCGGAATAAGCTCTTTCCAATTTGCAGGAGATGGATTCCGCGTATCAACCGCAATCACCCGGCGACGAGGAGCATTCAAATCGGTCTGGAAGAAGAAGACCGGGCCGTCGTTTCCAATGAACGTCATCTCGTTATCAAACGAGGTCACGAGATCAATCGGCTTACCATCCTTCTGTTCGAGATCTCGATAAACGACACGATATTTATCGTCGGTCCCCTTCCAAATCGTAATCACCAAGTAACGGCCATCTTCAGTCACTTCGCAACCGAACCCCCACTTCGGTTCGTCGGGGCGTTCGTAGATCAAAACATCCTCAGACTGAGGAGTGCCGACCTTGTGGAAATAGACCTTCTGATTCAGGTTGAGCCCTTGGAATTCCGCCTTCGGTTCAGGGTAGCGAGCATAGAAAAAGCCCTTGCCGTCGATCGTCCAGGTTGGCGTATTAAACTTGATCCAACGCAGGTCATCATCGAGCGTCTTGCCCGATGCAACCTCTAGCACTTTCCACTTGGCCCAATCGGAACCGGCCTCAGCCACGCCATAGGCCATATACTTCCCGTCGTCGCTGAACGACGTGCCGGCCAGCGCGACAGTCCCATCCGCTGAGAGCTTGTTCGGATCCAACAAAACGCGAGCTGCCGAATCCAAGGTATCCTGCGTATAAAGAACATCCTGATTTAGCAGGCCGGAGTTATAAAAGTAGTAATACCGACCACCTTGCTTAAACGGCACATTGAATCGCTCAAAGTCCCAGAGTTCTGTCAGGCGTTTTTTGATCGACTCTCGCTCGGGAATCGTGCTGAGATACCCGGACGTCTCTTTATTCTTGGCTTCCACCCAGGCCGCCACGTCTTTCGACTGCCGCACATCATCCTCAAGCCAGCGATACGGATCCGAGACCTTCACACCGTGTAACTCGTCGACGTGATCGATCTTCTTTGTCTCGGAATAGGTGAGCTTTACCGGCGGTTGTTCTGCCATCAATGAGCCTCCCAGCATGCACGCAATGACTGCGATTCCTTCAATCCCCATTCGGCTCGCATTACCAAGCCGCTCCTGCCACCAAGTCCATTTCGCACCACTCATTCGCATCGCGACGCCTCCGTTGATCGAGATAACAAAGCTTGTCCGTCAAGCCGGACGATAGCGGCTGATCTTCGGGGCGACAGGTCGGAAGATTCCAACTTCCGATGGTTCGTCGCAGCACGACGGAGCCTGCTCGTCGCTTCGAATAGGCTCGCCTTTCAGCGGGCGAAACTGATCTTGACGTAACTCGCTCCTGTCACGATGGCAGATTGACAGTGACAACAGCCTACAGCGTAAATGATCCCGTAACCAACGCCTGAGATTCAACTTACGGCCAACTTGAAATCGTTGGCACATGCCTTGCAAACCACGGCAAGCAGGTATGCGGAGTGCGTGGAATGGCAGCCTCAGGCTGTCAGACGCGAATCCAATCGTTAGGCGGCGGCGAGACCTTTTGCATCTCATACCGCTGACGCATTTCTCGCCCTCTCTTGGACTGAGGAGTAGCTGTGGCAAAGTTGCTGACATTTGATGAGGAAGCTCGGAAGAGCCTGCTCGAAGGCGTGTCGAAGCTCGCCCGAGCGGTGAAAAGCACCCTGGGGCCGCGTGGCCGCAATGCTGTGCTCGACAAAGGCTGGGGAGCCCCGAAGGTGACCAAAGACGGTGTGACCGTCGCGGAAGACATCGAACTTGAAGACCCCTTCGAGAACATGGGCGCTCAGCTCGTGAAGGAAGTCGCTTCGAAGACCAGCAAGACCGCTGGCGACGGAACGACGACCGCTACGGTGCTCGCTGAAGCCATCTTCAAGGAAGGCTTGAAGTATATCGCTTCGGGCCACGATCCAATGTCACTGGCTCGCGGTATCAACAAAGCTGTTGATGCTATTGTCGCCGAACTCAAGAACATCGCGACGAAGGTCAATCCGACCGACGCGAAGTCCGTTAAGCAAGTTGCCACGATCGCCGGTAATAACGATCCCGAGATCGGCAATATTCTCGCTGACGCATTGCAGAAGGTTGGCAAAGACGGCGTGATCACCGTCGAAGAAGGCCGCCAAGTCTCGACCGAGGTCAACCTCGTCGAAGGTATGCAGTTCGAACGTGGTTATCTCTCGCCTCACTTCGTGACTCACGAAGATTCGCAAACGGTCGAGTTCGATAACTGCCGCATCCTGATCTTCGAAGAGAAGATTTCGTCGGTCAAAGATCTCGTGCCGCTGCTCGAGAAGACTTCGAAGGCCAATGTTCCGCTGCTGATTATCGCCGAAGACGTCGAAGGCGAAGCCTTGGCGACTCTCGTGGTCAACAAGCTCCGTGGCATTCTGAAGATTGCCGCTGTTAAGGCGCCTGGTTACGGCGATCGCCGTAAGGCCCAGCTTGAGGACATTGCTGTTCTCACCGGTGGCAAGGCAATCTTCAAGGATCTGGGCATCAAGCTTGAAAACGTCCAACTGACGGATCTCGGCAAGGCCAAGAAGATCATCATCGACGCCGAGAATTGTACGGTCGTCGAAGGTGCCGGTCAGAAGGCCGCAATCGCTGGTCGTTGCGATCAGATCCGTCGCGAGATCGAAGTGACCGAGAGCGAGTACGACCGCGAGAAGCTCCAAGAGCGACTGGCGAAGTTGGCTGGCGGCGTGGCTGAGATCAAGGTTGGTGCCGCTACTGAAACCGAAATGAAGGAACGCAAGGACCTGATCGACGACGCTCTGGCAGCAACGCGAGCAGCGATCGAAGAAGGTGTTGTTCCTGGCGGTGGTGTGGCTCTTGTTCGTTGTGCCAAGGCTCTCGACAAGGTCGAAGCCGTGGGCGACGAAGTTCATGGTGTCGCAATCATCCGCGCGGCAATCACCGTTCCGATGCGAACAATCGCTGAGAACGCTGGCGTTGACGGAGCTGTTGTTTCGAACCGCATTTCCAAGCTCAAGGAAAAGACCCACGGCTACGACGCACTCAACGATCGCTATGGCGACATGATTGAGTTCGGCATCGTCGATCCAGCTAAGGTTGTTCGTTGTGCTCTGCAGAATTCATCGAGCGTTGCCAACCTGCTGCTGACAACGGAATGCATCGTTGTGGACGAGCCTAAGAAGCCCGATGCCGACGGGCACCATGACCACCATCACGACGACATGGGCGGGATGGGCGGCGGCATGGGAGGAATGGGCGGTATGGGTGGCATGCCCGGCATGATGTAAGACGGATTGCACTGACTAACGCAGCCAAGATCTCCTGAACTTGGCTGCGACGGCGCAACGCGTCTCTTACTCATGACACCGCTACCAAGCAGGTGGCGACTGCAAAATCGAACCACGCTCTTGGCGAGCGTGGCTATGAAACTAATCAATCTCACTCGGCCTACGGGCCACTTTTAACTGGAGTTAGATCAATGGCCGTATCTCTGAAGCCACTGGATGATCGAGTTGTTGTCGAACCGCTGAGCGCGGAAGACGTAACTGCAGGCGGCATCGTTCTGCCGGACAGCGCTAAGGAAAAACCACAACGCGGCAAGGTAGTCGCGGTTGGTCCCGGCAAGTTGCTTGACAGTGGCGATCGTTGCCCAGTCGCCGTCGTGATCGGCGACGAGGTCCTCTTTGGCAAGTACGGAGGGACGGACATCGAAGTTGACGGCACCGAAGTCAAGATTCTCCGCGAGTCGGACATCCTCGCGAAGGTCGGCTAAGTGACGGACGCGGTTGCTGCAGAGCGGCCGCCGACTGAGATCACAGTCGCTCACATGAGACGAGTGAGACCAATGCGACGAATGAGATTCGAATCTTCAATCTCATTCGTCCCTTCAGTCCCCAGTGTCTCAGCAGTCCCATCATTCAATCCCCAAATCAAAAAACCTCTCTTGAGGAACCCTAACCGTGCCAAAGCAATTGCTGTTCGACGATCGCGCCCGACTCAAGATGCAGAAGGGCGTGAATATGTTGGCTGATGTCGTGGCCGTGACGATGGGACCAACCGGTCGCAACGTCATCATCGACAAGTCATTCGGTAACCCGGTCGTCACCAAAGACGGTGTGACGGTCAGTAAGGAAGTGGAACTCGAAGACCCCTACGAGCACATGGGTGCCAAGCTGGTGAATGAAGTTGCCAGCAAGACCAGTGACATCGCTGGCGACGGCACGACGACCGCAACCGTGCTCGCACGAGCGATTTACAGCGAAGGTCTTCGCAGCATCAGTCTCGGTGCCAATCCGATGGTTGTTCGCCGTGGGATCGATAAGGCCGTTGACGCCGCTCTCGAAGCTCTCACCAAGCAAGCGAAGCCCGTCACGAGCAAAGAAGAGATCAAGCAAGTCGGCACGATCTCGGCCAACTCCGACTCGGAGATCGGTCAGTTGATCGCCGACGCGATGGAGAGCGTTGGTCGCGATGGCGTGATCACCGTCGAAGAGGGCAAGACCAGCAAGACCGAGCTCAAGCTGGCCGAAGGCATGCAGTTCGATAAGGGCTACGTCTCGCCATACTTCGTGACCAATCCCGCTGAAATGAAGTGCGTCTACGATGACCCCGTAATCCTGTTGCACGAAAAGAAAATCTCGTCGCTGCGCGAACTCGTTCCGCTGCTGGAGAAGGTTGCACAAGCTGGCAAGTCGCTGCTGATCGTCGCTGAAGACGTCGACGGCGAGGCTCTGACGGCCCTGGTCGTCAACAAGCTGCGCGGCATCCTGCCGGTCGTGGCCGTGAAGGCTCCCGGCTTCGGCGATCGTCGCAAGGCGATGCTGCAAGACATGGCGATCCTCACTGGTGGCGAGCTGATCTCGGAAGACCTCGGCATCAAGTTGGAGAGCGTTGAACTCTCTCAACTGGGCAAGGCGAAGAAGGTCGAGATCACCAAGGACGCTTGCACGATCATCGACGGCGCTGGCGACACGAAGGCGATCGAAGCCCGAGTCGCTCAAATCCGTGCTCACATCGAAGCGACGGACAGCGAGTACGACCGCGAGAAGTTCCAAGAGCGTCTGGCCAAGATCACCGGCGGCGTCGCGATCATCTCTGTCGGTGCTGCGACCGAAGCTGAGATGAAGCAGACCAAGGCTCGTATGGAAGACGCACTACACGCGACTCGCGCTTCGGTCGAGGAAGGCATTCTTCCCGGCGGTGGCGTGGCGTTGCTCCGAACGGTCCCAGCCATCAACGCCGTTAAGGCGAAGGGTGACGAGGCCATCGGCGTGCAAATCGTCGCTCGTGCTGTCCAAGCTCCGATCCGTCAGATCGCTTCGAACAGCGGTTTCGACGGCTCGGTGGTCGCCGACGAAGTCAGCGAGAAGGCTGGCAACATCGGCTTCAACGCAAACAGCGGCGAGTACGTTGACATGTACGAAGCCGGAATCATCGACCCAGCGAAAGTGGTGACCAGTGCCCTGAAGCACGCCGCCTCAATCGCCGCGTTGATGCTGACGACGAGCGTGATGGTCACTCGCACCGACGAACTCGACGGCAAAGGCCAAAAGCCAAAGACCGAAGGCGCGGTTCGCTAGTATCAAGTAGCCATCTGAAATCTCAAATTGAGCATTTCAGATTGTACGATTAAACCGACCCGGCCCCCGGCGGCAGTCATGCTTCCGGGGGCTTTTTCATAAACAACGTATCTATAAGATGAGTCGAGTCGATGAACGGCAATTCAATTAGATTCAGCGATTTGCGTGTTTCTCGGATGCAGGATATCTCCTCTCGTCGAACCTTTCATCTGATTCAAGTCTTACTCGAGTCATGTAAAGATTCGATTCCATCGCTCACAAGTATTTTCTTTGGGGTAAATCCGCCTGACACTCCAGTGACGTTGATGGCCAAAGTCAGCCGCGAACTTTGATCTACAACAGGAATTGCTCGAATTCGTCGTCGATTCTCAAAAGACATAAACCATCATCAATTTCATCAGGGCAGCAAACACCTGTTTGATGTGCTGCTAGTTTCTCGTGGCTATGGAATGCATTGCTTGAAGCGAACCTAATCTGACGCGCCGAGCTGGGCCGATGGCTAAAAACAGTCCATTTATCTGAGCCTCGGATGGAGCATCATCATGGGACGAGTAACTGTCTCTGCGACGGTGGAGAACATCGAAGACGTGATTGACCTTCGGCGAGGACGGATCGAACCAGCAAAGGTGCGGCGAATTGAAATCGAGGATGCGTTGGTTGATACCGGTGCGACCATGCTGTCTCTGTCAACGAGTATGATCGAGAAGCTTGGGTTGGAACGTTCTTGTCAACGGCGAGCACGGACAACGGCGGGCGGGCGAGAATTCTGGGGTTGGACTCCCGTGAGACTCAGCTTGCTGGGAAGAGAATGTAATGTCGATGTCGCCGAGGTGCCTGATGAATGCTCAGCGTTGATCGGGCACGTTCCGCTTGAACTTTTAGATTTCGTGATCGACATGAATGCTCACCGGCTGATTGGGAATCCTGAACATCGAGGCGAGCATATGATGGATATGTTTTAGGCGAATGTATTCCGGCAAAATGCATTCATCTTCCTGCCCCAAATCTTCCTGTCATACCTTGAAGAATTCGGACAGGAAGATTTGAGACAGGAAAATAAGACCCGATCGGCGGGGAGTTGGTAGCAAGGTTTTGATCGCGTCTCTGCGAGGAGCGCACTAGTTCGACTTGGATTGCAAACAAACGCGCTACTCAAAGAGTCGCGGTTAATCGTTAAGGCGTAAGGAATGGCGACGAAGCGCGATTATTATGAGGTGCTGGGGGTCTCGAAGGAGGCTCCGGCGGATGAGATTAAGAAGGCTTACAAGAAGCTCGCCTTGAAATATCACCCGGACCGTAATCCAGGGGATGAGGCGGCTGTGGCCAGCTTCAAAGAGGCGGCGGAAGCTTTTGATGTGCTCAATGATCCCGACAAAAAGGCTCGGTATGACCGCTTTGGTCATCAGGGTCTGGAAGGCATGGGCGGCGGAGGTGGTGGGCAAGGCTTCGGGGATATCAATGATATTTTCGATGTCTTCGGCGACCTCTTCGAAGGCTTCGGCCTCGGCGGTGGTGGGCGACGACGTCGTGGAGGTGGGGGTGGTAATCGACCGACTCAGGGCGACAGCATTCAGACTCGGGTCAGTATCGACCTGCCGGAAGCCGCGCAGGGCTGTACTCGGACGATCGAGATTCAACGTCGGAAGTCGTGCGAAAAGTGTTCGGGCTCGGGAGCCAAAGCCGGTTCTAAACCTGTGAATTGCGATTACTGCGGTGGCCACGGCCAGATCGTGCAGTCGCAGGGCTTCTTCCGCGTTCAGACCAGTTGCCCAGCCTGTCGCGGCGAGGGCAAAGTGATTCGCGACAAATGCGCGGGATGCTCGGGCGCGGGCAAAGTTCCTGAGACGGTCAAATTCGACGTGCGCATTCCGGCGGGCGTTGATACCGGCATGTCTGTCGCGGTTCGAGGCGAGGGCGATCCCGGTACCAATGGCGGTCCTCGCGGCGATCTGTATGTGGAAGTCATCGTCAAAGAGCATCCGCTCTTCCATCGCGATGGCCCCAACTTGATATGCGATGTGCCGATTACTTACACCCAAGCGGTCCTCGGAGCGGATATCGAAATCCCAGCTCTCGACGGCAAACGCAAACATCATATTTATCCAGGAACTCAACCCGCCGAGATCATTCGTCTGCGAGGCCAAGGCATGCCCGATCCTCGCGGTGGTACGACTCGCGGCGACTTGCTACTCCGAGTGGTTCTGGAAGTTCCGAAGAAGGTCACCGGTAAGCAAGAAGAGCTGCTGCGACAGCTCGCAGAGCAGGAAAACGCCAATGTTTCAGCTCACCGAACAAGTTGGTTCGAGCGACTGAAAGACTGGCTCGCGCCGCCGGATGACGAAGAGAAGGCTTGATAGTAGCACTAGTTCCCAAGCTCTGCTTGGAAACGCAGGTTTCGGGACGCTCTGCTTCCCGTCCCCCGACGACGAGTGAGCCAGACACCGTTTATTGCACAGGAAGCAGAGCTTCCATTAAGACGTTCCCAAGCGGAGCTTGGGAACGAGCGAGTTTTAATAACCTATTTATCTTTATGAGGAATCGTTCGATGACGACACCGGACCAAACCTCCGCTGACAACACGGAAAACATGGACGCGGCAGCCGAGGCTTTCGCACAAGCAGCAGAGACACTGAAGGCTGAAGAATCACAACCTCAGCCGGAATCGAAGCCAGCCGGAGTGGGGCTCGATGTGAATAAGCTCAAAGCCGAACGCGATCAGTTTTACGAGCAATATCTGCGAGCAAATGCCGAACTCGACAACTTCCGCAAGCGGATGCAGCGCGAGATGGAGCAAGCCGCGAAGTACTCGGATCTCCCACTGATCCGCGAGATTTTGGCGCCGCTCGACAATCTGACTCGGTCTATCACATCGGCGGAGAAAGACGGCAACGTCGAAAACCTGCTGAAGGGACTGCGAATGACCATGCAACAATTCGATGCGGTCTTCGCTAAGTTCTCGGCCAAGCCGATCTCCACAGTCGGAGCGAAGTTCGACCCCAATCTGCACGACGCCTTGATGCAAGTTCCAACTGCCGATCATCCACCGATGACCGTGATTCAAGAGGCCGAGCGCGGCTACACGTTGCACGAACGAGTCATCCGCCCGGCGAAAGTGATTGTCGCCACAGCGGTGCCGTCGTAGTTGATGCGAGCGAGCGACAACTCTCGTTTACCTTGATGCGACCGCACTCATTCGGTCGTTCTCGGCCTTCGCTTCCGATCCACAACAGCGGCATCGTGGCGAAAGCTCGCCGACGATGTTTCGCAGTACTCCCGTCAGGAGAATCACATGCCGACCTACGACTATGCCTGCGACGCTTGCGAGCATAAGTGGGAAGAGTTCCATTCGATGACCGCCAAGCCCACGAAGAAATGCCCGAAGTGCGGCAAGTTGAAGGCCAAGCGGCTGATCAGCGCCGGTGCAGGTCTGATCTTCAAAGGCTCGGGCTTCTATCTGACTGACTATCGCAGCGACTCGTACAAGAAGAGCGCCGAGGCCGACAAGAAAGCGTCGGAGTCATCTTCCAGCGCAGCTTCAAGTGACTCGAAGAAGTCGGAATCGACCAGCAAGAGCGAGTCGAAATCGAGTTCAAAAAGCTCGGGGAAGAAAGCTGCGGACTGACCTTCGCTCTCGCTCTTTCATCGCTCGAAATTGCAGCGACCAGCTCCTCGGGAGCGCTACTTGAGGAGACATCAATGCCCCAGACCTTCGATATTGCAGTTCTCCCCGGCGACGGGATTGGCGTTGATGTCACGCTCGCGACGATCGAAGTTCTGAAGGCCGTGCAGCAGCATCTGCCCGATGCTCAATTCAACTTCATCGAGTATTCAGTCGGTGCCGCCGAGTTCCTCAAGAACGGCGACCCGCTGCCTCAAGCTGCTGTCGATGGTTGTCGGCAAGCCGATGCGGTGTTGTTGGGAGCGATGGGACTTCCGTCGGTGCGGTGGCCGGATGGAAGAGAACTGACACCGCAGATCGACTTGCGTGAGATCTTGGATCTCTACTGCGGACTGCGTCCGGTCAAGCTCTATCACGGCAACGACACTCCTCTAAAAGGTTACGCGGCGGGCGAGTTGGACTTGCTGGTGATACGCGAAAACTGCGAGGGGCTGTTCTCGTCGCGTCTGCAACCTCGCGATCTGTCGGCCCATGAAGCGACCGACACCATGAAGATTACTCGACGCGGTGCCGAGCGGATCATTCGCTCGGCGTTCGAGCAAGCCCGCAAACGGCGGAAGCATATGACGCTGGTCGATAAGGCCAACGTCTTGCCGTCTATGGTCTACTTCCGAAGCGTCTTCGACGAAGTCGCGGCGGAGTACCCCGACATTGGAACGGATCGAGTCTACGTCGATGCCGCGGCATTGTTCCTCGTCAAGAACCCCAAGCGTTTCGACGTGCTGGTGACCGAGAACATGTTCGGTGACATCCTCAGTGATCTCACCGCGGGATTGGTTGGCGGAATGGGCATGGCGCCATCAGCCGATATCGGCGACGAGTGTGCCGTCTTCCAGCCTTGCCACGGCACGGCCCCTGATATCGCGGGCAAAGGTATCGCTAATCCAATCGCAACGATTCTCTCTGCAGCCATGATGTTGGAGTGGCTGGATACGGAAGCCACTCGTGCTGGTGCGGCATTGATTGAGCAAGCTGTATCGATCGTGTTTGCTGATCCTGCCAATCGAACTCCCGATTTGGGCGGCAAGCTGACGACGGACCAGATGACTCAGAAAGTCATCGCGGCGTTGCCAGTCAGTTAGCCCCATAACGCTTCGTCGTAGAGCCCGTCATCTTGAGAGTTTGCCGCCAGCTTTCGCGGCGGCTCGTTGGCCCAAGTTCTTGAACTCTTTGTTTGATGATCATTCCCCATGCAGCCGCTTGATGTTCTTCGCTCTCATTTCGGACACGATCAGTTTCGCGGTTGCCAAGAGTCGGTCATTCAGCGCGTGCTTCAGAAGCAGCACACGTTGGTCATCATGCCGACGGGTGGAGGCAAGTCGTTGTGTTATCAAGTTCCCGCCTTGATGCCCGATGAACAAGACTCGTCGCGGCCCAGCGTCACATTGGTGCTCTCACCCTTGATCGCTCTGATGAAGGATCAAGTCGATGCGTTGAGAGATCGCGGTATCGAAGCGACCTACATCAACTCGTCGCTTTCAAAGTCCGAGCGAGTGGCTCGGTATCGCGACGTCGGCGAGGGCAAGTATCGCTTGCTGTATGTGACTCCCGAGCGGTTTCGCAAAACCGAGTTTCTGGATGTCATCGCTCAGCGTGAAGTCCGTCTCTTGGCGGTCGACGAGGCTCACTGCATTAGTGAATGGGGACACGACTTTCGCCCGGACTACACGCGGCTCGCCGAGTTCCGAGAGATCATTGGTAATCCCACGACAATCGCACTCACGGCAACTGCGACTCCTGAAGTGCAAACCGACATCGTCCGGCAACTGGGACTACAGCCGGGCGAGATGAAGATGTTTCACGAGGGCATCGATCGCCCCAATCTCTCGCTCGAAGTGAAAGAGGTCTGGGAAGACGACGAGAAGCTCGACGTCATTGAATCGATTGTGAAAGAACATCGCCGCATGCCCGGCAGCGGGATCGTTTATTTCACACTCATCCGCACTCTGGAACGGTTTAGCGACCGACTGCGCGAGCGTGGCATTCGACACGTGAACTATCACGGAGACCTTGATCGCGACCGACGGCGTCGCGTCCAGAACGATTTCATGCAAGGCCGTTGCCCCCTGGTGCTGGCCACTAACGCATTCGGCATGGGTATCGACAAAGAAGACATTCGCTTTGTCTTGCACGCGGAGGTGCCGGGGTCCGTGGAATCGTGGTTTCAAGAGATCGGACGAGCTGGCCGCGATGGTCTGCCGTCTCAATGCGTTCTTCTGTATGACGAACGCGACCTCCTCACGCAGATGGAGTTCATCAACTGGAGCAACCCCAACGCAGGCATCTATGAGCGCGTGGTGGAAGTACTGCGAACCGACCTCGATCGAGCGCGGGCATTAGGGCTGGAGTGGCTCAAGACCCGCATGCCAACCGGTGGCAAACATGACTTCGGCCTTGAAACCGCGCTCTCAATGTTAGAGCGATATGGAGTCATTACCGGGGACATTGAAGAGTCGACGATTGAACTGATCGGCAACTTACCCGAGTCTCTGGCGGATCAAGACCGGCTCGATGAAAAGAAGCAGCGCGATCAGCGTAAGCTTTATTCGCTGGTGGAACTGATTCGTCATGAAGGCGATCGCAAAGAGTTTATCCGCGACTACTTCGGCTTGAGGTAAGTGTCGAGTAGGCTGCGGACCACAAACGGCCGCCCGAATTAATGCCGGCATGCACGGCGGCACCGGCACAGTTTCCTCGACATGGCATGGAGTAAGTGGATGAAGAAAGCAATCAGCATCGTGGCGTTAATGGTGGTCTCTCTGAGCTTGGCATGGGGCACCGTTGCTCAAGATAAGCAACCCGAGAAGGCTCCCGAAAAGTTCCGAGTGAAGCTGGAGACGTCTAAGGGCGATGTGGTTATTGAAGTCACTCGCAATTGGGCTCCCGTTGGAGCCGATCGCTTTCATGAAGCAGTGAAGGCCGGCTTCTATGACGAGTGTCGGTTCTTTCGAGTCGTCCCCAACTTCATGGTGCAGCTCGGTATCAACGGCGATCCCAAAGTCCAAGAGAAGTGGCGTGAAGCCATGATCAAAGACGATCCGGTCAAAGAGTCCAATCAACGCGGCTATGTGACGTTTGCGAAGTCTTCGCGTCCAAACTCTCGAACCACTCAGTTCTTCATCAGCTTTCGCGACAACAGCTTCCTGGACAACCAAGGTTTTGCTCCGTTTGGCAAGGTTGTCGAAGGCATGGATGTCGTCGACAAAATCAACGCAAAGTATCGAGAGCAGCCCAACCAAGGCCAGATCCAGGCTGAAGGGAACGCCTATCTAAAGTCAGAGTTCCCCGATCTGGATTTCATCAAGAAGGCCACCATTCAGAAGTAGTAACAGCTCTGATTGCTTCGAATGTTTCCGCTATATCCAAGAGGGGCAGCAACCGCGCTGCCCCTCTTTTCGTTTGAATACCGGACCACCAGCTCGATGAACGGCCAACGTGAATCTGGGGCAACTCTGCCGAATTTGCCGAAGTTGAGGCCGGCGAATGGCCGATCCTAGAAGCACAGAGTCGTTGCCGTTACGCCCTCAGCGAACCGGCAACGTGGAATTGATCTAGATCACCAGATCGGCATGAGGCGGAACATGGTGCGTAAGGTTGCGATAGCGTCAGTCAGTGCGATGGGATTGTGCTTGATGCTGACTGGCTGCCAGTCGACGGTCGGCGGTCAAACTCTGCCTTCGGCTTACTACCTGCGGGACGACGTTCAGTACTTCCCGGCTGGTCCTGAGTTCAAACTTTCCAACACCGTGCAGGCAATCGAGCAGTACAAGCTCGACCAAGCCGGTTTCAAAGATCAATACGGCGACAAGGCTGGCGGCAAGTAGCCGGGCTGATCGCCAATACTGGTGGTTGAACCTGGATGTCTCGGTGTGAGCAGCTCGATATTGCTCTAACGAAATTATTACTGGGACTTATTCACCCGCCCACAAATTTTGGCGTGCATGAAGCGACTGACTGACTTCGCAACTCAAGTCACTGCTTCATGCCAAGGGGGGGACGCCCCCTTCGCAGAACTCGGAGCAATCCGCAGTTAGGCGAAGGGGTTCCTTCGTTCTTAGAGCACGAAGAATGTCAGCGGACGCCGTCGTCGAAACACGACTCGTGACCTGCCATCACCTCAACGAGTTCATCGTCTGCCGCAGCCAATTCTGAAGGCGTTCGCAACAGAGGCCTACAAAATGAAATCGCCGCGAGGAGCGAGCGCTCTTCGCGGCGATTGCTGTTTTGAAGTCGCAGGGACAACGGTCGGTTAGACCATTTCCTTCAGCTTCTTGAGTGCCAAAACCTTCACAACATTGCGAGCTGGCTTCGGCTTAACTTCCATCGGCTGACCGGTGAATGGATTCGTACGAGTGCCACCCTTGGTTGCGGGCTTGTTGACTCGCTTAATCTTCAGCAAACCCGGCAGAGCGAAGAGACCAGGTCCCTTCTTGCTCATCGCCGCGCCAATCTGATCTCCCAGACTGTCAATCACGGCTTGAACTTGCTTCTTGCTCAACCCCGTGCTGTCGGCGATCGCGGTGTAGATCTCCGTCTTGCTCGGGGACTTAGCGGCAGCTTCTTTCTTTGCCATCGGGGCATCCTTTCATTGTGGCTATGCCAAAACTTCGATTGTGGAATCCGCACGACAGTGCGTCTCACGGCGGGCGGATAAATAAGGCCCGGAACGTCATTGCGTCAACCAACCCACGAAAAAACTAGAGATTTTCGTGAGATTGCATTTTCGAACGAACAGCAACTGAGCCGTCTCGATTGAGCGAATCATTCATCGAGACAACCGCACATTCGATCGAATGTGCGGCCATCTTCGATAACAACAAAATCAACGAACGAGGATTACAGGTTGGCCTCATCCGGAACGACATACGGAGCGCGGTACTCGCGAGTCAGCATCGGATTGGCTTTATCAGCCAACTCGCCAATGAAAACTTCGTTCTTGCCATCGAGCTTCAACGCAGGACCTAAGCCGAACTTTGCGGTCTCCAGATCAACCTTGTTTTCGGTCAAATGCTGAGTGACCCGAGTAAAGGTTTCTTGATTCTCTTTGTCCTTACCGAGCTTCTCTTGCACTTCTTTCGCGAGTGCGGGAGTTCCGAGCCGGTAAGAAATATTACCGAGGTGACAGAGAGCACTCGAAAGATGGCCTTCCTCGATGTCGGCGTTGAGATCCTTGTAGTTTCTCGAACGCACGGCCTTCACGAAGTTGCCGAAGTGGTCACCACCGGCGTTGAACTTCTTCGTTTCTTTGCCTTCCTTGTCGAACGCGACGCCGCCCGCATAACTGTTGAGTGACACATACCCGTCGCTGCCGTGGAAGATCACGCCGACGCCAGCGCCCATGAACGGCGATGTCTTGAGGCCTCGAACTTCAAAGACCAGTCGCTTATCGCCAAAGTCGTGAATGCAAACTTGCGTATTGGCGGTCTCGCCCGCGTCCTCGTAACCGAAGCGACCGCCGTAGCTCTGCACGCCGGTGCCGAGATCCGAGAGGCCCAATCCCCAGCGTGCGATATCCATTTGATGGATGCCTTGATTGCCGAGGTCCCCGTTGCCGTAGTCCCACTGCCAGTGCCAGTCGTAGTGGAACTTCGGACGATTGAGATCGCGCTTCGGTGCGGGGCCGAGCCAAATGTCGTAGTTGACACTCGCGGGCACGTCGTAATTGCCCTTTGCTCCGATCGCTCCTCGCGGCTTGTAGCAGAGGCCGCGAGCGAGCTTCACTTCGCCGATGCCGCCGTCCTTGATGAACTTGATGGCCTCGATCGTGCCGACCATCGAACGGCACTGAGTACCGGTCTGCACGATCTTGTTGTATTTGCGAGCGGCTTGAACGATGCGTCGGCCTTCGAGCACGTTGTGGCTCACAGGCTTCTCAACATAGACGTCCTTGCCCGCTTGAATGGCCCAAATGGCAGCGAGGGCATGCCAGTGATTCGGAGTCGCAATGCTCGCGACTTGAATCGACTTGTCTTCGTAAGCCTTGCGCAAGTCTTGATAGAACTTCGGACGCTTGCCGGTTGCCTTCTCGATGGAATCGCAGCGACGTTGGCCGACCACTTCATCGACATCGCAGATCGCTGCGATCTCAGCATCCTTCGGCCCGAGCTGCCGCTTCTGCCACTCGTTGATGTGCTCACCGCCACGACCATTGCAGCCGACGATGACGACTCGGAGCACGTCGCTCGACGACGAGCCTTCTTGAGCGAGACATAGATTCGGAACCGAGTTCGCGGTCACCGCTGCCGCAGCAGCGAGCATCGACCGCTCCAACATTTCACGACGATTCAGTTGAGACATGTGAGAGACTCCTCAGTATTGAGTAAGTTAAATTACTGGGTGATTAATGGGACTAATCGAACGAATGAGACGAATGGTCTACTGGTCTTCCCGCAGCGACTTCGTTCGTCGCAGCAGTCACATTCGTCCCTTCGGCTCGACGACTTACTTCTTTTCGACGATCCAAATGTTGCGGAAGACAACCTTGTCGCCGTGATCCTGCAGGAACAATGAGCCCGGGCCTTTCTCGTCGGTCCCGGATCCGCCCGGAGTGGCCTTGGGCGGATGCAGCTTGTCGTGAATCACGAAGCCGTTGTGCTTGATCGTGAACTCGGCATCTGTGGTCTTCTTGCCGTCAGCATCGAACTTCGAGGCTGTGAAGTCGACGTCGTAGGTCTGCCATGACAGCGGCGGGAAGCACATGTTTTGAGCCGGCTTCGCGATTTGATAGATGCCGCCGCACTCGTTGTTCTCGCCATTGAGGCCAAAGGAATCGAGAACTTGGCACTCGTATTGGTCGAGCAAGTACATGCCGCTGTTACCGCGACCTTGCCCGCGAGCCTTCGGCATGAAAGGCGTACGGAATTCAAGGTGCAATGTGAAGTTCGTGAACTTCGCCTTCGAGCGGACGCCAACGCCGAGGTACTTGTCCTCAACAAGCTTGCCGTTTTGCCAAGCATCAACATTCTTGCCGTCGAAAAGTACGACCGCGCCTTCGGGAGCTTTCGCTCCGAGCGTTGGAGACTGACGGCTGACCTTCTTCGCTTCGAGAGCGACGTTCTCTTCCGCCGTGCCCGAGACAACTCCATCCTTAATTTGGACGGCGAAGTTTTGGCCTGTCAGTTTTGTGACACCGTCTTTGCTCTCACCGCTGAGCTTTACGCGAGTCTTGCCCGTCCATCCGGCGCCGGGCAGGCCACCTTGATAGACAACGCCGTCGAACTTGCCGTCACCGAGAGCGACGACATGCACGCCAATCTTCTGCTTATTGCCAATCGCGCCTTCATACTCGCCTTGAACGACAAAATCCGGACCAGCGGAAGCTTCGTCCGTGTAGACATCAGTCTTGTCCGCAGCGACGGCACTAGTGGCCAGTGCGGCCAAAATCGCGAAACTCCAAACGCTCTTACGCATCAGTGGCTCCTTCGAGATAGAACACTCGCGCGGCACCGCTTTGGAACCGCGCCAATCAGCGGCCTTTGATTTCAGGGATCGCCAGTCGTATTCGCAACTGTTGACAGACTGGACCATTCGCTAGCAATTCAGTTTTGGGCTGCTAAATTCCCGCCCCGCGTCCCGAGGGAGTTGGGCGCACTTCTATTACATGTATTGGTCAGGGATTAAAGAAGAGAAGCAATGCCGCATACCACCAGTGCCAAGAAAGCCGTTCGTCAAAGCACCAAACGTCGAGCCCAGAATCGCGCTCAGCTTTCGACTTTGAAAACGTTGGTGAAGAAGTTTCGAGCCCTCTGCTTGGATAAGTCGGCTACAGCTGAGCAGAAGGAGACTGAGTTCCGCTTGGTCAGCCGTCGCCTCGCTCAAGCGGGTGCTAAGAACTTGATTCACAAGAACGCTGCGAACCGATCCAAGTCTCGCTTGGCGATCTTCATGAATAAGAGCAATGCTCCAGCAGCTCCAGCGACTTAGTCATTGGTCTGCGTCTGCTGTCGCGTTGTGACCAACCGACAAGTCAGACAATGCTCAAGATGAGATTCATAAACCGGCGGTTAGCTCCTTGCTGACCGCCGGTTTTCTGCTGCGCGGACGTGGAAGAATTCGCCGTCCTACTCGACGAAGTCGACAGGTCCACTCGTTCGTGGCCAGTTCGACTCAATCAACGGGTTAGTTCGACGAAGCAAACGACGTCCAGCAAAGAGATCTGCAGATAACTCGCAGTCGTTCCAGGCAGCTCACACGCAGTTTCGTCCGCTCCGTCGAACATCGATATCCAATTGCCATCTCGGAGTTTCTCCAATGCAGGTCACCATCACGGCTGTCGGTCCAGACAACTGCGGACTCGCCGACCCGATCGTGCATTTCGTGACGTCTAGCGGCGCCAACATTCATGAGATCCAGATGTACGACCACGATGTTGGTCGCATCTTTGCCATGCTCCTGCGAATCGAATGGCCAGACGACCGCATGCCAATCACCGAATTGCGGGCCGAGATGACTCGCATCGGCAAAGAGAAAGGACTGGAGATTCGGACGTGGTCGCGCGACGAGTCGAATCGTCCCCCGCGTCTGGCCATCTGCACGACCTATCGGCACGAACCACCACTCGCAGTTTTGAGAGCAATTCGAGACAAAAGACTGCGAGCAGAAGCTGCTGTGATGATCGCCAATCGCCCCACGTGCCGAGGCGTGGCAGAGCAATTCGATGTTCCCTTTGAAATGATCGGCGATGCGAAGGGCAATCCTGACAACGCCGCCATGTCCCGACTGATCGACGAATACGACGTCGACTACATCATCCTCGCACGCTACATGCGGATGATTCCGCCCGATACCTGTTGGCGTTATTCGGGAGGCCGAATCATCAACTTGCATCACGGTATCCTGCCGCCCTTCCCCGGACCTCGCCCGTATGAGGACGCCTTCAGTCGCCACATGCTGACGTACGGCGCGACGATCCATTTCATCGTTCCGGAACTCGACGCCGGAAATCAGATCATTCACCAGGGCACTTTCACGGTCTTCCCCGGCACATCTCTCGAAGAGATCAAACGCAAGGGCGAAGAAGACAACGAGCCGGCCTGCCTCGTGGAAGGATTGCGTCGAGTCATTGATCGCGAAGTGGAATTGCACTTCCACCGAGTCATTCGCACGGGCGCTCGATGACTCATTCGCCTTCGAACTAACCCAACACTTCACTGTGAGCCGCTGCGTCCGGCTGGCGGCTCATTTCATTTCGAGATCACAGCCAAATCCCCGGGCAACCTCTTCGTAGACCAGCAGTAGGAACTCTTCCAGATGCCGCTTGCCAAGACTTAGCGAGCGAGCTGCATTAGCTTCTCCCAGGTTTTGACATCCATGCGATTTCGCCTTCGGAGAGAGTTCCCATGCGACCGGCCATATCTCGCTTCTTGAGTCATCGCCTGCTCCTTTCTCTGCAGGGCCTGTTGCTCGTCGCGGCCACGTTCGTCGTCGATACCGTCCATGCATCGCCGTTTGTCGAACGCATCGATCCACCATCGCTCCAGCGTGGAGCGACGACTCGAGTGACGCTGCGAGGACGGCATCTCGAACAAGCAACTGGAGTTTGGTCGTCGTCTCCACTGAGTTCCTGGAGCGCGAAGGTCGTGCAGTCACCTCAGCCCTTGAGCGTGCCGCAAACGAGCCGCTTTGCTGAGCTGCATCTGCGATCCGAGATTCCTGGTCGCACGCCAGAGCGTCCAACGCACGAATGCGTCCTAGAAATCACTGTCCCCAGCGACCTGCCACTAGGGATGTATGGATTGCGACTCGCTACACAGAGTGGCCTCAGCAATCTCTGCATCGTCGCGATCGACGAATTGCCCACGGCGCGTCGAACTGACTTACGAGCGGACCTAAAGAACCAATCACCATTAGAAGTGACTCTGCCAACCAGCATCTCCGCCGATTGCCGGCCAGCCGGAGTCGACCATTACGCCATCCAAGTTTCTGCCGGGCAACGCGTCAGCTTCGAAGTCATCGGCAATCGCTTCGGCAAGGACTTCGATCCGCTCGTCACCATCCGAGACTCAACCGGTCGAACGATGGCGCAGCGAGACAATGACGTCGGCCTCTTTTTTGATTGTCGGTTCTCTTACACCTTCACAACTGCGGGCCGATATGTCGTGGAAGTGCGAGATGCTCGCTTCGACGGGCACCCCTTTTGGAACTACGTGCTGCGCATGGGCGACTTCCCCGCAGCTCGAGTCGCATTGCCATCTACGCTAGCACTCGGCACAGAGGCCAGCGTCAATTTACCGGAAGTGGGAGCCAACTCGTTGCCGATAAAGGCTCTGATGCCCCCACGGTCCGATTCGTTCTTTCTCGATGTTCGCACTCACGAGAAAGGTCTAGTCACATGGCTGCCATTCACCGCTTCGACGCTCGAAAGCCGTTTGGAAACCGAACCCAATAACGAGCTGGAACAAGCCACAATGGCGACAGTGCCAGGCACGTTGCAGGGGGTATTGCAAACCGCTGGCGATCAGGATGTCTTCGCGTTGGAACTCAAGAAGGGACAGAGCTTCTTGTTTGAAGCGACCGCTCGTGAATTAGGTTCTCCTGCAGACTTGGAACTCGTGCTGTTCGATCAACAAGGCAAAGAAATACGCCGAGTCGACGACGTGCAGCAGCAACGCAACGGCACGCAGACAACTTACGAAGCTCGCTTTGATTTCAATGTGGGGCAGGACGGTATCTACAAGCTGCTGGTCCGCGACCTTAGCGGGAACGGCGGCCCCGCGTATGCCTATCGCATCGAAGTCGCACCTCCTCAGCCAGTCATTGAACTCGTCGCCGACTACGGAGCGTTCACGATTCCACAGAACTCGTGGCAACCGTTGCCGCTTTCAATCACCCGTACCCGCATCGCCGGACCGATTGAACTCGAACTACTCGGAGCACCGCCGGGAGTCACCCTCGAACCGCGCACGATCCCGGCTGAGGCCAACGAGTTCATCTGCAAGCTGGTCGCATCAGATGCCGCCCCCATTTCGATTGGCACTTTACAAGTGCTCGCGAAATGCCGGTCTGCCGACGGCAAACAAACGGCAGAAGCCTTGGTGAAGACCTATCCGCAGATTGACCGAGTGCTCCGCAACAAGGACCGCATTCCCTACGCCCCGCGCGATAACCAATCGCAGCCGCCTCCCTCAGTCCCGGAGCGGCTCGCATTGCAGATCACTCCCCCAGCACCGTTCACCGTCGAAGTACCGATCGCCGAACTGCTGATGACGAAGTATCAGACGGCGTCGTTTCCGATCGAGACCTCACGAGCCAACGGCTTCACGTCACCGATCTCGTTCATGGCCACCGGAGGTCAGATTGGGACCGAAGACGAAGAACGCGACAACGTCTTTCTGCGAGCCCCCGACGCCACGCCGACAGCCTTGAATCTGGAAGGAGTCTTCCACAATCGCATCCTGACTCAGTACCAAAAGAAGCGAGCAGACCTGATCGCGATCGCCGAGCACAACGGCCACTTCATCACGCTCGTAAGACCGTTTCAGCTCGACGTGCGCAGTGCCTTCAAGCCGAGTTTTGAACCAAGCACTGTCAGTGGAGAACCCGGCCAAGTGGTGAAGGTCAAACTGCTCGCCAACCGCACGCCGACTTTCTCGGGAGAAGTCATCCTCGAAATGCAGCAGCCGACAGCTGGCATCACGCTGGCCAACAAGCTGGTTATCCCCGCCGACAGGTCCGAAATCGAACTCGAATTCACCATCGCCCCCGACACCATGCCCCGTCGCCTCAGCCCGCGTTTCCAATCAACAGGCTACGTCGGTAAGTACGAAGAGGAACTCAACGAGCCCACTCTCAACGTCGATGTGACCAAGCCCAAAGAACCGCCCAAAGCCAAGTAGGCCAATCGGCGCGAGTCATTGAGTTGGAGACTCTGACTCTTCTTTGTTTTTGGCATTCTCGGTTGCCTCTGTTTCCTTCTGTTCCAACCGTCTTCATCAAGACTTTGAACAGGAGAAAATTGAGGAAACAGAGATAAAGCCAGACAGAGGTTTGGCCGCGAGCCGCATGAGAAAGATGGCAAGACGGATGACGCCAAATGACTTCGTCCGTGTCTTTCAGGCTGAGTCGATGGCTCTGCCCCTTCTCTGGTTTTTGCCTTTCTCCGTTCCCTTTGTTTCCTTCTGTTCCAACCGTCTTCAGCAAGGCTTTGAACAGGAGAGAAAGAGACAAAGCCCGACAGAGTTTTGGCCGCGAGTCTAATTCGCGCTCCGTTTCATTCGCGCGGCCCATCCTGATGAGCCCGGCATTGCGGTTCGGTACTCGCCTTTGATCAAGACTCGGCATCATCTCGGCTTGCTCGGTGCTGATTTCCCTGTCCTCAATCTTCCTGTCCCTAACCGCATTCCATGTGCGAAGGACACAGAGTTCAGATCATTCGAACCAAGGCGAGACCAGCGCCGAATAGTTGCCGCGTACGGGTGGACGAGCCGTGGTCTGCTCTGTCGTCCCGGCGAGGTGATGGTGATCTCCCCAGTCTTTGACATGCTTGGGGAGCAGCTTCAATCGTTCTTCGAAAAGCGCCTGTTCTTCAGCAGCGGACATATCTTTGTTGAAGGTGGTTTTCCCCGCAGCGTCGGTCGACCCGTAACACAACGGCCCCAGCCCGACGTAGCCGTGATCTTCGAGAGTGGCCAACAACGTTTTGACCACACGGCCGGCCTTCGGATGCTCCTCGACGAACTCGTCAAACATGGGCCGCAACACAGCAGGAGGAAGATGCGGCACGATGTCGTTGCCGAATTCAATGCGATGCACTGGAGTCGTTACGGAATCCACGAACGCTTGGTTGCCGGCTCGCGGAGCGGCGAAGGGGTAAGTCACTTGCACGTTGAAGCCAGCTTCGGCCAATGCTTTCGTGGCCAGCGCCGCTTCCGCACCGCCTTGACTATGTCCGGTCACGACCACCGGCCTCGTCAGTCCGCCGTGCTGCTTGAGCGTCTCGACCACCTTGGCTTGGACGGCCTTGAGTTCGTCCAAGAACCCATGATGCACTCGCACGGGATCAGGCAACGTGATCCCCGTGGCCTTGCCGAGATGCTGGGCGTCTAACTCGAACTTCACCGGCCGCGCTTCGACGTTTTGCTCCCAGTCCAACAGCGAAACGATCGCCTTCTGCAAGTCACTGAAGAGGCCAAACAAGTCGAGCACAGAATGCTTCTTCGTGAGCCCATCGAACTCCGTCTGAGTCCCCATGTAGGCCACCACATTGTGATCTTGAAACGGGACGACGACGGCAAATGAAGTCTGCTCGTTCCCCTCACCGCGCACGCCAACAGGATCGCCGCCTTTAGCATCCTTAATGAACGTCAGCGTCTCCGCCCGATCCGCCGCATTGGCCTGATCGCCAACGCCAGCGGCATACGTGTAACGACAAATCTCCAACAACAACCGAGCCTCTTTAGCATCAAACCTCTGAGCCATAGGTCTTCCTTTTCTAGTAAGAGTTCAAACCACGAATCCAACCAAACTCGTATCAACGAGCCGCCGCGACCTTCGAAATCACTGCCCCTTCTCCGGCATCCCACACCTTCAGCGTGTTGTCATCGCTGCCGCTGACGATCCGCTGCCCGTCTGGGCTGAAACTCACGCCTCGCACCCAGTTCAAGTGGCCTTTGAGAGTGAGCGTCTCCTGGCCCGTCGCAGAATCCCACACCTTAACTGTGTTGTCAGCGCTACCGCTGACGATCCGCTGCCCGTCCGGGCTGAAACTCACGCTACTCACAGAGCCCGAGTGACCTTTTAGCGTGAGCGTCTCCTGTCCCGTTGCGGCATCCCACACCTTCACCGTGTTGTCAGTGCTGCCGCTGACGATCCGCTTCCCGTCCGGGCTGAAACTCACGCTATACACAGGGCCCGAGTGGCCATTGAGAGTGAGCGTCTCCTGTCCCGTCGCTGAATCCCACACCTTCACTGTGTTGTCAGCGCTACCGCTGACGATCCGCTTCCCGTCCGGGCTGAAGCTCACGCTCATCACACCGCCCGAGTGACCATTGAGAGTGAACGTCTCTTGGCCCGTGGCTGCATCCCACACCTTTACCGTGTTGTCAGTGCTGCCGCTGACGATCCGCTTCCCGTCCGGGCTGAAACTCACGCTATACACAGGGCCCGAGTGGCCTTTGAGAGTAAGTGTCTCTCGGCCCGTGGCTGCATCCCACACCTTTACCGTGTTGTCAAAGCTGCCGCTGACGATTCGCTGCCAGTCCGGGCTGAAACTCACGCTAGATACAGAGCCCGAGTGACCTTTGAGAGTGAGCGTCACATGGCCCGTTGCGGTTTCCCATACTTTCAGCGTCTCGTCGTCGCTACCGCTGACAATTCGGTTGCCATCCCCGCTTATATTCAAGCTCATCACACTGCTTGAGTGGTCCTTGACGGGGGCAGTCTCACGTTCGGTCGCTGCATCCCACAGCTTCAGCGTGCGGTCAAAGCTGCCGCTGACAATCCTTGATCCGTTATGGCTGAAACTCACGCTAGCGACGCGACCCGCGTGGCCTTTGAAGCTGGTCGTAACTTGCCCCGTTGCGGCGTCCCACAACTTCAGTGTTTTGTCTTCACTGCCACTGACGATCTGTTTTCCATCCGGGCTAAAGCACACACTATGAACCGCGTTCGAGTGGCCTTTCAGCGTCAGGATCTCCAGTCCCGTGGCTGCATCCCACATCTTCACCGTGTTGTCATCACTGCCGCTTATGAACCACTTCCCATCTGGGCTGTATGTAACGTTAAATACATAATTCGCGTGCCCCTTCAGGGGGAGTATTTCGCGTCCGGTCACGATATCCCACACTGTGAGCGTTCTGACGTTGCTGCCAGTGCCGCTAACAATTCGGGTTCCATCGGGGCTGAAACTCACGCTCAATACAGCACCGTATTTGGCAGCGAGAGTGAGCGTCTCCTGTCCAGTCGCTGCATCCCACACTTTAATTGTTCTGTCTTGGCTGCCGCTGACGATCCGCTTCCCGTCCGGGCTGAAGCTCGCGGTCAACACATCGCCCAAGTGGCCCTTAAGGGTGAGCGTCTCCTGGCCCGTCGTGGCGTCCCAGACCTTCACCGTTTTGTCGGAGCTGCCGCTGACGATCCGCCGCCCGTCTGGACTGAAGTTGGCGCTCATCACAGCGCCCGAGTGACCATTGAGAGTGCGCGTCTCCTGACCCGTTGCGGCGTCCCAAAGCTTGAGCGTCTTGTCATCGCTGCCGCTGACGATCCGCTTCCCGTCCGGGCTGAAACTCACACTCCTCACTAAGTCGGAGTGACCGTCGAATGTCAGACGCAGCGGAACGAGGCGATCAAGGTAGTAATATTCCCAACCACGCAAGTCCATCGGCGTCTGGTCCAACCGCAACCGAGCCAGTCCGTAATCGCCGCTCTCGAAGGCTTGCTTGGCATCTGCCAGCTGTCTCTTATACACATCTCCGAGCCCACGAGACGTAGAGGAATCTCGTA
>OMIV01000244.1 GCA_900299185.1 Planctomycetaceae bacterium
CGGCGAAGCGCGCGATGCGTTTCTGAGCGGTGCCCGGTTGCTGGCCATCGACGACAGCCGCGTCTATCTGGCGGAACTGACCGAGAAGTTGAGTGCCAAAGGCTTTCTTGTGACAACGGCGTTGTCCGGTCCGGCGGGTCTGGAACTGCTGGAACGCGAGTCGTTTCACATCGCTGTTGTCGATGTTGTCATGCCGGATATGGACGGCTTCGAAGTCTGCCGCCGCGCGCGAGCCTGGGCCGATCAGCATCAGAAGCAGCTTGGCCTGTTGATCTTGTCGGGGCAGGAAAATCGCGAAGTGCTGCTGCAGGCGCTGGCTTCCGGAGCGGATGACTTCGTCAGCAAACAGCAGGACATGGAAGTGATCCTCGCGCACATCTCATCGCTCGTGCGGCGCGTGCGGATGATTCGGCACATCAACTCGATCAATCAGAAAACTCACGTGCAGGAACTGGCGCTTCGCGAAGCCGAATGGAAGCGTCAGCGGGCGGAAGAGCGAGCCGAATCGGCCGAATCGCGAGCGTCGTTGACCGAAGAATTGCGGATCGCCAAAGACGCCGCCGAATCCGCGAATCGGGCGAAGAGCGAATTCCTCGCCAACATGAGTCATGAGATCCGCACTCCGATGAACGGCATTCTGGGCATGGCGGAACTGCTGGCGGGAACGCCGCTGCGCGACGATCAGCGCGAGTTCCTCGGATTGATCCGTCAGTCGGCGGATGCACTGCTGCAATTGCTCAACGACATCCTCGACTTCTCGAAGATCGAAGCCGGCAAGATGGAGTTGGAACTCATCGAGTTCGATCTGCCGGAATGCGTTGCTCGGGCGATGCAATTGCTTTCGCTGCGTGCGGCCGACAAACAGATCGAGCTGGCCTGCCGTCTGGAGTCATCGATCCCGAGTCGGCTCATCGGCGATCCCGGCCGGCTGCGGCAGATCATCGTCAATCTCGTTGGCAACGCGATCAAGTTCACGGAACGCGGCGAAGTGGTCGTGAATGTCGAACCGGAAGAGCTTCACGATTCGACGGTGCGATTGCGGTTCTCGGTCCGCGACACCGGCATTGGAATTCCCCCCGACAAACAGAATCGGCTGTTTCAGGCGTTCTCACAGGCCGATGCCTCAACGACCCGGCGATACGGCGGCACGGGATTGGGCTTGGCGATCTCGATGCGGCTGACGGAAATGATGCATGGCCGCATCTGGGTCGAAAGCACGGAAGGCGTCGGTTCGACGTTTTCGTTCATCGCCGAGTTCGGCGTCGCCGCGAATCAGGCGCGGCCGCGGCCTGCTCAATTGCAGGAACTGCGTGGCCTGCCGGTGCTGGTGGTCGATGACAACTCCACGAACCGCCGCATCCTGCAAGAGATGCTCTTGAGCTGGAACATGCAGCCGACGCTTGTCGAAAGCGGTCCGGTTGCGATCGAGGCTATCAACGAAGCGGAACGCGATGGGCATCCCTTCCGACTGGGACTGCTCGACTTTCACATGCCCGAGATGGATGGCATCCAGCTTGCCGAACGCGTTTCGTCCAAGCCGGACTGGAAGCAATTCCCGATGCTGATGCTGTCGTCCTCGGTCACACTGTTTGATGCCGATCGATTGAAGCAAGTCGGCATCAATCACTTCCTGCGTAAGCCGGTGCTGGCTTCCGAACTGCTGGATACCGTGCTGTTGGAATTCGGAGTGGGCCTGCAAATGGTGGCCGCAACTCCTGAGAACCCGTTCCCGGAAATTGCTCCGCGCCGCATCCTGCTGGCCGAAGACAGTCCCGTGAATCAGCGAGTGGCTTTGGGCTTCCTCCACAAGTGGGGACATCAGGTGATCGTGGCGAACAACGGGGCCGAAGCCGTTGACCTGTGGCGCCGCGAACCATTCGACGTCATCCTGATGGATATGCAGATGCCCGAATTGAACGGCTACGACGCGACCGAGTTGATTCGCAAGGAAGAACAACAGACCGGTCAGCACATCCCGATCGTGGCGATGACGGCGGAGGCGATGAAAGGCGATCGCGAACATTGCCTCGCGGCGGGAATGGACGACTACATTTCGAAGCCGTTCGATCCTCAAGCACTGTACCGCGTCGTCGCGTCTGTTCCCGCAGAAGCGGCTGCTTCCATCGTCGCGGCTGCTTCCAACGAAGCGAGTGCAGGTCGAGCAGCCGAGTCGATCGGTCAACCCGCAACGTCCGGAACATCAGCAAACGCTGAAACAGCAGTGACTCCCGAAAGCGACATCCTCGATTGGGACGTCGCCCGCAAGAACTCAGGCAATGACGCCGAGCTTCTGAAGAGTCTGGTGGAAATCTTTATTGAAGAATCCCCCCACATGCTGGCCGAAATACGCAAGGCCGTAGAATCCTCCGACGCGACCCTCCTCCGCCGAGCAGCCCACACACTCAAAGGCTCCGCCTCGATTTTCGGCTCGCCATCCGTGATCGAAGTCGCCCAACGATTGGAAATGATGGGCCGAGACAAGATTTTCACGGGCGCACCAATCGAGCTGGAATGCTTGGATTCGCGCACAAATCAACTGGTGCAACTTCTGCGGCAACGCATCTCCAACTAATCGGCACCACTTTTTCGCAACGTCACGGTCACGGTGTCCCAAACATGGTGTCCGCCATCAAAGGCGTGCAGAGCAAAAATGTATGTCCCAGCAATGGATCCTCGCAGTGTGGTGTTGGTTGCGAAACGATCTCCAAAGTGAATCGAGCCCGGGCCGGAAACCTTTTCCCACCAGGTCGAAAGCGCCGTGACGCTGGTGGCTGGATGACCGTCGTCGGTCATTCTTCCCGTCAGTTTGATGTCGGTGCTGATGACGCCCGAAACGTCGGGACCAGCATTGACCGTGGGCGGGCGATTGACGACAGCGCCTGCAACAAGTGCAGCGATTTCGGTATCAGCCAAAGGGCGTGTCCAGATTCGGACTTCGTCGAGCTTGCCATCAATGCCCAGTCCACCAGCGCTAAAGACTCCGATATGCAAGGGGTCGGAATTGACTACGGACTTGGGAGCCGACACCACCGAATGGTCACGGACACCGTTGATGAAGATCGCGCCATGACCTGCGTCGAGATCCTGCACCATCGCAACATGGATCCACGCGCCCGGCGTGAGCACGCTGTCATCGAGCGCAGGAATGCGGAAACTACCCCCTTGTCCGAAGACGTAGTAGTAGGCACCGAAAGCAATGCTGTAGTTTTCGTTTCCCCACGTGTTGCCTTTGTTGACGAGTGCTGCCCATTCGTTTCGGCCATTGCCAACAAAGCCTTGGAACGAGACGCGCGGCTTGACCCACGCGGCAACTGTGACCGAATGGGGTGCATCGAGAGACTCCTTGTGAGGCACGCTGACATGGCTCTTGCCATCAAGAACGAGTGACTTACTTCCGCCGCCGGGTGCTGGATCGTCGGTGAACGCGGCGTTGCCCATGAGGGTGCCGTCGTTCTTGTTTCCCGAGGTGTCTTCCGTTCCGCCCTCGAAGCTCCACGAACC
>OMIV01000245.1 GCA_900299185.1 Planctomycetaceae bacterium
CCTCTCCCCAGGTGGGGCGAGGGGAGCAATGGGGCGTCACTGCATCATCTGCAGGTGCTCGATGATCGGCCCCAGCGCGAGTGAGGGCACGAACGTCAAAGCTCCAACGAGCAGCACCGTTCCCACCAACAGCACGACGAACAGAGTGCCGTGAGTAGGCAATGTGCCCGCACCGGGCGGCGTGAGTTTCTTGCTGGCTAACGAACCGGCGATGGCCAGCACTGGGACGATGAGTCCATACCTCGCGATCAACATCGCGAGTCCCAAGGCCCAGTTGTAGAAGGGCTCATTGGCCGTCAGACCGGCGAACGCGCTGCCGTTGTTGTTGCCCGCTGAGGAGAACGCATAGAGCACTTCGGAATAGCCATGCGCACCGGGATTGTTGAGGTTCGACTTCAAGTGCGTTGTCGGCGCCGTCGAGTCCAACGCACTTTCCCCTCTCTCCAGCGGCGCGAGGGGAGTGTTCGAGGTGGTGCTTTCTGGCAGCACCTCGGATGAGACATCAGCGGGCATGTAGTCGAGGCCCGGACCGGCGATCGCGATGGCGGTCCCGATCAGCACAACAACCGGCGGGATAAGGATCACCGCTGCGGCCATCTTCATCTCGAACGCTTCGATCTTCTTGCCGAGATACTCGGGCGTGCGACCCACCATCAGGCCGGCCACAAAGACCGCGACGATGGCGAACATCAGCATGCCATACAGCCCGGAACCGATGCCTCCGAAGATGACCTCACCCAATTGAATCAACCACATCGGGACCAGTCCGCCGAGAGGTGTCAACGAGTCATGCATTGCATTCACGCTGCCATTCGACGCGGCCGTTGTTGCAGCAGCCCACAACGCTGAATTCACGATTCCAAATCGAGTCTCTTTGCCTTCGAGGTTGCCGCCGGACTGAAGGTCGCTGGCGGCTTGGTTCACACCGAGATGGTCATAGGCGGGCACTCCGGCTTGTTCGGCGAATACGACCAAGGCCACCAACGGGACGAAGATCACAAACATGGCTGCGAGTAAGGCCCAGCCTTGTCGGCGGTCCCCAACCATGTCTCCGAAGGTCCAACATAAAGCCGCAGGGATCGCGAGAATCGCCAGCATCTGTAAGAAGTTCGACAGCGGCGTCGGGTTCTCAAATGGATGGGCGGAGTTCACATTGAAGAAGCCGCCGCCGTTCGTGCACAGTTGCTTGATCGCCACTTGAGAAGCGACCGGTCCCATAGGCAGTTGCTGAGTGGTAACGGGAACCTGACTCACGCTCGTTGATCCGTCGGGATGCGATACGGTCTCGTCGTAGGTCGTCGGCTGCAGCAGCGTCACTGACTGATATGGCGAGAAGTTTTGCAGCACGCCTTGAGAAACCAGCAGCACGGCGAGGACGCTAGATAGTGGCAACAAGACGAAGAGCGTCGAGCGGGTGACATCGACCCAGAAGTTGCCAACGCTTTGAGTGGACCTGCCGATGAATCCGCGTGTGAGTGCCAGCAATACCGCAATGCCAGTGGCCGCTGACAGAAAGTTTTGCACGGTCAGCGCCAGCATCTGAGAGAGATAGCTCAGCGTGGTCTCGCCCCCGTAGCTCTGCCAATTCGTGTTCGAGGTGAAGCTGACGGCGGTGTTGAAAGCCAGGTCCGGTGAACTCGCGCCGAAACCTTGTGGGTTAAGCGGCAGAGCTGGCTGCCATCGCAACAAGAGATAGACGACGACTATGCCAAGGCCATTCAACAGCAACAGCGAAGTGCAGTAAGTCTTCCAGGTCATCTCGTCGTCTGGATGCACTCCTGCCAGCCGATACAGACCGCATTCAATGGGTTTCAGCACTCGATCCAAACCGGTCGGATGGCCTTGAAAGACTCGGGACATCCAGGATCCCAAGGGCTTCACGATGGCTACGAGTGCGATCAGATACAGCCCGATTTGCAGTCCGAGATTGGCAATCATGTGATTCGCTCCTGCACCGCCAGATGTCTGTAACAACGGCAGAATGTTAGGCCGGAGCGGAATCAATTAGGGGCTAAGACTAAGCCTGCTCGCGCTAATACTGCGCTAAGATCGAGGCTCTTGAGTGCTCGCGATGCAGCTTTTGGATGGTCCAAGCACTCGGGCTTCATCGTGCGTGGTCGAACTCAGGCCAAAAGGTCCGTGACAACTTCGCCATGCACGTCGGTCAGCCGATAGTCGCGGCCTGAATGTCGGAAGGTGAGTTGCTCATGATTCAAACCAAGCACATGCAAGATCGTGGCGTGTAGGTCGGGCACCGAGACTCGATTCTCGACTGCGTTGTAGCCGAACTCGTCGGTCGCTCCGTAAGTGAGACCGCCCTTGATGCCGCCTCCGGCCAGCCACATTGAGAAGCCGCGCGGATGATGGTCGCGGCCCTTGCCACCTTCAGCGACGGGAGATCGTCCGAACTCGCCGCCCCAAACTACGAGCGTTGAATCGAGCAGACCTCGTTGCTTGAGGTCGCTGAGCAGAGCCGCAATCGGGCGATCGGTTTCGAGGCAATGCAGATCGTGGTTCTTCTTGAGATCGTCATGAGCGTCCCACGCTTTCGGACCTTCGTTGCCTCCGCTGTAGAGCTGCACGAAGCGGACTCCGCGTTCGACCAATCGGCGCGCGAGCAAACAGTTGCGACCAAAGTGCGATGTGACTTGGTCGTTCAATCCGTAGGCCGCTTGAGTGGCGGCTGTTTCGCGGCTGATGTCGACGCACTCTGTTGCGTGACTCTGCATGCGGAAGGCGAGTTCATAGGACGCAGTTCGAGCGGCTAACGCGGACTCAGCGGGATTGGCAGTCGCGAAGTCGGTGTTCCATTCACGGAGCAAGTCGAGCCGTGCTCGTTGCTGACTCGTAGTGACATTCTTCGGCGGAGTGAGATAAGCGATTGGTTCGCCGCTCGATCGAAACGGAACTCCTTGGAACGCGGCAGGCATGAAGCCGTTGGACCAATTGAGGGCTCCATTCACCGGAGCGCCTTGATGATCCATCAGCACCACGAAGCCCGGCAGGTTCTCGCTGTCCGAACCGAGTCCATATGTGACCCACGACCCGATGCTTGGTCGCCCGGCTTGCACGAACCCCGAGTTCATTTGAAACAGAGCTGGACCATGATTGTTGCTCTCGGCATACATCGACCGAACGACGCACAAGTCATCCGCATGTTGAGCCAGCAACGGATAGGTCTCGGCGATCTGCATGCCCGAGTCGCCATACCGACGAAAGAGATACGGGCTTTTCATGGCGACGTTTTTCGTCTTGCCCATGAAGGCGTCTTCGGATCGAAAGACGGGGATTGGTTTGCCGTCCCATTTGGCGAGTTCCGTTTTTTCATCCAGCAAGTCGACGTGCGATGGTCCTCCATACATAAACAGGAAGATCACAGACTTGGCCGTGCCGAGGTAGTGCGAAGTCTGCGACGCAAGCGGCTGCAAGCGCGCGTCTCGGCTGGCACTTGGATCGGCTCCGCGAGCAGCGTCGTTGTGCAACAAACCTCGCAACGCGAGTGCTCCAAATCCACCGCCCGCAGACTGCAGCCAATGTCGTCGAGTGAATTGAGTCATGATGCAAATGAAACCTTCGCGATGAGCTGGAGCCAAAAAGGACAACGTTTATTTAAGCCGGAGGAGCCGCTGGCGATCGAGTTCGAGCAGCGAGCATTCCTCCAACGCAGCTTCGATGTTCGGCAGATGCCGAGTGACAAGTTCGATCAACTCGCTCCGACGGAGGTTGCCTGCTTTGTTCAAGTCGAGCTTGAACGGTCGGCCTCGAAGCAAATGCGAGTAATAGAAGTCGATGTCTTTGGAGATGAGAATTCTCTGCTCGAACGCTGATAGTTCACCGATCACTGTGTCCGACGATTGATTGCCGGAGATCAATTCAGACGTGTGCCGAACGTCATGACCGCGATTTCGCAGAACATTGCAAAGGCCATACGGCAGATGAGCGTCAACAAGGAACTTCATACCAACTCCAAGTGACGACTCTTGAGCTTCAATGCGCTGGCCGCGAACTCAAGGCAGGCGAGAAAGTCTTCTCGCTCTAAGTCAGGAAACTCAGCCAACAGGTCTTCGATCGTCTCACCTGCAGATAAGTATTCAACGAGCACGTCCACTGGGTATCGCATCCCGCGAACCACAGGTTTCCCGTGGCAGATTTCCGGGTCGATCGTGATGCGGTCGAGGAGGCTGGGCATGAGAATGGTCTTTTTTTCGAAAGCACGGTGCTGCAGCTTGGAAGTGTAACAGTCACTCCACGAAGGCGAATTCGTGGGAGTTGAGCAGCACGTGGCACAAGTCGGTTACTGCTTTGTGTCGAGCAGCTTCGAGCTTCAGTCCTTCGGCTTGATAGCTGGCAAGTTGCTGTTCGACGAAGCCTACCGCACGGTCGAGGCGGCTGCTGATTGGCGACCGACTAAGTGCTAAGCGGTGAGCTTGTTCGATGACCGCTCGTAGTTCGGTTTGCGTTTGCGACCCGGCTCGTCTGGCGAGGTACGCCGCTTGATCTTCGATGAATTCGTCGTTCATCAGGATGAGTGCTTGAGTCGGCAAAACGCTGGCTTGGCGAACCGAGCAGCTATCGGTCGTGGTGGGTGAGTCGAAGAGTTCCATCATTGGAAAGAGCAGTTGCCGCTTCACGTAGATGTAGACACTGCGTCTCCAGTGAGTTGGGTTTTCGGTCTTGATCTCGGGCCATTTGTTGCGTTGACTGGCCGTGATGAGCTCCGCACGCATGCGCGGCTTGATGCCGGGGCCGAGCATCTGCTCGTTCAAGTTACCACTGGCTGCAAGCACGCTGTCTCGCAAGACCTCAGCTTCCAGTCGGCGGATGTTTTGATGAGCGAGCAGAATGTTTTCGGGATCTTGAACGTCTCCCCCAGTCTCTCTCCCCGAAGTGGCGAGGGGAGCATGGACTTCCCGACTGCTGCGTTGTCGGTACGTCGCCGACGTCGCGATCAGTCGATGTAGTGACTTCATTTGGCCGCCATGTTCGATGACGTGCCGAGCGAGATGGTCGAGCAATTCCGGGTGACTCGGAGTCGCCCCGTTCAAGCCGAAGTTGCTAGTGGACTCGACGATGCCGCGACCGAAGAAATGCTGCCAGATGCGATTGGCGAGCACTCGATAAGCCAGTGCGTTCTCGGGCGCCGAGATCCAATTCGCTAGGGCTCGTCGTCGGCCCGTTGACTTCGAATTTGGAGTCATCGCAGCGAATGAGACTTCTCGAAAACGCAGCGCTGCCGGCACGCCGGGTTGAACTTCGGCTCCGGGTGTTTTGTTGTTGCCGCGTCGCAGCACGAACGTCGGTCGCGCCTTGGCGGATGTCTCAATTAACGCCAGAGGGGCGGTCTTCGCGTCCTTGGTTTTCTGGCTCTCTTTGATGTGTTCCACGCCGCCGTGTTTCTCGGTGGAATTGAAGATCGCGAGGAAGCGGTAGTAGTCCTCGGTGGGCAGCGGGTCGTACTTGTGGTCGTGGCAGCGAGCACATCCCAACGTCAGACCCAAGAACACTGACGACGTGGTTGAGATCACATCGTCGAGCTGATCGAGTCGGTACTTCTCTTTGTCGTTGCCCATGTTGTCGTCGTTGGATGGGCCATTCCGACAAAAGCCCGTCGCAACGACAGAGTCTTCATTCGCTCCGTCGACTTCGTCGCCCGCGAGTTGTTCCGCGACGAACCGGGTATAGGGCATGTCTTCGTTGAGACTGCGAATGGTCCAGTCGCGATAACGCCAAGCTGTTGGGCGATCGAGGTCGTTGTGAAAGCCACTGCTATCGGCATAGCGAGCTAGATCGAGCCAATGCCGTCCCCATCGTTCCCCAAAGTGAGAGCTGGCAAGCAGACGATCGACGACTCGTTCATAAGCCTCGGGCGAATCATCGGCGAGGAACTCTTCGACTTCAGCAAGGGTGGGCGGCAACCCAATGATGTCGAGGGACGCTCGACGGATGAGAGTGACTCGATCGGCTTCTGATGTCGGAACAATTCCATGTTCGCGTTGCTTGGCGAGGACGAAACGGTCGATGGCGTTTCGTGACCAATCATCGTCGGATATTGCTGGTGGTACTGCTGATTGCAGCGGCTGAAATGCCCAATGACTTTGAGCGGCTGCGGGTCGGACAGTCTCGCTACCGCGATCGGCAGCGCGTGCTTCGATCCGTGGATCTGGTGCTCCCAGTTCGACCCACTTCACAAAGTCGGCGATGACTGCTTCGGGCAGCTTGCCCTTCGGCGGCATCTGCCAGTCTTCATGACGAATTGCGGAAATCAACAAGCTCCGTTTGAGGTCTTTAGGAACAACGGCTGGACCAGAGTCGCCGCCAATTCGAAGTCCTTCACGCGTATCGACGCGCAGACCGGCTTTGAGCTTCTTGGTCGCTGCGGTCTTTTCGGAGTGGCATTCGTAGCAGTGAGCGACCAGCACGGGGCGAATCTTTTGTTCGAAGAACTCGGCATGCTGTGGAAGAATTGCGTCAGCCGCTCGTGCTGCATGGGCGACGAGTCCGCTGATGATCAACGCCACGAAGCAGATCGCTCGACAGTGTGAAGCACGCAGCACAAAGCACCTCTTCCTCGGATGATGTCTCAGATTTGCAGCCGGTCAGATGTCCTTGATCGGTGGGCGGAGTATGGGCCGTCGCTCCTGAGCTGTCAGTAGGTCTCGCCCCTGTCTGTGGATCATTTCAATGTTGGATACGTCGCCTTGAGCAGACGCACGGCTTTGGCCTGATGTTGAGCCAGTTCAGGGCGGTCGATCACGTTCTGCATTTCAGCGGTGTCGTGGGCGTGGTCGTACAACTCGCGCGCGACGACTGCTCCTGTTTTCCAATCTCGCCACTCGGTGTAGCGAACTCGATCCATGCGGATGCTGTAGCCCATCGCAGTTGGAGTCTTGGACGGTTCGCGATCGAAGTACGCAGGACGCGGATGCTGGGTCGCGGCGCTGGGCTTCAACTGTTGCTGAGAATTCGCCAGCAGCGGCGTGAGGTTCGTGCCTTCCAAACCCGATGGCGTGGGCAGCCCGCAAAGGCTCGTGAGGGTTGGGTAGAGATCAAGCAATTCAGTCAGCGATGCGGTGCGCTGGCCGCCGGTCTGCATGCCGGGTTTGTGTACGAATAACGGCACCCGGGCATCGAGTTCGAAGTTGGAAGTCTTGGCCCACAAGCTGTGTTCGCCCAGGTGATAGCCGTGGTCGCCAACAAACACGATGACTGTGTTCTGAGCCTGGCCACTCGCGTCGAGTGCATCGAGGACTCGGCCCAGTTGAGCGTCGAGGTAGCTGATGTTGGCGAAGTATCCGTGCCGAATCTCTGCGGCGTGAGCGGCGGTGAATGTGACTTGGTTCGGCGGGATACCTCGGATCTCGCGACCATCATGGAAGGCGAGTTCCGGTGCTCCGTCAGGGCGAGCTGGATTGAATGGCGGTAGTTTCGCTCGATCGTAGATGTCCCAGTACTTCTTGGGGGCATTGAACGGTGCGTGAGGCTTCCAAAATCCAACTGCCAGAAAGAAGGGCTGTGGCTTGATCTCGTTGAGGACTCGGATGGCTTCTTCAGCGACTCGACCGTCGTAGTACGCGTTGTCGGTAACATCGCGGCATTCGCACTTGGGAGCCTGAGCATGGTCGGGCGGCAGCGGACCATCAACGCGCGGCGTGTCATCGGCGTGATTGGCGTAATGTAAGAATTCATCCGCACTCCACGAGCGTCGGTCGCCTTTGGCCGCGGTATGCCAGTTATGAAAGATCTTGCCGACGCAACGAGTTTGATAACCGTGTTGCATGAACCATTGCGGCATCGTCACGACGCCTGGGTTTTGGTCTCTGAAGTGGGAGCCATTGTGCCAAAGCTGCAACGTGTCGGGACGCTTGCCTGTGAGCATCGATGATCGCGATGGATTGCAGAGAGCTTGTTGGCAATAAGCTCGATCGAACTGCAACGACCGTCGGGCCAAGCGGTCGAGATGGGGCGTCTTGGCAACCGATCCGTAGCTGGCAAGTTCCGCGCGGAAGTCGTCAGCCATGATGAAAAGAACGTTGGGTTTATCGGCTGCGATGAGCGTCTGAAGAGACAGCAATAGAGCGGCAAGCGTGATGACGGCTCGCAGCATGGAAGCCTCCGAGAAGATGTTTGAGAATTGGAGTCGTTTTCGGGTTTGCGACTTTTTAGCTCCCCTTGCCCCAAAAGGGGCGAGGGGAGTTTTCGTGCCGATCACAGTCCGACGATGGCTAATCGGCCTATTAACCGAGCGATGGCTACCTCGCTAAATGTCGCTTCTATGGCAACAGCGTGAGTGTCACTCGGCGGACATCCATGACCGATCGGTTGGGGATCTCGATGGCTCGTAAGGTGAGCGGTCCTGGTCCGGCTTGCAGATGGATTTCACCCAATCGCAATGGTCGGAATTCCTTCATTTGGGACTCAGCCGGTGGACGCGGCAAGGTGTCTTGATTGGTGTTGAGCGGCGGATTCCACGCTGCCGAAATCTTCCCGGTCAGCCGCGCGTCGCGATGGCTTAGTTCGAGCACCGCGCCGATTGCGTCTTCGGGGCACGTGTGATCGATCACGACCTCGTAACGGCCGGTCGTTTGAACGTCGACATTCCAATCCATGCTGTCGTCTCGAGATGTCCAATTCACAAAGTACGAACAGTTGGGAGCCGAGCTGCTGCGCTTCACCGTTCCATTTGGCTCGCCGTCACGTGCGGGCAACATCGTGATGGGGAACTCCTTGAAGCCGACATGAATGGGACGCGGGTCGACCGAGTTGCCGCCAGCATTCTTCTTGGCGCCTGGCTTACTCGCCGTGGTCTGATTAGCCGATGTAAGAACTTCTTCACGCCAGGACTTGGCCGCTGCGCTGAGTCGCGCCGCGACCTCGGGTTGTTGTGCTTCGATCGATTTGGTCTGGCCCGGATCAGAGACCATGTCGAACATGTGACCTTGGTCGTCGAGCCGATGCTGCTGCGTCCTGACGCTGACCTTGTTGGCCCAGGTCGAGAACAGCATCCGGTCGGGCCAATCGATGGACTGTTGACGCAACAACGGGCTTAGGTCGCGACCATCCAACGGCTTGTCGCCGACTCGCGGTACGCCAGCTAACGAGGTCAGAGTCGGTAGTAAGTCGATAGCTCCGGTGATCTGTTTAACGGTGTGCCCACCAGGAAGCTGGCCGGGCCAGCGGATGAAGCAAGGAGACCTCACGCCGCCTTCGTCGGTCGTGGCTTTCTTGCCCTTCATGCCGCCGGTCCATCGAGCGGTGTTTGGACCGTTATCCGAAAAGTAAATCACGATCGTGTTCTGGCTCAGCTTCAGCTCATCGAGCTTGGCGAGGACGCGTCCGACGTTGGCGTCTTGGTTTTCGATCATTGCCAGCGCGCAGCGTGTTTCGTCGAGCTGTTCTTGCTCGGGAACGGTGGCTCGTTGAGTGATCGGCTTGTCCTTGAAACGCTGCCAATCAGCAGGCGGAGCGGACCACGGTGAATGCGGTGTCGTGAAAGGTACATAGCAGAGGAAAGGTCGTGATTGATTGCGGTTGATGAAGTCGAGAGCTCGGTCCGTGCAGACGTCGACGATGTAGCCCTTGCTACGAATCATGCGACCGTTGTGTTCGAGCGGCGCGTCGAAGTACTCGCCCCAATGTCCTGATGAATGGCCGAAGTACTCATCGAAGCCGCGAGCCATCGGGTGGTATGGCCATTGAGTCCCGTTGTGCCATTTGCCGAACGCCCCCGTCGCATAGCCCGCCGCTTTGAAGGCGTCCGCAATCGTGCGTTCATCGAGATTGAGCCGCTCTTGCCCGGTCGAGACTCCTCGCACGCCGCCGCGCGGATGGTAGCGTCCGGTGAGAAACTCGGCGCGCGTCGGCGAACAGACCGGGCAAACAAAGAAGCGATCGAGTGTGACTCCATCGCGAGCGATCGAGTCGATTTGCGGAGTTCGTACCTGCGTGTTGCCGTTGCGGCTGTAGTCGCCCCAGCCTGCATCGTCGGCCAGAAAGATGACGACATTCGGTCGATCAGTCGCCGAGCAGGGCAGGGTGATGAGGAACAAGCAAACGGCAATGAGTGAGCGGATCATGGTGAGGTCCGATGTGTATGAAGTTTGGTGAGATGCTGTTCCCTCTTGTTCGCTGACTCCGCCTGGGAACGCAAGTCCGGATGCTCTGCCTTGTCTTCTTTCAGATGTCGCAGCGGTGTCACATCAAGACAGAAGAAAAGACTTGTCGCAGAGCCTCGATGCTTGCGTTTCCAGGCAGAGCCTGGAAACGAGATTGCGATGCTCGCTCAGGCATCGAAGTGACGACTGATGTTACGGATGCGATGGACTTGATGAGCCAGAACCAGGCCGATGACCACCAGCACCGCCGCGAAGATCAAACTGTAATGCGGCGGCGTCGCTTCCTCCGGCACGTACCACAGCAGCGTCGCGTAAGAGACCAGCGAGACACTGGTCATGAAATAGACCAACTCCTCATGAAAGAAGAGACCGCTGGCGGCAATCAACAACGGGTACGCGATCAACAGTGGGCCGACAGGGTGACCAGCCACGATCAGCATGTGTGTCAAAAAAACTGCATCCGAAGCCAGCCACGTGAATCTCGCCAACTTGGCGATCGGCTCTTGTTTGACGGCTGATTGGAAGAGAGACGCCGAGACGATCCAGATGCCGATCAGACGCTGGAGATACCAATGCTTGTCGAAGGTCACTTCATCAATCGAGTAGGCGCCGTAAAGAACTAATGCGGTGAAGAGCAGGGCTGCTCCTCGCGAAGCCAGTGCGGGTTTTCGACGAATCCAACGTCGGAAGCGATGCACAGCTCCGGATGATCTGGCCTGCACCGGCTCGCCTCGCAGGTAGCGTTCGAGGTCATCGGCTAACTCTTCTGCCGTCTGATAACGAGACTCTGGGGCCTTCTCGATGCAGCGCAGGCAAATTGCTTCGAGCTCTCGCGGAGCATGGTGATTGAGTGAACGCGGCTGTTCGGGATCGGCCTCGATGACTCGGACAATGGTTTGCATCGGGCTGGAACCTCGATGCGGCACGGAGCCAGTTAGCGCTTGATAGAGAATCGCTCCGAGGCTGTAGATGTCGCTGGCGGGGCCGACGATTTCGTTCTTGCCGGCCGCTTGTTCCGGGGACATGTAGAGCGGCGTACCGATGATGGCTCCTGAGTTAGTTCGCTCTGCATCGATCGTGCTGCACTTCGCCAGACCGAAGTCTGTCAGAAACGGTTGACCGCTGGCCGAGATGAGAATGTTCGACGGCTTGAGGTCTCGATGGATGATGCCTTGCGAGTGCAAATAACCGACAGCTCGCGCGATGTCTCTCAATGTTCTTGCGACTTGCTCGAAGGTCAGTAGCGAGTCCTTAGCAGCGATCTTTTGTCGCGAGTCGGTGGCGTCGAAACTCAGTGCCGACTTCCTTAAATCGGAATACGAGTCGTTGTTTGCCGCCGGGCCATGTGCCAGTAAGTCAGCCAAGCTGGGACCTTCAATGCAGTCCATCGAGAAGTAGTGCTGACCATGAATCTCGCCAGCTTCGTGAATGCCCACGATGTGAGGATGGGTCAGTCGGCCAGCGGATTTGGCTTCTTGATAGAAGCGGCGGATGTCGCCCTCTGATGCCAGCCGATTCACCAAGATCATCTTCACTGCGACGATGCGATCGAGGTCCATCTGCCTGGCGCGATAGACGACTCCCATGCCACCTCGGCCAAGTTCCTTGAGCAACAAGTAGCGACCGAACTCTCTGTGTGTGGCGGGCTGAGACTGCTGCGATGCGGTCGGATGACTAACTCCATCGGATGAGTTGAGCACCAATGTTTGCTCTTGAGATGGTTCAAAGTCCTTGGGGCTGTCGTGCAAGAGCAACGAGTCGGCCACAGTGTTGGCAAACCCGATATCGGGACTCATGCGGTCGAGCAGTTCGAAAGCTTCGGCGTAATCGGCCAGCAGCGGGTGCTCGGTTAGCAACTCTTGGCAACGCTTCAGGTCGTTCGCCTGCAACGCCGAGAGGTAATGATCGAGCTGCTCCGCGAGTGCCTCGTCAATGTCGTCCGGTTCGGGAGCCATCGGTCGTGCGGTCCTAATCTGAGATCATCGAGAAGAGTGTGATTGGGACGCGAAGCATCCCGCTTGTCGGTCCGCAAACCAAGCGAGTGGTGCATTGTTGATGACCGCACTCGTACTTCGAGGACATCTCTCTCGATCAATTGAGCGGCACTTCGCTGAGCCATGTCAGCAGCACGCGACCGACCTTCTCCAGGCTTTCTGCCGAGCATGACGACGGCACGTCTTTGGTCGTATGCCAATAGGAGTAGTCAAAGTCGATGATGTCTGTGGTGGGCAACTTGGCGATGGTGTTGAGTGGAATGTGGTCGTCATTCACGTCGTGCTTGGGACGGTCGGAGAATTCTTTGATCCCCAATCGTTTGGCCGTGGCGAAGACGCTCTTGGTAACTGAGGGAGCGTATTTCAGGCTCGCTCGTTCGGGATGAATCTGCAGCTTCTTTCCGCCGATCATGTCGACGAGCACGCCGCAGACATAGCGGTAGGCCGGTGGCTGATCGCGAAGCTGTGTGGCGAAATACTCTGAGCCGTGGAAGTACTTGTCGCCTTGGCGATAAACGAGTTCTTCGCCATCGAAGAAGACGATGTCCACTCCGTAGCGCGGCTTGATGGTCTTCATCTGCTGAGCCATCTCCATATAGAGCGCGACGCCGCTGGCTCCGTCATTGGCTCCGATAAATGTGCCCCGCGGTTTGAGGATGTCTCGATCTGGGAACGGGCGCGTGTCGTAGTGGCAGCAGAGTAAGACTCGCTCTTTGGCTTGCGGGTCGAACGACACAATCAAGTTCGTCATGCGAATAGGCGCACCATTGACGGGATGAGCGACATCGAAGCCCTGCGCGCGAACCTCACCAAACTTGCGGAAGTGCTCGATGATGAGCTGCTGCTGCTTAGCCATTCCGTCAGAGCCGCTGATGCGAGTGCCGAGCGCGCAGACCTTTTCGAGATAACCCAGCGCTCGTTTGCCATCGAAAGTTACGGGCACCTCTTGAGACAGCCCTGACCGAACCTCGCCAAACAAGGTCAGCAAGAGTGCCATGCAGACAGCGATGAGTCGACTTGAGCTGCCATCAAACTTCGGGGCGTTCCATCTTCCGTGCATGCCGCATCCGTTTTCTCAAAGCGTCGTTTTCTTCCATAAGCTCTGGCGGCAGTCGTGTGCTGAACCGCGCTAAGAACTCATCGCGTTCGTCAAACTCCTTGTACCATCCTTCGGAGTTCACAGCGAGCAGCGCGCGGACGGTGTCTCGCGTCCAACCCATCCCCGTCAACCCCAATCCCTGGGCCGTCGGCATCACACCAATCGGGGTTTGCATCGAGTCGCCGCGTCCGCGAGTACGCTCAACGATCCATTTTAGAACTCGGAAATTCTCTCGGTATCCCGGCCAAATGAAGCGTCCGTTCCAATCGCGCCGGAACCAATTGGCGTGATAGATACGCGGCAACTCAACACCGGGACGACGCGCCTGATCTAACCAATGCTGCCAGTGATCCGCCAAGTGATAGCCGCAGTCCGCTCGGAACCCCATCGGATCAAACAATGGCGACGTCGGAGCTTCGTGTGGGTACGTGATTCGTTCGCTGCTCAGTGTAGCTCCCGTCAGCACGCCATGTCGCCAGCTCGTGGATTCATGCACGAGCGGCACTGTCTCAGAGCGGCGCGAGCAAAAGACGATCGCACTCAAAGGGACTCCGGCGGGATCGTTCCACTGTGGTGCCAAGGCCGGGCACCGTTGAATGGGAATGGCATAACGAGCGTCAAAGTGAGCCGCTGGCCGACGACTTTGTGGAGTCCACTGACGGCGCGACCAATCGGTGCAGGCCAAGGGTAAGGCGCCGTCGGCATCATCCCACCACGCTTGGCGATTTTCGGTCATGCCGACGTTGGTGAAGAGCACGTTTTCGCGAACTGCTTGATTCAGGTTGCCGTTCGTGTGTGAGTTCGTGTTAGTGATAGTTCCACATAATCCAATCAGCGGATTGAATGCTCGTAACTGACCGTGGTCCGAACATCGCAACCACGTGACGTCATCGCTCACGAGCTCCAATTGCCAACCCGAGACAATGTCCGAATCGGGCGGGATCAACATGCTGAGCGTCGACTTGCCCGTACCGGTCGGACCGCAGACTCCCACAAATGTCGGTTCGCCGTCAGGGCCTGTTACTTTCAGGACCGACATATGCTCGGCCATCCAACCGTTCTGACGCGCTTTGATGCTGGCGAGGCGGCGGCAGTGAGCCGACAGTGCGAAGACTGAGTCCTGCGGATAGTTCGATCCGTAACAGACGATGCCATCGACTTCGGGGAAGTGGCAGATCAATCGTTCTTCGGAGTCCTGTAATCCCAGGCTATGAATACCTCGCACGAATTGGCCGGTGGCATGAATCCTCGACAGGGCCAGCCTTCCGACGCGAGCGATCGTACTCGTCAAATATGCCACCAGCGGGCTGTCGGTGAGTTGCATTCCGGATTGGCAGAGCGGACTTCCCGGTACGCCGAGCATGTAGGGCACGACATACATCACTCGACCCTGCATGCAGCCATCCAGCATCTCGCCGACGACAGTTTGCATGTAGGTCGGATCGGCCCAGCCGTTGTTGGGGCCAGCCTCAGCTTCGACGCGGCAACACAAGAGGCGTCGCGACGGTTCGATCCCCTGAGCCTGGGTATGTGCTAGGTATGACTTCGGGGTGGACTGCGAATTCAGGCTCATCAGCGAGCCATCGTGTTGCATCAGCTCGCACAGCTTCAGACGTTCGCCTTCGGTGCCGGTACACCAATGGACGATCTGTGGCTGAGTCAGACGAGCAATTTCGTCGACCCAGCCATGCAGATCGCGACAGACCGTCGCCCGTTGCTGGAAGTCCAGGGATTGCATGCTGCAACCCTAGGTCACGGACAAACCTGAATGTCGATTGCAGCCATGATCCATCGTGACGATCGACACAATCTCGCCACCTCTGCCGAATTTGACGGCCGCGTCTGCGGCGGACACTTCAGAGTGACCAGTTCGTTAACAGTGATTTTGGCAGCGTCGATTCCGTTGGAACCAGTTGGGTATCAGAAAGCCGTTTGGTGATCACTTAGAAGTTATTTTGAAGTCGGCATCTTTGAGACCGCCCTTTGGGACTTCTAATGCCAATTTCGTCATCCCTGGATGGCTGTAGTCGGCTGGAATTGTTTCCTTAGCGTCAGAACTACCGGGCCGTTTAGCTTTCGTTGGATCTGACTGCTCAGCCGCAGCAATCGCAGCGAACTGACCTGCATCGAGTTGCTCTTCACCTGGCTTAGGGGTGATCGCTCCCGGTTTCACGCCACCTTCTATCTTTGAAATGACAACCTTGTAACTACCTGCTGGTACGCCTTGAACTAACTGATACTTACCACCTGGACCAGTCTTCCCAAATCCTGAAGAGTTCTGAGAGATAAGTTTTATCTCGGCCCCTTCGAGCGGACTGCCATCAAGCATCACGACTCCTGCTACACTTTCGACGGCTCGGGATCCAGATGCTCCGTCACCACTGCATCCAATACCAATAAGCGAAAAAGATGCTACTACAATAATCGTCTTCATGGTTGTCATGATGAATAAGCCTCATGCATTCAATACTAGTTTGCAAGTAAAACGATGAGCCAATTGCTTAGATGCAATTGGCTCATCGGTCGTTGTTTCAGAAAACGACGACCTCACTGTATTCAAAAAAAGAGAATGAAGTCGTTGTCTCTCAAGCAATCGAAGATTCAGAGTTAGTTAAGAGCATCGCTTGAGATGGGTTCGTTGTCGTGAATGTAATTCAGCAGGCAAAATGTGCGGTACTCGATGTTCTCTGATAGGAATTTTACCGCACCATCATTCAGGAGGAAGTGAGCTCCACCTGTATGCGTACTGTTGAAGACCCAGGCGTATGTTTGGCGATTGGCCATCGGCGCTGCAGTTAAATTGTTTGTCCATACACCGTTGATATTCCAATCTTGCGCCTGGCCGGCAGAGAAGTCGGTCGGATTCACTGTTGACGATGAACCAGAAACGACTCTGCCGTGACAGCAAGTGTGTGTGCCAGTCAGCCCCCAAGGTCCGTAGCTACCACTCGCCTTCAATTGGGCACCACCATGGGCTTCACCTACCGCAATTGTCATGCTTTGACCATCGGTAATCTGCGCGAAACGAGCAGCGCCATTATTTCCAAAAGTGCCTTGCCGAATATCGCTCGTCTGGCCTCCATATGCCATGTCGTAGTCGGTAAAGACACCGGTCGCGAAGACATAACTTGTTCTCGCCGCGTTCGTCCGACAGTAGAAGCCAACACCGGCTTGGCTAGATCGGTCACCTGCATATGGATGAGATGGACACATTAACGCTTTTGGGGTGAAAGCACCGATCAATGCTGCGTTGGTTGCATCAGTACCTGCGAACGTGAGTCCGTAAGTGCCATTGTCCATCGCAGACGTTTGGTCGAAGTTATATTGCTCGTAAACGGATTGCGCATCGAGATTGGGGAGAAGCATTGCCCAGCCAGTGGTGTTTAACACCTTGTTTTGTCCGGTGTAAAATGCCGCATTGTTATAACGGCCAGAGAAGAGAAGAGCTGCGGGCAAGACATTGTAAGAGCCGTGGTAGTCGTGGAGCGCGATGCCAATTTGTTTGAGATTGTTCCGGCATTGTGCGCGCCTCGCAGATTCTCTTGCGTTTTGTACTGCTGGCAGGAGCAGTGCTACTAGGACTGCGATAATCGCAATCACAACAAGCAGCTCAATTAACGTGAAGCCTCTTTTGACTTTCGAAATGCGCATGACTTGTCCCCGCTCCTTTTGGGTAATGAAATGAATTACTGCGGCTTTAAGCAGCAGTTATCGCACTGAATGCGATGCCGAATGGCGTTTCGATTCAAGATGAGGAGAAGCAATCGACGTGCCGTGCCTTTGAAAAGACTGATAAGTCAAAGACGATTGGGTGATCGGCGAGATCGCATTGGTCGTCAAGGCTTTGTTACAGAATTCCGCGATCGCGTGAGGGTGGTCTTCGTCATTCGCTGGGTTGATTACCGGTCGGCATCCCGATGAGATACACGTTTTAGGTGTTTGGAACCTGTTGATTTCTTGCTTCTAAGGCTTTTCATATTCGAGTTGCCGGCCACAATGCCTCTCGCCGAGTGGGCCGAACGATCGCTGCGAAATGAATGAGCTTGCTCAAGAATTCGTGGAGGAAAGTCCGGGCTCCTCAAGACAGGATGGTCGGTAACGCCGACCGGCCGTGAGGCCAGGGATAGTGCAACAGAAAGTATACCGCCGGTCGCGACTGCTGCTTTCCGCGTTCTCTGCCGCGCAAAGTGGCAACACCGTCTGCTTCTTCAGCTTTTGCAATTAGCTGGCGGTGCCTCGGGCGGGTCGTGACCGGTAAGGGTGAAACGGTGAGGTAAGAGCTCACCAGCAATCGAGGTGACTCGGTTGGCTATGAAAACCCCATCCGGAGCAAGGCCAAGCAGAAGGGAGATCAGACTTCGGTTTGATCACGGCGAGTCCGAACCGTCAGACCTTCGGGTAGGTTGCTTGAGGTGCTGAGCAATCAGCATCCCAGAGAAATGATCGTTCTCGACAGAACCCGGCTTACAGGCCCACTCGGCATTCTTTTATCTGCGATCATCATGCATCGCACTCGTGACATTCCCGGTTGGCATGCGGACGAAGGTCTGGACCATTTCTGGTTGGTGTCTCGACTGCAAAATGATTTTTCGCCTGTCATTCGCCGATTGGTGATCTTCGTCAATTCCTCTCGCCTTCGAGCATCCAGAGTTTTTTGCCATCGAGAGACCAGGCCGCGTCCATGATGTCGAAGTTGCGGTCTTGTCCTGGAACGAATCTCGGTGCTTCGTCCGTTTCTGGGTTGACTTCGAAAAGTTGGATTCTTCGACGTTCCCGTGAATGCTCTGCGAAGACCAATCGCCCGCCGTCCGGATGCCAGCTCAAAATACCCGTAAGTCGAGGACTGCTCCATCGGGATATAAACTCAAAGGCAGCTCCTTCCACGGCAATTAAACATAAGCTGCTTTCGTGCGTACGGCCGCTACTAATTATCGCGGCAATTTGATCTCCTTTGGGTGACCAAGCGATGTTGTATATCTGCGAGTGTTCTGTAGGGCCACTACGGTAAATGGTCGTGATTTCTTCTGTGGTCAGATTCATTACATTAATGGTGCCTTGTAAACAAAATGCGATGCGCGTTGCATCGTCATTCCATTTGGGGCCCGAACCAAAACATAGGTTGCGTTGCCCTGATCCATCAGTGTTTACGATTTGTATTTGGCTTTGGCGGCCATGATCCTTCGACGTCACGAACCGAGTTCCATCAGGGGACCAGCTTGCCCCTTTTGCGTCAGTGAGTTCTCTGAAATTCGCACCATTTGTAATGATGAGATCTGAGGATGCTCTGCCGAATACCACAACTGCTAATTGATCGTTGAGTGGGCCTGGTATGAGCTGTTGAATCCATCCAACGCCTTCGTTTAGCGCTGATTTCCAGGAAGAACGTCGTGTTCCTTCTGCATTCATGATTGTAATGTGGGGGTGTTTGCGAGATCGAAAGTCGAACTCTTTCTTATTCAGCAGCCCGTCTCCATTGGTATCGAGACGCCGAAACAATTCCCATCGCAGAAGTGGAAACGTCATCGACGTCTTGCCGAAAGTGAATTCATCAAACGAAAGTCGTTGGTCTTGATTGTGATCCTCGGGCAACCGCGACCAAATTAGTAATTCGTTGGAGATTGGCGCTAAGCTGAATTCTGCAAATGAGAGTTTGCCGTTTCCATCGTCGTCGAAAGCGGGAAATAAATATTGAACGAGGGCTTGCGGTTCGTATTTGATGGTTTCCAGCAATTCGGCATGAGAAAGCTCCCCGTCAAAGTCTAAATCGCAACTACAAAATAGTAAGGGTGTATCTGTCATTCCTGTTGGTGATTTTGAATATTCGATGTAGCTGACCTCACCGTCATGATTGAGGTCGCATTCATCCATGAAGTGGCTGTTCGAGTTGCTGCCGTTGAAGATCTCAAACTCTCGGGCGTGAATTGAGTTGGAAAGATTGACGTCGAGCTGCCTCCAAAACTCGTATTTGACGACTCGGCCGTCATCAAATCGGATTATATTGCCGCTGGTGTCTCGAACTCCGAGTAGCCTTGCCAGGTGGGCACGGGCTTCTTGGCGAGTTACCCTCCCGTTTTATCTGTGTCTGCCAGCTGCGCTCCGACAATTGCTACCTGCGGAACCTTTAGGATTTTTGCGATATCTCGATGATAAGTATCGACTGCTATGTCGCCTTGTCCTGCCGTACTGAACTCTTCGATGCCAGCTTCGAGCACGCGATAATGTCGATTAATAAGCGATTGAATTGGATCGACAATTGGTTCGCGTTCGTGGGCAGGAAGAAGTGTGGCAATTGAGAAAAACTCGTTGAGATCCAGTTTGCCGTCATGGTTCCAGTCAAAGAGTTGTGCGTCTCGCCTCGCTGCTAATTCGACTCGTGGAGTCGATGGGAAATGCGACTTTGCGAAAGCGATATATTCGATCTCGTTGAGTTTGCGATCCTTATCAGAATCACATCTTAGGAACTCCGAGCGAAGTTGACTTCTTCGAGTTATGCCTACGGGCTCAGTGGCAAACGCTTCTTGAAGGTCAGGGGGTATTTCAGCAGCCAGGACGGTGGCTAATAGGATGAGGATTTGTCTGCACATGACGATCACTCTCGGTTCACAAATCTGAATCGCAACACGACTGCGATTGAACGTGTCGGAGAGGGGAAATGTTCGTCAGAATTTTTTTGCCATACCTATCTGTTGTAGCTTGTGAAGTGGGACGGTTATTCGATTCGGACTTCTGTCTGGGTATTCCGCCAACGCACCTTGGTTGGAGCGTCGAGCAGCATCGCCGCGAGGTTAAAGTCGGCGAGTTGGCGATAGGCGAGGTAGCTGGTAGTGAGTCTCGGGTTGATTTCTACGAGCACGACCTCATTGGGTTGATCGGTGGGTTCAATCAGATCAAAGCCAATGTAGCCATTCAGTCCTGGAATGAGGTCGCAACATCGTCGCACCAATAACTCAGCGGATCGTTCCAGTACGGTTCCTCGAAATGCTCCTGCACGTGTCCCTAAGAAATGAAATCGCCCATCGTGCGAGAGCAGTTGTTCGCATAGCGGCAACGGCTGAATTGACCGCGGGCTGGGACTAATGATTGCTGCCATCGACAATGGCCTTCCGGCGATAAATGGTTGCTGAATCAGCTCAAACTCAGAGAGTTCGGCGGAGTTTTTCGCGCGGATGTCATCCAGGTCGTCGAAGTCATCAATTCGAAACGTTGCTTGTGAGCCCGCTCCATCGCGGGGCTTGATGACGATCGGCAGCCAGTCATGACGAAGAGAACTGGGTTCTCTCATATTGAAAGTACTCGTGGCAATCGTTGAGACATCATGTTCCTGGAGGAGCTTTGCGAGTCTGAGTTTATCAGCGCAGATCGAGATAGCTTCTGAGTCGCAATTCAATGAGATGTGCAACGGTGATACTTGGGTCTTGACGAAGTTGACGTGGTCCACACGAGACTGCAGTAATCCATGAAACTCGGGAGCGATGAACAGGCTGCGATTGGATGCTCTTAAGAGATGTTGAAGCGACTCTTCTGTGGCTAAGACGGAGTCCACTGGAATCGTCTTTAGATTAGGATGGCTGATTGGAAAATCGCCCAAACGCGTATCCCAGGTCGTAACGACTTCTTGATCTGTGAGATGTAGCACATCTTCCACAAGTGCTAGTAGCATCCCTGCGCCCTCGCGAGCCAACGATTGGGTTAGCAGAGGGTTGGGCCACAGGCCGGAAGTCATAAACTCGCTGATGAGGATGGTTGCTGCGGTTGGCATAGATTTCTGCACGGTGGGAAAACGAAAGAAGCTCGTGACAAAGAATACTTCGTCACGAGCTTCTTGAATCGACTACTTGGTTCGCAAGTGGGACTATCTAGTCCAGCAGCGAAAACAATCCGCTGAGCAGTCCGCCTTGTGTGCGACTCGCGCTGCAGGAGTTGCAAGAATTGCAGCTCGATGAGCATGGCTTCTGACAAGGCTTGCAAGCCGGAACTGGTGCGGGAGCACAGGCTGGCTTACATGCCGAATGGCATGGGCTGCAGGAGTTAACTTGAACCTTCTCCTTGACGGTTTGAGCAACCATTTTGCAAACCTTCACTTCGATTTCCTTCTCGACAGTGACTGGAACGCAATGGGTTTCTTTGACGGTGTGAGTCTTGGGAACGCAGACCCAGTTGCAGACGGTGTATTCCTCAGTCTTCTTGACTGGGATGCACTCGCAATAATTGACGGTGCGTGTCTTTTCTTCGCATTTGAACTCGCAAACCTTTTGCGTGCAGGTGCGCTCTTCTGTTTTCCAGCCGCAGACTTGGTAGGTGTAATCGACCTCTTTGCATACCCAGTCGCAAACCTTGACTTTACGGGTATGAACTTCCGGGTTGCATGTTGTGACTTGGTATGAACGCTCTTCTTCGAAGGGCTTACACTCGGTCGTGGTGTATGGCACTTCCTTCTCGACAATCTTGGGAACCCAAACCTTCTGAGTGCAGGCGGGGGCTGGTGCTGGAGTGCATGTGTTACAAGTTGTCTGACCCGTGCCGCAACCGGTGTTACATGAGTTGCAAGTGCCGCAGCTTGTCGCGCATGGATTGACCTGAACTGGGCGATCTTCCCAATGCCCTTGGTCTTCGCACACCTTTCGAGTGTGTTGGACTTGAACTGGTCGCAGAACCGTTACCTTTTGAGTGCGGGTTTCAGTATGAGGCACATTAACAGTGTATTGCTGATCGACTTCCTTCCAAACTTGCTCGCGAACGGATCGCTTTCCAGTCTTGGTTTCAGTCGTCGGGACTTGCACCGAGTATTTGTGCGCGACGTCCTTCCAAACGGGTACTTGCACTGTGTATTTCTCTTCCCGCGACTTCATCTGACGCTCAATTACAGTCACCTCGCGAGTCTTCTTCTCTTCCTGTCGGACTCGTTCGTAGGTTGTAACTTGGCGGTCGCGAGTTTCATGTTTGTACTCGGTCGTGCAGATCTTGCGTTTCTCGGTTTCCCAAACAGGGACCATGACCGTGCGCTCTACCTCTTTCCACTCACAAGCGGGTGCTGGAGCGGGACACGGAGCCGGCGTAGTGCACGGAGCACAAGTGTGTTCGCATCCTTTGATGCAGTGGTCCGCCGACGCAACACCCGAAAACAGGGCGAAGGTGGTGGCAGCCAAGACGAGTTGCTTCATGCTGAGTCCTTTCCGAAAACGGAAACTAAATGAGGGGAATCGCAGAGCACGCACTGAAATCGTGCTCTCTCAAGGGGCGGGCTGTCGAGCTTGCCCAATCGTCTCAAGATTCCGATTTTGCGTCTTTGACGCTATCAGCATTCTGTGGATGCGTCGGTCGGAATTGAAGTTTGATGAATGGGTGATTTGGGATATTTGGAATGTTTGTGGCTCTGTGAGGTGACTTGGTCTGTTTGCATGCGTCCGAATCAATGTCCTACAAAGACTGCGAGTTGACCGCCTGGGGCACCCGAGCTAGCCTCGCATCAACTAGGCCGTATTTGACGACCGATCACTGCTAAGTGACTTCTGCGTCGACCGCCAGTTTGCGACGAGACCTTCCTCTTGCCGATTACGCGACATCTCAGGAGACCGACATGCTTACCCTCTTCGGGCCTCAGCTTGGAAAGTTCTGCGACGGACATTCGCGCCGCAGTTTTCTCACCATCGGTGGGTTCTGCATGGCTGGTACGGCAGCTCTGGGATTGACCGATTTGCTTCGAGCAGAGTCCGCGAGTCCACGCAGGAATTCTCATAAAGCTTTAATCAACATATTTCTTGGTGGTGGCCCGCCTCATCAAGATATGTGGGAAATAAAGACTGACGCCCCGCGGGAAATACGCGGTGAGTTCAATCCAATTGCTACCTCAGTGCCGGGGATCGAGATTGGTGAGTGTTTTCCAAGAATCGCGGCAATGGCCGATAAGTTTGTCTTCGTGCGGTCCGTTATCGGCTGTGCTGAAGCACACGATGCCTACCAATGCTTGAGCGGATGGAACCGCCGAGACTCGCTATCAATTGGCGGTCGGCCAGCGATTGGAGCTGCCGTTTCAAAGCTTCTGGGACCAGTCACTCCAAGCATTCCACCTTCTGTGGCTTTGGCAGATCGTACTTCGCATGTGCCGTGGTCAGAGCCGGGGGCGCCTGGTTTCTTAGGGGCAGCCTACTCTCCGTTTAAGCCCGACGCTGACGGTCTCTCGAACCTGCGTCTCAATGGCGTGACGCTCGATAGATTGCAGGACCGTCGGACACTGATGACGAGCTTGGACGGGCTTCGTCGAGATGCTGATGCCAGCGGCATGGTGGCCGGCATGGACGCATTTAATCAGGCTGCATTTGGGGTGCTCACTTCGAGTCGCTTGTTAGATGCCTTGGATCTCAGCAAGGAAGATCCGAAGATTGTGGCACGTTACGGGGATGGGAAGCCTTATCAATATCAGTATGACGGTGCTCCCACCGTAAATGATCACCTCTTAATTGCACGACGACTCGTGGAAGAAGGCGTTCGAAACGTCACCTTGTCTTACGGTCGATGGGACAGTCATGGTCAGAATTTTGCGTTGGTACGCGATCACGGTACTAAGCTCGATCAGGCTGTCACTGCATTGGTTCAAGATCTAGACGAACGAGGAATGTTAAACGACGTAACGGTCCTTGTGTGGGGAGAGTTTGGTCGGACTCCGCGAGTAAATCCCGGTGCGGGGCGAGACCACTGGCCTCAAGTGAGCTGTTGTTTGATGGCGGGAGGCGGAATGCGGACGGGGCAAGTTGTCGGGAGTACTAACCGGCTCGGTGAGGTGCCGAAGGATCGTCCGGTGCATATGCAGGAAATTATCGCAACTGCTTATTATAATTTGGGTATCAATCCTGAGGCGACGACGCTGGCTGATCCAACTGGCCGTCCTCAGTATCTGGTCGAAAATCGCATTCCGATGAGGGAGTTGGTTTGATTCTGTCGATTGATTATCGAGTTTCGAATGCCTCTAAGCTGATGGCGAGGAATGTTCGCCAGATGCTCAGAGGCGTTGTCATTTTGTCGCCGCAGTCGGTGGCCATGACAGGTGTGTTGGTGGCAGAGTCTCATTCAGTAGGCTCTAGTTGGCTTGCCGATGCGTGGCGATCGTTAATGTTTAGTGAGCAGCATCGGCGTGAGTAACCAGCTTTAGATTGGAAGTTTTCTCGCTCATGAATTCTGAAGTGCTGCGATCGGTTCGTGCTGTGCTCTTTGATATGGACGGCGTCATTTATGTGGGGGCGCGGCTGCTTCCTGGGGTTCAGGAGTTATTTGACTACCTCGTTGAAAGCGGGCGGCAGTGGTTGTATGTTACCAACAATGCCAGCAAGACTCCGCAGCAATTTGTTGAAACACTAGCGAAGATGGGGGTCCGATCTGAGCCTCAACAGATACTTGGGAGTGCCGAAGCTGCTGCTGGTTGGCTGCGTGAGCAAATTGATCATGCAGGTTGGGTAGATGGTAAAGTGATCGCCATGGGGCAGGATGGATTGCGAACGGCACTTACGACGAGAGGATTCGAACTAACAGTTGACCCGCACGCCGCGACATATGCCGTTGCTGGTATCAATTTTCAATTGACGTATGAGGATTTGGCTCGAACGGCGTTGGCTATACGTGCCGGTGCGAAATTCATTGGAACGAATTCCGATCCGAGCTATCCGACCGAGCGAGGTCAATTGCCTGGTGCAGGCAGTATCTTGGCTCTTTTAGCAACAGCGACTGGAGTGCAGCCTCTGGTGATAGGTAAGCCCAACCGCGGCATGTTCGATCAGGCATTGAAGCGACTTGGGGTTGGCCCTCAAGAAACGATGATGGTCGGCGATCGATACGACACTGATATTCAAGGGGCAGTGCCGTTGGGTTTGCTCACGACGGGAGTTTTGACCGGCGTTACGACGCTACCTGAATGGGAACGAGCAGACCCTCAGCCGACTTTCGTTGTGCCAGGATTGCCTGAGTTGCTTTCGCTTTTTAAAGAGGCTGATGCTCGGGCATGATTGAGAGTTGTTGAATTCGTGTTGCTTGTGGTTTCGGAAACGCTGTTGGTTTGGCCAAGCTATTTGCTGACAACGAGAAATTGACAAAGTTGCGGGATTCTTCAGTAGACGAATTGGGTTTGAAATCGGACATTTCCGCCCAGTTGAGAATTGTCCCGTCGCTACCAAGGGAAGGAGTCGTGAGTCTATGGCTGATGCCATGCTGCCTGCGGAATTGGCTGCGGTGACTCATCCGCTGGAACCGGAAGATCAGCTTCTTTCGGCTGAGGAGTTATCGCTGTTGTCTGTATTCGATGAGCTGAAGAAAGCTCCGAATTTTGAGCGCTTCCCTGGCACTACCGTACTTCGTCGCTGCCAAAAAGGGCGAGTTCTAGTGAGGCAGGGCGAGTCTGGCGCGACAGCATTTACGATTCTTACGACCGAAGACGTGATCAAGATTCGTGAGCTCCAATTGGGGAGCGTCAAAAAGTCTTTGGCGGCGGTAGATGACAAGACGTTGCGTCAGGTCGAGCGAGACATTGAGTCTGAGCTTCTCTCACTTCGGAACCAGCGGGATGAATTTCATGCTCAGAATCTCCCAGCGAATCAGCGGCAAGTAGCCTCCGCAATTCTGCTACTCGGTGAAAACAACGCTCCTAAAAAGGGCTTTTTCGGTCGTCTTTTTGGCTCAAGCGGGGGACGCAGCAGTAAGAGTCCTGCGTTTATTCCGATTGACGGACCGGCTGATATCGATCTGAAGACGCGACGGATTGCTCTGCACGAGGGCGAGTTGTTCGGAGAAATGAGCTGCATGAATCGCGCTCCACGCTCCGCGTCGATCGTTGCGGATCGCGATTGCTATATGTTGGAAATGCTCCGCAACGTGCTGGACATGTTGCATAAAGATGAGCGATATAAGAAGAAACTAGATGATATCTACCGAGCACGCGTGCTTGATAACCATGTGAGGCGTCTGTCGATTTTTGAGGATATGACAGATGCGGACTTTGCTGCGATAAAAGGGCGGTTGGAGCTTGTTGAACGAGCTGCTGGTGATGTCATCTTTGAAGAGCATGAAGCGGCTGATTCGTTTTATGTTGTTCGCAGTGGGCTCGTCAAAGTTGTGAAAAACGCGTGGACGATTCTGCGTTCCGATGAATTCAAGTCTGGTCACTGGAAGCGAATCTGGAGTGATTTGGAATCTGCTGCGAAGACACCTGCGGGAAGTCGAATCTGGGCCAAGATCCCGAGCGAACTGCGGAAGGTTGCAGAAGTGTCCGGGACAACTCAGCCCACTGAGGCGCATCAAGAGAAGTCGATTGCGAGCCTCAATGAAGTCATTCGCAATGGTGATATTCACACTCAGCTTGGTAAATTGATCGAAGATGTCGTTGTTGCGGTTGATAATGAGCAGATTGCTCAAGAAGTTGAGCACTACCCGGAAGAGACTGAAAAGTGGTCTGAGCTCGAACGTCGCACGTTCCATAGGTCATTGCTTGAGACGCTTTGTCCGCAAGGTATGCCGCGACGTGCAGCATCGTCCGGTGCTCGTCGGATTATGCGATATCTTGGTCGCGGCGAGACTTTCGGCGAACTCGGAGTTATCACCGGTTCCTCTCGTAGTGCAACGATCTTGGCATACGACCATCCCGATGGCGGTGCCAGTCAACGCCTTCCTGACTCTCGCACTGGTGCCGTGGTTTCTCGCGTCGAGCTCGTGAAGCTCTCGAAAGAGGATTTCCTGGCGATCGTAAATCAGTCTGCGAGGGTCAAGGCGAAGGTTGATTCGATCGTTGCGACTTATCAGCGGCCAATTTCAAAAGGCTCCGCGGGTGATGAGCGAATTGAAGGTATTAACCAGTCGCCGGAGTTCGAAGATCTAGGGTTGATTCAAGGTCAGAAGTTGATGCTGATTGATCTTGAACGCTGTACTCGTTGCGGTCAGTGTGTTGATGCCTGCGTTGCTGCGCATGATGACGGCAAGACTCGTCTGTATTTGGACGGTCCGCGGTTCGAGAAGTATTTAGTACCTTTGTCGTGTCGGTCTTGCATGGATCCGGTATGCATGATTGGCTGCCCAGTTGGTGCGATCAATCGTGGTGATAGTGGGGAAATCATTATCCGAGATTGGTGCATCGGCTGCAGTCTATGTGCGGACCAATGTCCTTATGGCTCAATACAAATGAACGAGCTGCCGGGAGCAGTAGAGCTGACGGAAGCTCAGAAGGCGTTATTGGGCGGTGCGGATATTAAATCGGTTAGCGAGCGAGCGACGGTTTGCGATCTTTGCACGTCATTGAAAAGCAAACAGCCTTCTTGTGTGTATGCCTGCCCGCATGATGCCGCCATGCGAGTTAACGCTTTGGAGTTCTTCTTCGCGAAGAGTTGAGGACTGCTTCTTTACTTCCTGGTCTGCAAACACTGAGGTTTCGCAGTGCTCATCGATAGGACACATCGCAAGTGGGCTGTTATTTCTACCGCGATCTTCGTGGTGGCGACTTTCGGCTATTTGTCTTATGCCAGTTCGAGTCCTAAGGGGCCGACCGGTGGCAGCTTCTTTGGACTTATCTACGGAATTATTGGCTCGGCAATGATGATCTTTGCTGGGCTGCTAGCGGGACGTAAGAAAGTTCCACATTGGCGATTTGGCAGTGCCCAATTCTGGTTGAGGGGGCACCTCTGGCTCGGGAGTCTGAGCTTGCCGTTCATTTTGTATCACAGTGGGTTTGGTCTTGGTGGTCGACTTGAACAAGTGCTGTGGTTCTTTTTTATTATGGTAATTGGTAGCGGCTTTTTTGGCCTACTGATGCAGCATCTGTTGCCGAAACTCTTGCTGGTGCAGATTCCGCGAGAGACGTTTCTGAGTCAGCTTCCGTATGTCAAACAGCGAACTCGTTTGTTATGTGATAAACTTGTTTCTATTGAGTGCGGGCGGATTCCACTGCCTGTAGATTCTCTGAGCCCTCAGATTACGAATCTTGGCAAGCACGCCTTGGAAGTGAAACAGGCACCAGCGTCTAAGGCTAAGGAGATTAAGTCTCAGTGGATTGAGCGGCTTGAAACTCCCTTTCGATTGCTCTTTACGGAGCTTTCCAAATATGCCAAGTCTGAGAAATGGATCGCTCGTGAAGATGACTTCACATCGCAAATGCTAGAGATCTACTCAATTCCGGGCTTAAATGAAGATGAACCTGATGAGTCGCTTTCTCGCGATGATACCACAATTGGTGGCAAATCGGCGGATGTGAAATCGTCTCTCACTGGGAGTGCTGGAGTGCCGTCTGAAGGGGGATCCAATTCGGCTCGTAAATTGTCACCGCTTGAGCAAATGAAGTTGAAGAAGGCGATGCGAGCCTCGGCGGATGGGACGTCGGGAGCATCAGTCGATGAAGCTCCTCCCGTTGACGAACAAGCGATAGACCTTCCAACTGATCAAGAGATGGAAGCTGCGGTCCCGACACTATCGCCGTTAGAGCAGATGAAGCGTGCTGCCGCTGCCAAGAAAGCTGCTCAACCAGCAGCAGATGCAGCTCCAGCAAC
>OMIV01000246.1 GCA_900299185.1 Planctomycetaceae bacterium
ACGCTTGAGCGGACATTCTGGGACTCCGTTGAAGTTGCGACTTGAGAACTCACAACCCCAGCTGAACCAGTCTGTCCGCTCTTTACCAGTTACCCCCCACGGTTTTGCGATGAGCCGGAAAAAGCCTCCCAATGTGCGGTGCGCGATACGACGGAGTGAGAAGCCGTGACTGTCGTAGCGGTCGTGACGATAGAGCCAACTCCTGGCGTGTTGCTGAATAGCAACCTCGGCAACACTCGTGGCAACACCTCTGTAAGTCCCAATCTCGCTTGAGTTTGACAGATATTGCATCGTGAGATGTCGAGTGAGTCACTTTGCCGAGACGCTACGGCGATGTGGGAGTAATCGAGTGCTGAAACTCGAAGTGTTATCAGGTTTGTGACTCGAAATGTGGCTGATTCGTAGTGAAATGTCGCGTGGTGAGAAAATCTTGAAACACTGTTTTGAAGTTTGGCATTCAGGCTGCTTTACACACTCGCATCCAACACGCGAGACCAACACAACAGCCAGCCAAGCTGAGTCTTGCGTAACACCAAACCTCCTGACTCAAGGAACCGACGCCATGAAGATCAACACCCTGAAGAACATCGCCGCCAAGTTGCTCAATGACGAAGCTGGCTTCTTGATTTCCGCTGAACTGATTCTCGTCGCGACAATCGCCGTTCTTGCTCTGGTTGTCGGACTCTCCGAAATTGCTACCAACATTAATAACGAGCTGGAAGACGTGGGCTCAGCCTTCGGTGCCGTGAACCAGTCATTCTATGTGACGGGACATCACTCGAACGGTAAGGGATGTTCGTCCGGCAGTCGCTTCAACGATGAAGTTGATAACTGCGATAGCCAATGGGATCTGCATGGCAATGGCGCACAAGGCGAGAGCTAATCTGACACCCGGTTCGATCGGCAAGCCAGGTCGATTCGCACGTAGAAGCTAATAAATGTGCTGGCGTAGGTTTGGTAAGTGGTCCCGATGGCCGGTCTGTGGCAGGACCGGCCGTCGGCCACAACCGATACTCGGTTGAATTTCGATTTGCTTGATGCCCACCTCGTGAGACACCTCCGAGACTCAACGCCGTTGGTATTCCCCGAAGAGTAGAACGGGGAGCACCAACGGCGTCGTTTTGTTTTTTGTTCCCTACATGACTTTTCGGAACCCAGCTTCTATGGAATTGGAACGATCCTGAGAAATCTCGTTTCAAAGGCGTAACCGATTGCCGCTGGTTGACCACTTCACTCGTTTGTACGAAGGGTCGGCGGCATAGCCAGCGTTGGCTCTGATTGCCGAATGGCTGATTTCACTCACAGTCACCAGTTGCCCTTTGCACGCCAGTTCTTTTGCGATGCTCAGCACTCACTGTCCTATGATTTCGAGGACGCCTCTTCGCAGGTATTCGATCTTCACGATCGCGGTGCTCTCCGAATGTGCCGCCAACGTCGGTCGAGCGCCCCCGATGGATTGAACGATCGGTCTGCGCGTCGTTCTTGGGGCTTGGCATGTTCATTCGGCCGTTTATTTGGTCTTGGTTTCTTTGGAGATTCTGTATGAAGAGTGCGATGGTTACGTCTCGTGGCAGACGCGGTGGTTTTACATTGATCGAACTGTTGGTCGTCATTGCGATTATCGCCGTGTTGGTAGCGTTGCTTCTGCCAGCCGTGCAGCAGGCTCGCGAGTCGGCTCGGCGTTCTCAATGCAAGAATAATCTGAAGCAGTTGGGTGTCGGGTTGCTGTCGTTCGAAGAGAATTATGGCAATTTCCCGATGGGAATGTCGGATGACGATGGCCGGAACTTTGGTTGGGGAACGTATATTCTGCCGTATGTTGATCAGGGTGCTATCTACGATCAGTTGATTTCAGCAACGGGTATTACAGGTGGTGGTGGCGGATTGTGGTTGTTCCCTCGCGGTGGCACGCCGTTAATCGATCCCACAAATAGTCTCGGATTCGGGGCGGCTGGTGCGGCTACAACTGATGGTGCCGCGAGTTCTTCGGGTACTCAGGGGCAGTATCATTTGCAGACAGACCAGGGGGCTCTTAATGCCTTTATTAAGGTAACGCTGCCTGGCTTTATTTGCCCGTCAGATGTGTTGCCAGACAGAGATAATGACGGTTTTGGAAAGAGTAATTACTGTGGAAACTCTGGTTCGTATGCCGGGACTACGGCTGCGGACTGGTATGGTTGTGCCAATGGCAACATGCGAGCTCAGCAGAATGGGATTCTGCTGAAAGCAAACGATAATGTGAACGGGTTGATTGTGAAGATTCGCGACGTTACCGACGGGACGAGTAACACCATTGCGATTGGTGAAGTCAGCGAAAGTGCCAATGTATCGCGAACTGCAATCAGCGGTGGCAACTTCCCGTTGTGGGCTGGTGGTAATAACAATGGTGGCTGCACTGGTTGGTCGACTGGCGGTGGCCATTTGAGGTTGGCTGGTGCGACAACTTTGGGGGGTGTGAATTACTCAGGCCCGGTGTTCTCGATTAATCCTGCATACACTCCTGGAGCATCAGCACCTCAAGTTTCCGATGCAAGTTTCAGCAGCAAGCATGTTGGCGGAGCTCAGTTCCTTTTCGCTGATGGCGGTGTTCGCTTCTTGAGCGAAAATCTCAGCGCGAATGTGCTCGCGGATATTGCTGGCCGTAATGATGGCAATGTCGTCAATGAAATGCCTGATGCGTCGAACTAGTTGACGTCCGCTTGATTTAGAAATGTGAGGGCCGAGTTGTATAAAGCGACTCGGCCCTCTTTGTTTTTGCGTAGTAGGAGTTCCTCTTCGATACGGATGATTGAGATTGGCGAGCAGGTCTGCATCGGCGGTTGCTCACTTTGGAGTTGCATTACATCCAAGTTCTCGCGACACACTCTGTACTAAACTTGAGTTGAGGAAGCACGAGATCGAGTTCGAACCGTTCTCCAGCAAGGAAGCCAAACATGTCGGCGAAGACAACGAGTACTAAACCTGCTCGATCCGCGAATAAGTCTGCTGGAACCAGTATTTCGACGATCGGCGGCTACCTGATTCAACGGTTGCAGGACTACGGCGTGCGGCACGTCTTTGGCATTCCGGGCGACTTTGTTTTGCAGTTTTACGGGATGCTGAGTGAGAGCCCGATCAAAGTCGTCGGGACCACGAACGAAGCCTGCGCGGGGTACGCGGCGGATGGCTATGCCCGAGCGAATGGGATGGGGGCGGTCTGTGTGACTTATTGCGTGGGCGGGTTAAGTATCTGCAATCCGATCGCGGGAGCGTTTGCAGAGAAGTCTCCGGTCATTGTCATCAGCGGAGCACCGGGGATGGCTGAACGCGTGAAGGATCCGTTGCTGCATCACAAAGTCAGAGACTTCAACACGCAACGCGATGTCTTTGAGAAGATCACAGTGCGTGCGGCTCTGCTTGATGATCCGCTTACAGCTTTTCGAGAGATCGATCGGTGTTTTGAGGCGGCTCAACGTTTTAAGCGTCCGGTCTATTTGGAGCTTCCGCGAGATCGGGTGCAGGCCCATCTGCCGTATGAGTACGTCCCAAACATCGAGGCGGTTATCAGCGATAAGCATGCTCTGAAAGAGTCACTCGATGAAGCGGTTGAGCAAATCGAGAAGGCTCGGCAGCCTGTCATCATCGCTGGGATTGAGATGCATCGATTTGGCTTGCAGCGCGAGGTCATTCGCTTTGCCGAAAAGCATGGAATCCCCATTTGCGCCACGTTGTTGGGGAAGTCCGTGGTTAGTGAAAAGCACCCGCTGTATCTCGGAGTTTATGAAGGTGCGATGGGACGTGAGCGAGTTCGCAAGTACGTTGAATCGAGCGACTGTGTGATCTTGCTGGGCACGTTTATGACTGACATCAATCTCGGGATCTTTACGGCTCATCTCGATCCGAGTCGGTGTATCTATGCCACCAGCGAGCAGCTCCGAATTCGACATCACTTCATTCATAATGTGTTGCTGGCTGACTTCATCAAAGGCTTAGGACGACGCTCATTCAAACTCAGTGCGAGTCCTGCTCGCGTCGAAGGCGAAGCGATGCCTGTTCCCAAGGTAAAGCCGTCTGACCCTGTGTCGCTCAAATACTTGATGCATCGGATTGATCAGACGCTCGAACAAGAACTCATCGTGGTCGCGGATGTGGGCGATTCGTTGTTCGCATCGGCTGACCTCACGATTCATCAACACAACGAGTTTTTGAGCCCCGCTTACTACACCTCGATGGGCTTTGCGATTCCTGCGGCGCTCGGAGCGCAGATGGCTCGACCAGAACGCCGACCTCTGGTGCTGGTGGGAGATGGGGCATTTCAAATGACCGGTATGGAGCTGTCGACGATCTTGCGACATGGGTTCAATCCGATCGTCATTGTCTTGAACAATCACGGCTACACGACGGAGCGATTCATCCAAGAGGGACCGTTCAATGACATTCCTTGTTGGAACTATCACTGCCTTCCTGCGGTACTTGGTGGTGGCCTGGGGCTAGAGGCTCGGACCAACGCGGAGTTCGATGCGGCGCTCTCGACGTCGTTGGCCAATGAGAAGTCCTTCAGTCTGATCAACGTGCATCTGCGACCGGACGATACCAGCATGGCGCTGCAACGATTGGCGGAGCGTTTGGCCAAACAAGTGTGATGAGTGCTTTAGCGGGCCTTGCTCACTGCGGGCTCTTACCGACTTCACCGCCATCGCGAGTGCTCAGACTCTCTAGCACTTCGCGAGACGTGTTATTGGGGAAGAAGCGGACGCTGCCGTCGCCCATCAGGAAATGAGCTCCAGTGCCGTCTCGATTTCCAAACCCGAGCGAGTGGCGATTGAGGCCGGTGTTGATCTCACGCCAGTTTTCAGGATCGCCCCAGGCCGGAAGTTGCTGCGCGATCTCTCCGACGATCAAGGTTTGCGAGAGGCCATCAGTCACGTCGCTCCGGCGGATCGTCACGTTGCGATCAAAGATGCCGTAATTCACGATGCCGTTTCGCCCGGTGCCTTGGCCCCCAACACCGGCAAAGTGAGTTGTCGCTAGTCCCTTCTTGTTGGGTTGGTGTTCAACGTTGTGGACGAGGAACTCGGGAACCACTTGAGTCATCACCGCTCGATTCGAGGGATGGTCGTAGGACTGTTTGTCATTGATCTGTTTGGCGAGTTCGGCGTGACCAATAAACGGCAGCAACGACGTCATCCAGCCGTGCATTCCGATCTCTTCGCCATCGTCGTCGCGAGCGACCGTGCCACCTTTGGGGTATTGATCGTTCTCGGAGTGATACGCATCGAGTCCTTGCCACAGCTTTTGGAGACGATCGGTCGCTCCTCTTTGCAATGAGGCCAATTGCCATTGGTGGCTGATGGTGTTGAGTCCCAATGGCCCCGACAACATGCCGAGCAATCCCATCGTGATTGCAGACATCGACAAAACTACGTTGCGTCGACGCTCAATGCTGCGGCGCGAGTCGACGTAGGCTTGATGTCCGATAAAGACTGCCACGAGTCCGACAATGACTCCTGGAACTTTAGCGGCGACGTAAGGCATCAGATTTAGCGGTGCGAGCAGTGTCGATACGCAGCCCAACGCGATCGCTCGGTAACACCGTCGCCTTGTTTGTTGCTCAGCATGAATGGCAACGGGAGATTCGAGTGCTTCGGCAAGCAGGCCAATCGGTCGAGCAATCGTTCCTTCATCGTCATCAACTTCTCGACCATCGGCTTCGTTGTCTTCGTCCAAGACGGGAGACAGTCTCGTCGGAGCCGGAGAGGTGTCAGTGACCGGATCTGGGTTATGGTCGGTCGATCGAGGCTTCATGAAGGCCGGTCGTTCGGCCATTTTTGGCAGATCAAGATCGGTCCGCTCCTGAGCGGTACTGGATTCGACGAACGATGCTTCTTCCGGTGCAGCGCCCATCAGTGCCCACAAACCTCGAGGCTTAGTTCCCGACGTTGGAGCCGAGCTCTCTAACGGAGCTTTGTGAACTATTGGGCTTTGGGCGTCTTCGGCAACAGAGTCATCGTTCGTAGACTCATTGCTGGTCGATTCGTGTGACGAATGAGCGGTCGAGTCCGACTCGCTGTGTTGCATCAGTTGCCAGAGGCTGCGGTTTCGCGGAGTGGCTTCTAAGTGCGATGGCGATTCGTCTGAGCTTCGTGAGTGATGGCTCGAATCAGCAGAACTGGCTGTGGAACTCGGGATCACGACGTCGACGGTGCAGGCCGGGCAAGGGACGACTTCTTGATTCGCGAACGACTGCGGCAATGGAAACGTGTGCCCGTTTCGGCAAGTCAATTTGCGGAGGTGAGAAGTCATTGCTTCGCGCCGTGCTTTCCTGCTGTGCGACGAGCGTCAGGTCATCGAATGCCTGTGTTGAGTTCGTTGGCTGGTCTCGGGGAACATCGCACGGCGCCTGACGGAACTCAAGCTCTGACTTTCGACCGATCAATGTCGATTCGAGATCGATGCCTTGAGTCACAGCGAGATACACGCGGCATTTCTACGCCGCGAGTCTATGGACTTTTCCGCATAGGCTTGCGGGTCAACGAATACTTGGTCGCAGTTCCAAGAAAGCTTCATCACCAGAAAACGCGAAAGCCGACCTATCGTATGAGTGTGTGTGGAAGCACCTCATGCGAATGGTCGGCTTATCTGTTGGGCAACGCCCGAGTTCTTAGGACTGTGTCTGCCTGGGCTTCATCAGTTCCGGTGTCTGTGGTAGGACGGGAACAAATTGAATGCTCGGCTGTGTCTGCCAGGGAACCGGGAGTTGCGAGTCGTAGCGTCACTTGTCCTAAGACCGTTTCTGCCTAGGGCGAACTTGAATCAAATTCACGCCTCGGACCGTTTCTGCTCGGGACCGCAGTGAGTGTTTCGCTGCGACACAGAAAGTATCGGCAGACATTGGGAGGGTCTTCACGCAGAACGGGGAGAAACCCTCGGCTCGTGGTCAATCCCGGCGGGCGACCGCAAAGGTTTGCCTAGTCCGACACTGGCTTGGCCTGTTTGGGACAAACTCCGCTGGTTCGTGAATTCATCTCAAGTTGAGAGAGTGTCTTGCCGACGAACTCCGCGAAACGCCAATGAATCGGGCATTGAGTCCCTGACGACTCTGCATGACGCCGGCACTGGCCGATGATGCCGGACTCATTCATGGCAGTAGTGGGTTTCTACGGCAACGCTGGCAGCCACGAGCAGTAATACATCGCCCGAGGCACGCTGGCATCGAGTACTTTTTGCCACATTTGTTCGGTCGAGTCGGCTTTCACGCTCCCGATCAACTCTTCGATGATCGTTGGCTGGTGCTTGTATTTCACGACGCGGACTTTGCTCAGTCCCAGTGACTCTTTCAGACGCTCGGTCACTTCGTCTTCAAAGGCGATGTCGTCGATCAAACCCAGATCCTTGGCTTGCTTCGCTGTGAAGACTTGGCCGGTCGCGAGTTTTGTGCGAACGGATTGTTCGTCGAGATTCGCTCGGCCTTCATCGACGATGCTGACGAAGCGGTCGAAGGAATCGTCGATGACCGCTCGCCAGACTTCTCGCTCGGCCTCATTGAGTGGCTTCAGGGGATTCATCGAATCCTTGAACGGCCCGGTCGTTAACGAGTCCGACGAGACGCCGAACTTCTCGGCCAGTTTGCTGAAGTCGTAACGAGGGATGATGACGCCAATGCTCCCGGTCCATGTTGTCGGCTCGGCGAAGATCTTGCCTTTCTCTCCCACGCCCATCGCGACATAGACACCACCAGATGCTGCCATGCGTTTCATCGAAACGTAGATCGGCTTCTTCTCGGCGAGTCGCTTCAGTTCGCGATAGATCTGATGGCTGTCGGCGACAAAGCCGCCGGGACTATCGACTGACAGCACGACTCCTTTGACGTCGTCGTTTTTCTCGCAACGTTTAATGAGTTCAATCGTTCGTTCGGTGAAGGGAGGCATGATGGTGCCCGAGATCGACAGCACCACAATGCGTTCTTGGGCCGCGTGGTCGCCGGATACGAAGTCTTCGCGATAGGCTTCGGGTGCAGGGGCGTTTGCTGAGATCAGCGTGAAGTTCAGGAACAGCGACATCATCAGCACAGAGATGCCGACGCGCGTGGCCCAGCTCTTGAACATGCCTGGCTGGGGCGGCATCTGCACCACGATTGTTGGAGTCGGTGCAGCGGGTGTCGGTGTCGGCGATGATCGAGGAGTATCGTCAGGAGAGTCGTTCATGAGTTGCAGTCCTTCGAACGGTGGAGATTGGGAATCGGTGGCGAGTTGTAACGACTCGCGTTCGCGGTCGAAGTCTCGGTCATTACTCACATCGGTGTTAGTTTTGGTGTTGGCGCTGGGAGAGTGGCTCAACGCTGAAGAGCCACTGCCGCCCGAGACGCCAATTACAGCGAGCGATCGGCAGCATTGGGCGTTCGAATCATTGCAGCGTCCCAATGTCCCGACGTTGAACTCTAAGTCGGAACGACTTCGCGAATGGTCCAAGCAACCGATCGATGCCTTTGTTCTGGATCGGTTGCTACGAGCCGGATTGGAGCCTGCTCCTGAAGCGGATCGAACAACGCTGCTAAGGCGGCTGTCGTTTGATCTGCTGGGGCTTCCTCCAACCGTCGAAGAACTCGCTGACTTTCAGAATGACTCGCGATCTGATGCCTACGAAATCTTGGTCGAGAGACTGCTGGCTTCTCCGGCTTATGGCGAGCGGTGGGCTCAGCATTGGCTCGATCTGGCTCGGTTCGCGGAGACAGATGGCTTTGAGCATGACAAGGTCCGTCCCGAAGCGTGGCGATATCGCGATTGGGTTATCGATGCGCTGAATGCAGATTTGCCGTATGACGAATTCATTCGTCAGCAGTTGGCCGGTGACGAGGCCAATCCCAATTTGCGAGTGGCGACTGGCTTCCTCGTGAGCGGTCCCGACATGCCGGATCTCAATGAGCAGACTGAGCGGCGGACGGTGTTTCTGAATGACTTAACGAGCAACGTGAGTTCGTCGCTGCTGGCGTTGCAGATGGGGTGTGCTCAATGTCATGACCACAAATACGACCCACTCAGTCAGCATGATTTCTATCGATTGCGAGCCTTCTTCGATCGAGCGTTCGAATTCAAACGCGATGTGTTGATGACTCCTGTGGGGGGGAACAAGCACGACGTCGCGACGGCATTTCTCGTGCGTGGCGACTTCCGACGAACCGGCCCCGCCATGTCGCCTGCGTTCGTAAGGGTTGTGAATCGAGGTGACGATCAGCCGCAGATTGTCGGTGACAGAAGTAATACACGGAGCGAGTTAGCTCGCTGGATGACGCACGCGGATCATCCACTTACATCGCGAGTCATCGTCAATCGACTATGGCAATTTCATTTCGGCGAAGGGCTATGTTCGACGCCGAGCGATTTCGGAGTGATGGGTGACACTCCCGTGCATTTGGATTTGCTGAATTGGTTGGCGATGGAGCTGCCGCGCCGCAATTGGAGCCTAAAAGAACTGCATCGCCTGCTGGTGACTTCGGCGACCTATCGGATGGCAAGCAAGCTACCTGATGATGCTGACGCGGCGACTGCGGAGCATTGGCGGCACGCGGTCGAAAAGGATTCGCTGTTTCGGCTGCACTCGCGACATCGCAAACAGCGGCTCGAAGGCGAAGTCATTCGAGATGCCATGTTGGCAACGACTGGATTGCTGAATGCTCGCCGAGGCGGTCCGGGCGTTCGGCCTCCGCTACCTCCGGAGTTGGTGGCGACGTTGCTCAAGAACCAATGGAACGTCAGCGAAGATCGCCAAGATTGGAATCGCCGCAGCATTTATCTCTTCATGCGTCGCAACCTGCGGTATCCGTTGTTTGAAGCATTCGATCGTCCCGATGCCAATGCGAGTTGCCCGCGTCGCAATCGTTCGACGATCGCCCCTCAAGCACTGTTTCTGCTCAACTCGGATTCCTCGTTCGAACTTTCGAGACAGCTTGCCGAATCTCTGCGACTCGCTGGTCATTCAACTTCTGCCGAGCTGATCGATGCGGCCTATTTCAAGACTCTTGCACGTCATCCGACGGATCGGGAACGAGTGCTGGCGCTGGAGTTTCTTGCCGCAGATCGAGACGACGAGCGAGTTGCGAAGCTCGCTGACTTTTGCTTGTCACTCTTCAATCTCAGCGAGTTCATTTACGTGGATTGAGGCGTCGTCGAGTGTGCCTACTACTTTGAAAGTCCGCTCAATAACATCCCGCTCGCGTCGCGACTTCAGTCAATTGAACGGCTGAAAACGCCTCAACATTCCGCTTGTCTTTAGCCCTGAATCACCCGATGGCCACTCCTCGAGTTTGTGTGTTGCGTGCCCCTGGTACGAATTGCGATCCCGAAACTGCTTTCGCGTTTGAAGCCTGCGGCGCGAAAGCCGATCGAGTGCATCTGATGCGAGTGCTCGAAAAGCCGGAGTGCCTCGTTGACTATCAGATCCTCTGCGTGCCCGGTGGCTTCAGTTACGGAGATGACGTCGGGGCTGGAGTGATCTTCGCGAGCCAACTGCATGGTGCCTTGGGAGATGCTTTGAAGCAGTTCTTGTCTGCGGACAAGTTGACGCTCGGCATTTGCAACGGCTTCCAAGTTCTGTTGAAGGCTGGAGTGTTGCCAGACGGTGGTGCCGGACTGGCGGCTGCTCAAGAAGGCGACCGCAACACAACGCTGACTTGGAACGACAACGGGCGTTACACGTCGTTGTGGGTGAAGCTGAAGACGCAAGGATCTAAGAGCGTCTTCTTGCGAGGGATCGACGAACTCGAGTTGCCGATTGCTCACGCCGAAGGCCGTATCGCAGTGCAAGACAAGGCGATCTTGGCCAAGTGGCGCGAACAAGGTCAGGTTGCGTTGTGCTATCACGGCGACGGAGCGACGGCTGGTTCAGACCACTTGCCTTACCCTCAGAATCCCAATGGATCATTCGCCAACATCGCGGGCTTGTGTGATCTGACGGGCCGTGTGTTGGGACTGATGCCGCATCCCGAACGCTTCATTCATGCCACTCAGCATCCCAATTGGACGCGACTCAAACTGCGCGGCGAAGGCGCGGGACTCCAGATCTTCCGTAATGCGGTTGAGTACTTCGCATAGGAACCAGAGCTGGTGATTCCTCGGCATGTGTTGCGAGTTGGCGGTGTAAGAAGTCCTAACCGTTATGCGTTCGTGCTTGCCGATGGGCGTTGGTCTCTGATCTATGTGGTGGCAGCCCAACCGTCGCGAAAAAGGAAACTCTCTCATGTGCCTTGGAGTTCCCGGTCGGTTGGTTGAGTGGCTTGATCGAGACCCATTGCTAGCGCGTGCTCAGATCGAGTTCGATGGCGTGCGCCGAGTTTGTCATCTCGCCTGTGTCCTTGATGCAGAGGTTGGTGATTACGTCATCGTGCATGCGGGTGTCGCCATCAGCCGGATTGACGCAGCGGCGGCGGAGCGCTTGCTGGAAGAACTGCGACAGTTGGGTGAGGGCACAACTCCGAGCGAGGAGTTGCATTGATGAGGTACGTGGACGAGTACCGAGACGCTGCGGCAGTGCGTTCCTTGTGGGATGCGATTCGGCAGCGGGCGACTCGTTGCTGGACCATCATGGAAGTGTGTGGTGGCCAAACTCATGGGCTGTTGCGTTACGGCTTCGATCAAGAACTGGCTGGCGTCGTTGAGTTTCTGCATGGTCCTGGCTGTCCCGTCTGTGTGACGAGTGTGGCATTGATCGATCGAGCCATTGAGTTGGCTCAGCGTCCCGATGTTTTGATGACATCATTCGGTGACATGCTGCGAGTGCCAGGAAGTTCGACGAGTTTGTCGGCAGCGAAGGCGAATGGTGCTCGAGTACGTGCGGTCTATTCGCCTCTTGATGCTGTAACGCTTGCGGCCAATCAGCCGGAACTGCACGTCGTCTTTTTTGCCGTTGGTTTCGAAACGACCGCGCCGGCCACTGCGTTGGCTGTGCGGCAGGCTGCTCGGATGCAGTTGGAGAACTTCTCGTTGTTGACGGCGCACGTCCGCGTGCAGCCAGCGATGGAAGGATTGTTACTCGCTCCCGACAATCGAGTGCAGGGCTTCCTCGCAGCCGGTCATGTTTGCACGGTGATTGGTTATCGGTCTTACGAAGAAATCTGCCGTCGTTTTCATGTGCCGATTGTGGTGACAGGGTTTGAGCCCGTGGATCTCGCGGCGGGAATCCTGGCATGTGTGGAGCAACTCGAAGCTGGCCGACATGACGTCGAGAACCGTTACGAGCGTAGTGCTCGGCCAGAAGGAAACTCAGCGGCCGTGCGAGTGATCGACGATGTGTATGAGGTCTGTGATCGCGAGTGGCGCGGCATGGGTGTCGTCCCCGCTGGTGGACTCAGGCTCCGCGAGGAGTGGTCGCAGTTTGATGCCGAACGCCGGTTTGGTTGGTCGCTTGCGACGAGCGAAAGTTGCTCGCGATGTCTCGCTGGGGATGTCCTGGCAGGGCGTCTAAAGCCAACCGACTGCCCGGAGTTTGGTCGCGGTTGCACTCCCGAAAGTCCGCTGGGAGCTCCGATGGTTTCGAGTGAAGGGGCCTGCGCGGCTTACTTTCATTACGGCCAAGTGCGCTGAGTCCATCGCCTTGGCGGAGAGCGAATCGGCCGCGCGACCGCATGACGGAAGCTCTGGCAAGTACTATCGATCTTCGGGCAACGGAACGACCGGCGATTGTTCCCGCGTCTTGAGCTTCAATCGCAGCCGTTGGTTGTAAGTCAGCATGTCGATGTGCTGTGCCTCGTGGTTCCACAAGACCGAGCGGAAGTTGAAGTCGTTGAGCGTCTCGGTTTGGTCCAAGACTCGTTTGCCGGTCTTCTTGTCGATCACCAGCAACTTGAACTCGTTGCCAAAGCCATTGAACGGTGCTGTGGGGGCTCGATGCAGGCTGATGAGCACGGGGCTGGCCGTGACATCAGACAGCAAGAGGTTGTGATTCGAGACGTCGATGTCCCAGAGCTTCTTGCCTGTCGAGCGATCGAACGCCAACAGCGGACCGTTAACCGGCAGAATGCTCAGCTCACCGTAGAGCCATTGCTGACTGCGGCCGCTCAGTTGGAGATAGACTCGCTCGCGATCACGGAAAGCGAATTGAGTGGTGCGCGTTAGACGTAAGTTGGCCGGGATGCTTTCGCTTTTGGTGATCTTCCCATCCCAGAGGCTGAGGAACGACGCCTCACCGGCGGGATCGAAGAGGACCAGTTCATCGTCTCCCAGTCGTCCGACTCGAACGGTGGCTGAGAATTCGTGTCGCCAGGCGAACTTGCCCGACCGAGTTTCGATGGCTTCGATGGCCAGACCCTTGGCTCCTGATGCCAGTTGTGGCAACGCGACGACGGCGATGTCTCCATCAGCGTAGAGCATGTTCGCGAGCTTGGGTGCATACGGCGGAGTGGTAAGTTTGCGGCCGCTGATTGGTCGATATGCCGTCGCTGTGTTCGATGCGGTGTCGATGGCGAACAGCAAGGACGCGGTGCCAGCGATACTGGGTTTCGAAGGGATGCGATCCAGCTTCCAACGGAACGTGCCGGTGCGAGCGTCGTAGACATACAAGGTCTCGCGGACTCGATACGCCACGTAGTCGTCGTTCGCGATCAGCGTTATGGGCGCGGTGGGGATCTGTCGGAATCGCGATTGGCCTTTGAGCCGTTTCACGAAGAGTTCGTAACCCACGAGTGCTTCGGAACGCTGCAAGTTGTAGTCGTTCTCTTCGGCTGTAATTGGTCCGCCATCGAACTCGTCGATGCCGTTGAAGATGTTCTCGGCCGTCTCCACGGGAACCGTCCACAACACGCGCCGGTCGGGCAGAGACAACGCATGCAAGGCGTTGCCATTGAGTACGACGAGAACATTGCCTGCCAGTCGCATGATCGACGGTGTTTGCTGAGTCTGCTTGGTGCGCAGCGGAACGTTCCACAGCAGCTTGCCGGTGTTGGAGTCGTGGAACATCAACCGTTCGGCGCTGTTGGTGTTGTTCTCGAACATGGCCACGGTACGAAGTTGTTCGTAGTAGCTGGGCATACGGCTTTGCGGTTCGATTCCTCGAAGAATCTGGGCCGAGTAATTCATTGGGAATCGCTGCAGGTCGATCTTCTCCAACGAGTATGCCAGAGCATCCGTCGGCGACTTCTTGGCGATCTCGCTGCGTACCGTCGTCAGCAGTTGCTCGATGGTCTGGCCATTGGGGAGCTTCAACGTCGGTGACTCGTTGGCCAATCGAGTGAGTGCTGTATTAGCACCGGAAACGTCACCAGCGCTGGCTCGTAATCGAGCCAACCGAATGGTTTGAGCAGCCTTCAAGGACGGCGTTGCGGACCGGTCATAAAGGATTTCGATCCAATGCTCGGCGTCTCGTAAGCGACCTTCGCTTTCGGCTTGTCGCGCGAAGTTTTGGATCAGCGGCACGGCTGCCGAATGGAACTTCAGGCTCTCGGCGATGAACTCCGTTTCTGGCCCCAAGGGTTCCGAGACGGCCTCGCGGATGACACGCGTGAATTCTTCCGTCAGAGCTGGCTGCTTGGCGGACGGAGTGAGGTACCAGATTTCTCGGATCAAGTTTTGAGCCCACGCTCGTGATGTCATTCCGACGTTGCGGTCCAAGGCCGTATCAAATTCACCCGACGGCAGGTTCTTTAATTCGACGAGCAGACGACGCATGGCCTCCAGATATTGTTCGGTGGCGAGGGCTCGTCGGACTTCCAGATCGGCAACTGCAAACTGCTGAGCCGGAGTTCGCGAGATGCGACGAAGCTCTTCATCGAGTTCGGTGGCCGGCGTGTTGAATTGGTTCAGTTGGCGAATCAACGCGTCTCTCAGCACTGCTTCGTAACGCTGTTGAGCATCACGATCGGGGTATTCGTTAGGAGCAGGTCGGAGCACAGCGAGTGCGTTCTGAAGCTTGTTGTCCGATAGGGCCAGCTTGGCTTCGAAGATGCGGTCGTCTAACGAACGGACTTCTTTCTGCTGCAACTGAGCCAGTCGCTCGGTCACTGAGTCTTGCTGCTCGAAGGCCATGACTTGCGACGGATGTAATGAAAGCAACAGCCCGCGATACATCGCCAAATTACCGAGCGGACGGCGTCCCGTATTCAGCTTCAATGTCGCCGCGACTTGCCCGTCGGTGAGGCCGACCTTCAACAGAGCGCCGCGTTGCATGGGCTGATAAAGATGACTGCCGACAATCACACCGCGTCCTGAAATGCGGCCTTGGTCTGCCGGCAGACGCTGAGTCCACAAGTCCTGACCATCGAACGAGACCGCTTTGATGCTGTCCAGACCGACGAAGACGAGTCGATCTGCTAAGGCACCGGCGAGGTACTGCAACGTGCCCCGTTGCTTCTCCCACAGCTTGCGACCGGTGAAGAGATCGAACGACACGACCACGCCTGTGACATCGGGCGCGCCTTTGTTTTCAACGGCAGTGAAGAACAGACGATTGCCCGCAATGACTGGGGCAGAGACGGCCCAACGCGATGCGATCGGTTCGTTCGACATCGCGATCGCTGGATTTCCACCGAAGAAGACTCGGTTGGGCTGATTGGGATTCTCAGGCACCGAGCCAGACTTCGAATAACGCTGAGCCCACAGAATCGAATGTCGCGTGCGATCAACTGCGACCATCCAACCGACCGTTGTCGGGCAGACGACAACCGAGCCGCTGACCGAGACTTGAACCGACCACATGCGACGTTGCAGATCTCGCTCGATGGGCAGTTCCGAGAACGCCAGCAACTGCGACCACTTCAGGTCACCGGTTCGCGGATCGAGGACGAAGAGTCGCACTTCATTTTGTTTCTGCCCGACGACAAACAAATCCTCTCCGTCGACAACGGGCGCACCCAGCAAGAAGTGACCAGCCAGAGTGAGCGTGACTTCTTCGTTGATCGATGGGCCGCCAGCTTGCCACAACGTGCGACCGGTTTCCAAATCGAGAGCCTTCAGCACATTGGTGCCGAAGCGGTTGGTGGAATTTGTATTACCGCGCATGTTCCACATCATGTTGCGGCTGGTTTCATACATCGTCGCGAACGGATCATCTTCGACGACAAACAACCGGACGCCGTCGGCACTCAAGACGGATCGTGCTGAGTTCGCGTAGAGCAAAGTCGCCAGCGGTCCGCCGGTTTGATCGTTGGGATTGAACGTCAGCGAGGTTTCCATCTTGGGAGTCATCATGCCGCGCTGCGCCCAAAATGCTTCGTCGGCCACGTTGGGAGTTTCATGCAGCGACCACACCAAGCGACCGGACTGAGCGTCAACAACCTCGATGCCTTCAATCGATCGAAAGATGATGCGGCCGTTGATCAGAAGCGGCATCGTGGTTGGAACTGCTGGCTTGCCACGTTCGGTGAGAAACTCAGTCAGAGCGTCGATGCGACGTTGCAGGATTTGGCTGCCGGTCATCGGCAATTGCCACCGTTGCATCGCCACAGGGTCGCTTCCTTGGGACAACGCTAAGCGGTTGACCGATCCAAGCAGCAGCGGCCAGTCATCGAGCACTTCTGGGGTCACTTCATGCTTGGGGATGATGCGACTGACTCGAGCGAGTTCTTCATCCGTGCCAACAAAACGCGTCGAACGTCCGGCAACATTGTCGTGATCGGAGCCGACAAAAGCGGCTTCGAGTTCCTTTGCAAGATCGTTGGTGCCCGACACACGAGCGACTACCAGAGCCTTGCGTTGCCAGCTTCGATCGCGAGTCAGCGGGGCCTTGGCTGCCCACAACTCCTGCACCCAATCGAGTGCCACTCCATGCTCGCCACGATCCATATGCATGGAGACGAGTCGATCAGCCGCCTCGAAGCCGGGGGGTAATCCAAAATACCTCGTCGCGACGGCGACCAACTGAGTGGCGTCTCCAGAGTTCAACGCAGACTCGAACATCTTCTCGGCAGCAGCCGATTGCGATCGTTCCCAAGTGTCTCGGAACTCTGCTGGAGCTTGCTGGATGAGTCGCATGGCTTCGCGTCGCACGGACACCAAGCGGCCATCGTCCTTCAAAGTCATGCCGGTATCGCGACCTTGCTCAAAGAGCTTGTCGATCGCTTGGAGCACCGCTTGCCAGTCGCCTTTTTCGGATCTGCGAACGATCTTCTGCCAGTCTTCTTGGGACTGAGGATCGACCGGAGCCAACTTATCGATGGCATCGAACGGCTTCTTTTTCGCGTTCGCGTTGGCATCACCGTTATTCGGATTGATGGGTTGGCCGGGAGCGACCGGCACACGACGCGGAGGGACTCGGCGAGGAACTGGTTGGGCTGGCGGTGCCATACCCGGAAAGAGTTGCTTCAGCGCGTTGCCAATGCCTTCCTTGAGTTCCTCGGCAGCCTTTTGTTCGGCTTGCTTTTGCTCTTCGGTTTTTTCCTTGGGAGCTTTTTCTTCCGGCTTCTTGACCTCATCTGGAGCAGGCACGTCGACGGTCTTGGCGGGTTGCTCGCGAGGCTTCTCGGATGGCTTCTCTTGAGCCAGCGCCGTTGCGCTGAGAGCCATCATCAATACCGGCAGCAGTTTCGTTCGAAGCCACACAGACATCATCAACCGCCCGTTGCTAGAGCCAGATGGTCGCGCTCGGAGAGGGCTCCGAAACGACGGCAAATCGTGAAGGCTCCGCCTTGGTGACGAGGATGATGGTTGGGGCTGCGCGTGACTTCCGTCGGAAGACCTTCGGATGTGCGCTGCGTTCCGCGAGTAACGAGTACGACGATCTGTGACGAACGTGATGACGACGGGGGACCAACTCACTTCCTCATCGCGCATCCTGCTGATGAGTTCGCGTTTGAGTATACCCGTCACTCGCGGACTCGCTACGTGCGAGCTGACTTCGCGGCATCTTCGCGAGGCGTCGTCGCAATGGACTCCGGTGAGCGGACACGCGCTGCTCACGCCGGTTGTGACGGCGATGACACGAGCAGCGATCGCGATCATCGGCGCGACTCTGTGTCTGGCGCATTACTCATGACCGCCGTGCGTCGCGTCTGTCGTTCAACCGCTGCGACCGCAACCGACTGCTGCCGCCTGAATATGCCGTATCGCCCTAAGCCGACTCACGACTGCGCCAGCAGATCCGATTGGCAACACCGCTAGTGCGGCCACAACTGCTGCGCTGCTTATCACCGACCGCAGTCTGATCGATTGAGCGACGAACTTCGTCATTCTTCAGATTCTCGATTTGACTTCTGCCGAACTTGATGAGGACGAATCGGCAAGAGCTGTTGTTGGTCGCTCGAACTCAACCACGACAGACAGTCCTCCTTGCTCGAAGCGCCGACCACAAAGAACTCACACCATGATGCAGCTTTGGCAATGGATTCGAGGACGTTCGGGACAAGCCGCCGTGCTTGGTCTCTTTACGCTCACTTCGCTTGTTGGATGTCGCAGCTCGGGGACGTTGTCCTCGCAGAGCTATGGCTGGCCTTCCGCGATGGGCTGGTCGAGCGCTGTGGTCGCTGCTCCGTATGACGAGCAATCCCCGTCTGCTGCGCCGCTCAAGGATTCGTCACCCAATCTCGATCCCGAAGTGAGTGCGCCAGAGTCTTCGCCGTTGATCCTCGTGCCACCGAAGGACAACCAAAAAGAGTCTCCGAAAGTGGAGCCTCCCAAGACCATTCCACAGGAGACTTCTAAGGTCGAGCCTCCCAAGGCTGCTGCTCCTGCCCGCAGTTCGACTTCGGTCGACGACACTCCGGTCTATGGACGCGGTGGGCTTGAAGGCGAACCGTTACCGCCCGCTCCGCAGCCAAAGGTCTCGGCAGCGCCCGCTGAAGTTGAGCCGAAGAAGTCGACCGAGACTGCGGCCGCGCCGCTCTTGCCTGAGACTAAAGATGCCATCGATGTACCGGTTCCTGCTCAGAAGCCGGCGGTGGGCAAGATCAGCGAACCTGAAGTTCCTGTCGTCGATGCTGTTCCCGAGAAGCCGGCTGTGAAGTCGGTCGAACCGTCGATTGAGAAGCCTGTGGAAACACCGGCTCCGAAGGCTGTGCCTGTCGGCGAACTTGAAGACGCGATCCCGGTGCCAAGTGTCACCATCCCGATGCCCGAAGTTCCAAAAACGAATACTCAAAAGGCCGATGCCGCTGCGGCTCGCAATGGACTCTCTCCGTTGATCCCCGTGCAGCCACGCAAGCCCGTTGAGAAGCCCATGAAGGTGGAGGAGTCGAAGGCTGATCCATTGGGAGATCTTGACCCGTTCGAGCCCGATCCGGTGGTGCCTTCTGTCCCCGCACCAGGCGTCAAACAACTGCTCGATAAGTCGGCTGACGAGAAGCCCGTCGGGGAGCAACCGCAGGCCGAGAAACCAGCGGTGGAGAAGGTCGAGCCTGAGAAGGCCGTGACTGCCAAGCCAGAGAGCAGCGAAGCCAAGGTTGAGAAGCCGGTCGTCGAACAGCCTACAGCGGAGAAGCCTGCCGTCGATGAGAAGCCGTCGACGAACAAGCCTGCGGAAGTTCAGCCGGTTGTGCCCGAAGTGAAGTCGCCCGATGTGACTTCGCGACCGATGACGTCCGAGTCATTGCCGCAGATCACTCCTGCTCCTGTTGCGAAAGCTCCCAGCAAGACTGAGCCATTACCAGTACCCGTCGAGCCACCATCGCAAGCTGATGTGGCCGGGCGAGTGACTAAAGAAGCTGCGGTTGTGAAGTCGCCGACAAGTCCCGCTCCGGGCGCGTTGTCGGACGCATCGAGTTCGTTGCCGTTGCGTGCTCCGGTTCGAATCACCGATGTCGCCGAGTTCGATCAACCTGCCGATCATCTGGTCGCGTTGGACGATGGCAGCGTGTTGGTTTCGCATCGATCGAGCATCTCGCGCATCAAGCCTGACGGTCGTGTGGAATCGTTCTCACGTCCTGGCAGTCCTCGCGGCATCGTCGCGGTGGGTGATCACTTCGCATTCTGTGATGCCAGCCAACGCGCCGTCGTGAAGCTCACCAACAGCGGCGTGGTGTCAGACAAGCTAGCCATCAAGAGTGACGGTTACTTCTTGCGGGCCCCCAAAGACATCGTCGCGGATCAGCAAGGCGGCATCTATTTCACGGATCCCGGTTACGCTCGCATCAAGAATCCGATTGGTCAGATTCATTACATCGCACCCAGCGGCAAGGTGAATGTGGTCGTGCAGAAGTTGGCGTATCCCGATGGCCTCGTGTTGTCGGCGGATGGTTCGCGACTTTATGTCGTCGAGAGCCAAGAAGATCAGGTGCTGAGCTTCGACTTGCTCTCTCCAGGCAAAGTCAGTCCGAAGAAGGTGCTTGCCAAATTGCCGACTGAGAATAAGAGCGATGAAGGCACGGGAACTGGCATCGCGGTTGATTCGCGCGGTCGAGTCTATGTGGCTCAACGTGACCAATCGCGCATTCAGGTCATTGATCCCGATGGTCGCATCCTGACGAGCTACCAATGTGGAACGATCTTGGTGACGGACATTGCCGTTGTTCCTGGAGACCGTAACCAACTCCTCGTTGCGGGTAACTTTGGGACAGAGAACGGACGCGGCAAGGTATTGCTTCTGGACTTGTCGGGTCGGTAACTGATTGTCGTGACTGCCGTTAGCATCTCGATGACATGCAGGGTCAGGCACTTCGTGAATTCGATGTTGGGCAAGCGAACTTTGTGATTCTTAATCGCCAAGAGTTTCGCCCAATTTCGAATTTCCGAAGTGCCTGACCCTGCTGCTTACGACAATCCTTCCTCAGTCTGATCTCGCCCTCACTCGTCCCTCTTCGCCTCTCATGAGGACTCTCACTATGCAATCAACTTCGCGACCACTCGTCCGAGTTGTCCGTCGCCGCAGTGGCAATGCTGCCATCGTTTTCATCGTCTTGATCGTCTGCTTGGTAGGGGCGTATCTCTGGTTCAAGCCCAGTGGGGCGACATCGCAAGCAAGTACGGTGTTGTCAGCTGCGACTCATAAGGTTCAGAAGGGCCAGCTCGTGGTGACCGTGCTGGAAGATGGCACGATCGAGAGCGCGAAGAACATCGACATCAAATGTGAGATCGCGGGCGGTAGCACGATCCTGTGGATCATTCCCGACGGCACGTTGGTGGAGCAGGGCGCCGAACTGGTGAAGCTCGATCAATCGGGGCTTGAAGAGCAACTGCGGTCTCAGAAGGGGATCTACGAGAAGGCTGTGGCGACTCAGATTCAGGCCCGAGAAGACGCCGGTGCTGCTGGAATCGCCGTTGAGGAGTATCTCGAAGGCGTGTTCGTCAAAGAGATGCAGACGGTCGAAGCTCAAATCAAGATCGCCCTCGAAAACCTGCGCAGCTCAGAGAACATCCTCGATCACAGCAAACGCATGTCGCGGAAAGGCTTCGTGACACCACTCCAAGTGGAAGCGGATGAGTTCGCTGTGCAGCGAGCTCAGTTGGATCTCGATGCCGCGAAGACTGCGAAGTCGGTGCTCGAAAAGTTCTCAAAGGCCAAGATGCTGAAGGAACTCGAAGGCAAGCGTGACTCAGCTAAAGCACGTGAACGTTCCGAAGATGCCAACGTGGAACTCGAAAAGGGCAAGCTCGATAAGCTGACGAATCAACTCGCGAAGACGGTCATACGAGCACCTCAGAATGGCATGGTGGTCTATTACAAGGAGTCCAGTCGCTTCGGCAGTTCACAAGCTCAAATCACCGAAGGTGCCGTTGTTCGAGAGGCTCAAACGCTGATTCAATTGCCCGATCTCAAACGTATGCAGGCCAAGGTGCCAATTCACGAGAGCAAAGTTGAAGTCGTGAGATCTGGTATGCGAGCACTGCTGAAAGTGCTCGACAAAGAATTGCAAGGCAGTGTCGTGATGGTCGCGAATCAGCCGGAGTCGAAGTCCTTCTTTCAGGCGCAGGTGAAGGAGTATCCGGCGATCGTGAAGATCGAGAGTGATACTCATTCTCTCCGTCCGGGTATGACGGCCGACGTCGAGATCCTGGTGGCTGATCTGCATGACGTACTGACGGTGCCCGTGGCTTCTGTCGTCGATATTGGCGGAAAGCATTATTGCTGGGTGCAGAAGGGCGGCCAAACTGAGAAACGACCGCTGGTGTTGGGGCAAACCAACGACAAATTCGTGGAAGTGAAAGACGGAGTTGCTGAAGACGAACTCATCATCATGAATCCGCGCACGGTCGTGGCTGATGCTCGTGCCGAAGAAAAGTCTGATCGCAAGTCCGAAGTCGACACGAAGGCTAAGTTCGGCGAAGCCAAGCCTGTTGATCCCAAAGCCGCCATTGCTCAAGGTGGCGGAAGTGGCGGCGGTGGTCAGCGTCGTGGTCCGCTCAAGGTTTCCGACTACGACAAAGACGGCGACGGTAAGATGAGCAAAGCCGAAGCTCCCGAGCAGATGCAGAACTTCTTTGATCGCATCGACGCCAACGGAGACGGCTTCGTCACTCAAGCGGAAGCCACCGCGTCCTACCAACGGATGCAACAACGCCAACAACAAGGTGGTGGCGGACCAGGTGGCGGCCCCGGAGGTCCAGGTGGCGGCGGCCCGATGTGATGGATGCGTCGATAATGTCTGTCGGTCATGCGGCTCACTCGATTTCCGATTGATGCAGCAGATGGCCAGAGTCCAGTAAGTCTGTCGGAAATCTGACAGCATTGCTGTCCGATCAAACGCAACAAAACGAACAAAGGCAGGAACCGAAAGTCGGTCCTGCCTTTGTTGTTTGATGACTGGTCGAATCGTGTCGGGGTTAGATCACGATCATGCCGGTGTAGAGGAAGTACATGATCGAGCCGATGCAGATTGGGATGCCGTAGGGCAGCAATCGCATGGTGGGCTTACGCTCGGCGGCGATGCGTGAGAGTTCTCGTGGATCGCGGATGGTCATCCATTCGTTGATGATCACGAAGAACTGGCGGTAGTGATTGCCGAGTTGGCCACTTCGCCAGGCCATGTAGAGACCCATAACCGCTCCGACGAAGACTGACACGATGAAGGCTTCCCAAGTCTGCGAACAATTGGCGAGCCACGCTCCCATGCCCGCCATCAGCTTCACGTCGCCGGCACCCATGCCGCCCATCGCGTAGATCCAGATGAGCGAGAAGAAGCCGACCCACATGGCGACGAACGAACCTAAGAATCCGCCGTCGTTCCATTGGCCCAAGCCACCAACGCACGAGTGATAGATCAGACCGCTAAGCACCATTGGCGCTGTGAACCAGTTCGGCACTTTGAGTTGTTTGCCGTCGATCCAGGCCGCGACGATCAACGCCACCGCGACGAATTTGATTTCCCAGTTGGCGAAGAGATTGTGCCATTCCATGTTGAGCCACACCTTGATTCGAAGAGGAGAAGTAATCGTCCGCGAGGACCGCGACCGGTGCTGGGTCTCATCAGAGATTTCCCGCGACCTACACTTCAAACCTAGGTTGTGTTTTTCGAGCATGCGTTCGGAATTTGGGTCAATGCCGCTGAAACAGACAGCTCCTCAGACCAACTGATGTCGGCGCAATCCGCACGAGCGACACGATCGCACTTCGCTTCCGTTGTGAGGATGCACGGGCTCGTTCACCACGCGGTCCAGCCGCCATCGACGAGCAGGTTTTGTCCGGTGACGTAGCTACTGGCATCGCTGGCCAAGAACACGATTGCGCCTTTCAGTTCGTCAGCGCGACCCATGCGTCGCATCGGGCTCCGCTCACAGAGTCGCCGTTCCATCTCGGGATGAATCTTGCCTGGGACTGGAAATGGCCCTGGGCTTAGGCAATTCACACGGACGTTGTCGCGAGCCCAATAGACGGCCAGGTGTCGGCACATGTGGATGGTTCCGCCTTTGAGTGCGTGGTATTGCACCGGGCTGGCGACAGAGACTCCGTCGTAGGCTTCGGGGTACGAACCGACGACGCCGTACATCGACCCGATCATCACGATGCTGCCGGTTGATTGTCGTTCGACGACATGGTCTCGCAGTCGTTTGGCGAGAAAGAAGTAACCCGTGTTGTTGGCGACGTGTGTCGAAAACTCCTCGGGTGTGACCGCTGTCCAATCATGAGCGGCTGATTCGCGATGCAAGCCGTTGTTGACGAGGATGTCGATATGCCCGGTCTTCGAGATCGCGTTTGCAAAGCCGGACTCAATCGAGTCCGCATCCATGTGATCGAGCACCACTCCGCAATGCTTCGCACCTCCAGGAGACGGGAGGCTCGCCGCGAATTCATCGGCTGTTTCTTGGCGGCGACTGGAGACGACGACCGTTGCTCCTGCCTCGGCCAGTGCTCGACTCATGGCACTTCCCAAATGCCCGGCAGCTCCGGTGATGAGCGCAACCTTGCCCGTGAGATCAAACAGTTGCGAGACCGTTGGTTCGGAGGGCATCGGAGTCTCCTCGAAATGCGAGTTCACTTTGGTCTTTGGTCGCCAAACATCGACACGCCAACGTGTTGGCTTATTGGCCTGTCGGCGGTTGCCAAAGTTCGACTTTGTTGCCTTCGGGATCGATCACCCAGGCGAACTTTCCGAACTCGGATTCATCAATTTTATCGAGCACTTGGCAGCCTTCTTCCTTCAACGCTTTCACAAGGGCAAGGAGGTCGTCGACACGGTAATTGACCATGAAGGGAGCAGAGCTGGGAGCAAAGTGGTCGTCCTCTGGGGACGCAATGGACCAAACGGTTGAGCCGCCCGTGGGCGTTCCTGCGGCGTCGGTCCACGCGAAAGAAGTGCCACCCCAAAATTGGACATCGATTCCGAGATGACACTGATACCACTCTCGTAATGCCGGAGCGTCTTGAGCTTTGAAAAAGATTCCTCCGATGCCCGTGACTCGTTTCATGAAGTTCTCGATCCAGAGTGCGTGGGAGTGTGTGCGACTTCTTCCATCCAACAAAAATGCCCCGCTCGAAGAGGGGGCATTGTTGCGGTTCATCTACTTGCGTGGTGTGTAACGCGGATCACTCTCGAACCAGTTCGGCGAACCAAGGCCGAGAGCTGCGAGGTCGCGTTTGGCTTGTTCCAATCCGTTCTTCACCCAGATCAGATCGCAACCGCAGGTCGTCCAGCGCGCTCCCATATCGAGCAGTTGTTTGATGCGCGTCGGGCTGCCGGCTGGTGCTCCCCAAGCTTTGCCGTGACGGTCACAAGCGGCCTTCAATCGCTCGAGTGCGACTTGAATCTTGGGATGATCGAATTGGCCAGGAACGCCACTCAGGATGCTGAAATCAGCGGGGCCGAGCATCACCACATCCACGCCGGGAACTGCGGCGATCTCGTCGACCTTTTCGAGCGACTCGGGGTCTTCAATTTGGATGACGATCCAGTTCCTGTCTCTTATACACATCTGACGCTGCCGACGAAG
>OMIV01000247.1 GCA_900299185.1 Planctomycetaceae bacterium
ATTGACGCCTCGGGATCGCCTTCTCGCAGCGGAATGGAGATCGTCGGCAGTGGGCGAGAGATCGGACAGGCATAGATCTGGTGCCGATTGATGTCCCAGCAACGAGTCACACAGATGTGATAAGTCGCTCCTCGAGGACGCCGGATATGGTCCTTCCGCGCGGCCATCGACCAGTCGCCAGCTCGCAGCAAGTCGATCTCGACGAGGCTGACATGACCGCTCAGCAATTCCTTTTGCTTGCGACGATACGCCGTCAAACCTTCGCCCATCTTATTGGAGTGACTCAACAGTTCGATGACCGACACCACGCGGTTGCCCGAGCTGTTGTCGATGATCTCGATGAAGCCTTCTGTGGCTGGTTCTTCAGAGACCACGAAGTATGTGTCGACGGCAACTTCTTCCGCGACCGCCACACTGCCACTTTCGCTGCTCCGACGATTGGGGTACTCGACCACTCGCACGTCGGGATAAATCGACCGCCAATCTCCGATGTCAGGTTCAACGCAGACTCGTTCTTCCAAACGAGCACGCAAGTCGTTCGGCAAAAATGACTGCAACTCGTCTCGGAAGTATGTCAGCAAGGCGTGATGCACGTCGCGCCAATGCTCTTCGAGATACGGATCCATGCCAGGAAACGGACTCTTCATGGCTGCCCTCTGAATGGTGCGTCTTGTTCGTGAGTGACATCGACCAGATCCCAGCCGACTTGTCGCGATGGCTCTGAGTATGTCTTAAGCCGCTCGGCGGAGCGACACGACCTCGGGGACTTCTTCGGGGGCGAGATCTTTCGCTTCCATGACCAGTCGCAGGGCTGGCCGAGCGGGTTCGAAGGCGATCTTGCCGAGCGGTCCCCACAGCACTCCGGGGTAGCCGACGACTTGTGATTGGTACTGGCGATAACTGTCACCAAGATAATGCACCAAGCGGCGGTCCTTCAGCGTGCTGCCGATGGCGATGTAGATGGTCCACACTCCGATGAGGATGGCGCGATCTAAAGACACTCGTGGCGAGAACCATAGTAGACCTGCGAACGACAAGTAGATGGGATGTCGGAACCAGCGATAGAGGCTGCGAGGTTCGAAGCTGCGGAATGGTGCCTTTTGTCTCCGCACCCAGTACCACCACGTCGTGAAGCCTGTCTGATAGCCAAGCCCCGTCAGGCTGAGTGAATAGAGCAGCGTCGGCCAGGTGAGATAGAAGGCGGTCAACGTCGCGATGCGAGCACTCCCGGAGAACTCAATTAACGACGGCGTCATTGGTCTCCAACAGGCGATGGTCAGCAACAGACTGAGGCAGGTCGCCGTGCAAAACAGAGTGCCGTAGAAGGCACTCGGCAGAACTTTGCCGATCGCAGTGCGCGTATGAGGCAGCAGCAGCCAGCTATGCGATATCGCAAACTGCAAGCACAGCGCGACATCACAAGCCACGGCTCCGAATGAAACGGGCTCGGGCGAGGCCGTCCAGCCTGCCAAGAAACCAAATAGAAAGTAGACCGTCACCGCAAAGAGCAGGTGATTGAGTACGCCGGCCACAAGGCCAAGAAGTCGGTTCATCCTTGAACTCACTTAGGAACGGAGCCGTGATTACTTTCCGATCGCAATTGGGTGGCACGCTCTTACCAACGGGAAGGGTGTGGTCGAGCTAAGTGAGCACACGCCCTTCGAGATGTTATGACGGCCTCGTTCCGTAACGGGATTGTCGGCCCCGATTAACTCTGCGCTGCTGGCGAAGTCGTCTTCGAAATCGCCTCTGGTTTGCGAGCAATAAAGCATCCATAGCTCATGGCTCCAGACCGATACGCTTCCAAGATCGTGGTGAAGTCATCCAAGAACTGAGTCGTCTGACGATCAATCACGCGAGCTAACCAACGCACGCGCGTTTGTTGCACTCGACGACGGCAGATCTCCCAGGTCTCTGTCACTCGATCCGTCCAATCTCGAACGGGTTCGGCAACCAAGCCCGCCGACTGCATCCAACAGACGTAGTCGTCAGCGCTGCCGAGCGACGGGCATAAGAAGCCTTCGCAGACTCGTCGCACTTGTTCGGCACCTTCAGGTTTGTCGGCTTGAGGACCAGCCAACCACGCGCAGATCGCCATCCGCCCGCCGGGCTTAAGCCATGAGGCCGCTCGTTGAAAGAACGCGGGCTTATCAAAGAGATGCTCGGTGCATTCAATGCTCCACACGAGGTCCGTGGATTGTTTTTCGAACTCGACCGCCTCGGCATCGGCTCGGCGAAACGTGACTTGGCCACTGACGCCTTCCATGCGAGCAGCTGCTCCGGCCCACAAACGCTGCACGGGGCTCAGAGTGATGCCGGTCACTTCGGCGCCATAACGTTTGGCTAAACGAAACGATGAGCCGCCCATTCCGCAGCCGACATCGATCACTCGATCACCGGCTTTGACGCCCGACAACCCCGCCAATGTGTCGGTCAGATTGAGCTGTGCAACTTCGGGAGTTTCATCGCCTTCCCACAGGCCATGATGAATGTGGCTGCCCCAGAGCAAGCGATAGAACAACGTCGACAAGTCGTAGTGAAATTGGATCTCGGGCTTCGAGACACTGGCCACGCTAATCACAAGCAACCTCATGCAACACGATGACGAACCAAGCAATCGACGAGAGTGACTGACGGCGCTTCGCTGACCGTCGTGATCGCTGTCAGAAGACTTACTTTCCTCGCTCTGCATCCGAGGCAGACTCTGGGACGACCCGCAGATCGCCGTAGATGGTCAGCTCGTTGGTAATGCCAACTGCACCCAGGGCCGCAGTGAAGGGCTTGATGCCAAAGTCTGTTTGACGAATGGCAAAGCGACCTCGCAGATGAGTCCATCCTTCAGCAGCTTCAGCCACCGCGATGAACTTCACGGGGCGTTTCACACCGTGCAGCGTGAAGTCGCCTTCGACGAGATATTCCTGCCCGGTCGCGGGTGGATTTTTCGAGACATGCTTGCGGGCTGCAGTGACCTCAAACATCGCGGTCGGGAAACGAGCGGTGTCGAGAACTTCGGGACCGAGCATGTTGGTCTGCACCTTCTTCACGGTGCCTGCATCGGTCGCGCCCGCCAGTCCGATGTAGGTGCGGGCGGCTTGAGTGTCCGCTTGAAAGGACCGCAGATCGAACTCGAACTTCCCAGCCTTTTCGGTCGCACCCAGCCGAATCGCTCCTGAGGTCAACGTGCCTTCAATCGCATGCTCGTGACCGAAGCCGGTCTTCCCGACGAAGCAATAAACGCGGCTGCTTTGCAGTTCGATGTCGCCAGGTTGCAGCTTCTTTTTGGGCTGAGCTTCCTGCGTTTGAGTTGGCTGCTGACGAGCTTGGCCGACGTTGCCTTGCTGAGCGGCCAAGGGCACGGCGATCGCCAGCGCGGCGATCATGGCGGTGCTCAATTGGCGAAGACGCCTCGCAGTCATTCATCACTCCTTTGATGTGCTGAAGTCGAAAACCATCATGGCCGGGATCTTCGAAATCCGTCTCAACCCGGAGAAGATCTGAGGCCACAGATTTTGATCTGACCATCTAATTGACATCGAGTTTCAAGACATCGCCGACCCACGTCATGCTGATTGATTCCGTTCTGGAATTGAGGCTCGATGCTGCATTGAGAAGCGTGTCTCACGCAGAGACGCGGAGTTCGCTGAGTAGATGTCTTCAGGAGCGTATCCTGATTCCGCTTGTGGAAGATTGATTGCAGTGTTTTGGTCAAGGCTTGGCTGCAGCGAGTCGCGGAACGACTCGCCTACGTAGCTCAGTCGTTCCGCGACTGAGATGGGGCGCGACGATGCCATGCGAACTTGAGCATGGCTACTTATCGTTCTCCGTCGATCATGGTGGTTTGCAGCCTCGCTTCAGGGAGTTCGCACGATGTGCTTCGCGAGTCGTCAGTGGCAGTCGCTTTGTTCTCTCGCCGTTGGTTGTTTGCGAATGGTCTGCGGGCATTTGTCTCGCGGCGGGGCACGGGATGATCGGCAGGAATGGACGGGCTCGGATTGCAACTGCTCCTCATCTCCGCCCCCTCTCCCCCGAGGGGCGAGAGGAGTTAAGCGGCTTGGCTGCAGTTCGGGGACGCTGGTTGGAACGCTCTGTTTGGTTAGTCTCTTCAGTCTGTGTCTGGCAGCATCGACCACGGCAGTCTTGGCTGACGACAAGGACGAGAAACCTGCGAAGAAGGTCGAACGCTCGCCGCTGCAAGTGGCTTACGAACATCTGCAGCATGGTCGGTATGACGAAGCGTCGGAGGCTTACGAAGAGTTGCTGAAGGCTGATCCCAAAAGCTCGGCAGCGGTTGTGGGGCTCAGTCGAACGCTGGTCGGGCTAGGTCAAGATGACGCAGCATTGAACCGAGTAGACGCCTTCTTGAAGGCTCAGCCGAAGGCCATTGACGTCTTGGTGCGACGGGCTGAGTTGCTGTTGGAACGCGGGCTGTTTGAAGAGGTCGAGAAGGCCGTTGATCCCCTGTTAGAGAGCGAACCTGACTTGCTCGGCGCGCGGCTATTGAAAGCCAAAGTGCTGGTGGAACGCGGGCAACTCAAAGAGGCCGATGACGCGTTTCGCTGGTTCGTTCGTTACTACAACCGCAAGCAGCCGGATGATGCGGCCAGCTTGTTGACGATCGGCGAGGGCTCGGCGATGTATGCGCGGTGGCACGGCATCGCGGACATCTTCACGTTCATCGTCAACACGCTCTGTCCCGATGCCATTAAAGCTGATGAGCATGCTTGGCAGGCTCATTACTTGTCGGGGACGTTGCTGCTGGAGAAGTACAACCGAGCCCAGGGATTGCCGGACCTCAACAAGGCGCTGTCGATCAATCCGCAGTCCGTAGAAGTGCTCACGTCGTTGGGTTGGGCGGCTTTGGATCGCCATGAAATCGACAAGGCCGAGACGTATTCCAAACAAGCACTGGCCGCACAGCCGAACTCGATTCTCGCACTGCAATTGAAAGCCGACTTGCTGTTGATGAATGGCGCGTTGAGCGACGCGCTCACCGTCATCCAGCAAGCGTTGAAGGTCAATCCGCGAGAACAACGCACGCTTGGTCGATTGGCCGCGTGTTACTACATGATCGATTCGAAAGTGGCTGGTCCTGATGGTGCGAATGAAGTCGACAAGCGGCTGAGCGAACTGCTCGACAAGCTCGATGACATCGCCGCCGTGAAGCTCGACAAGCCCAGCCGTCTCGAACGATTGGTGCTGGAACTTGCTCAACGCAATCCGCGACCGGGACGGTTCTTGGTCACGTTTGCCGATGAGCTGACCTCGCGCCGTAAATTCACCATCGCCGAGCGAGCGTATCAACGAGCCGTCACTTTGATGCCGCAACTGCCGGAAGCTCGCACGGCATTGGGCATGCTCTATATGCAGACGGGCCGCACGGATAAAGCCAAGGAAACTCTGGATGCCGCATTCAAAGCCGACCCGTATCACGTGCGAGTCAGCAACATGCGCAAGGTGCTCTCGGTGCTCGGCACTTACGAGACCATCACCACGGATCACTTCGTTATTCGAGTGGACTCGAAGGCCGACCGCATCCTCGCGGAGTACATGGCCGAGTACCTCGAAGAGTGCTACGCGGAACTCACCAAGCTCTACGGCTTCGAACCTCCGACGCGCACGACGTTCGAGATCTATCACGACTCGAAAGGTCTGACCGCGCATGAATGGTTCAGCGCTCGAATGGTCGGTCTGCCGTGGATTCAAACCATTGGCGCGTCGACGGGCATGATGGTGGCGCTGGCTTCACCGACGGCGGTGAAGAAGCCCTTCAACTGGGCCAAAGTCTTGAAGCACGAGTTCGTCCACATCGTCACTCTGCAACAAACGGGCTTCAACATTCCGCACTGGTACACGGAAGCTTTGGCCGTCACGAGCGAGGGTTTGGAACGCACTGCGATCTGGAACCAATTGCTGCTCGAACGAGTTCCCAATGGCGAACTATGGAAGCTCGACGAACTCAATCACATTTTCGCGCGGCCCGAGACTCCCGATAACTGGCAGTTCGCGTATTGCCAAAGTCGGCTTTATGCCCAATTCATGGTCGAGAAGTTTGGTCCTGAGTCGATCGCCAAGATGTTGGATGCGTATCGACGCAACATGTCGACCAATGATGCGATCACGGAGGTCTTCAAGATTCCGGCGGACGAGTTTCATCAGCGGTATGTCGAGTTTGTGACCAAGCTGGTGGCCGAGATGTCGGGCATTAAGCCCACGAAGACGAAGTCGTTGGTAGAACTGGAGAAGGACTACAACGCCGACATGGAGAACCCGGCCAAGATTGCGGCCTTCGCCGATGTGCTGCTGAAGGCGGATCGTCGACAAGACGCACGCGACATGGCCGAGAAGGCTGCGAACCTCAATCCCAAGGAGCCATTGGCGGCAGTCACGCTCGCGGAACTGGAGCTGCTTGGCAAAGACACGGCGGCTGCGATCACGTTGTTGGAAGCCGTCTTTGACGATGCGAACCCAAATCCGCGCGTGCTGGGGTTGCTCGGCAAGTTGTGCTTGCAGACCGGACGCTTTGAAGACGCAGCCAACATTTTCGAGCTGGGCCGAAACAAATTCGGTGGTGGCAAGTTTCAGTTCGCAGAGACCGACAGTTGGTCGAAGGGACTGATTGCGGCCTACGTGAAACTCAAGCAGCAAGACAAGCTGAAGGCGTTGCTGGAGTCGATGGCCAAGCTCGATGCAGACGACGTCACTGTTCGCAAGAAGTTGGCCTCGCTGGCGATCGAATCAGAGGACTGGGCCAGCGCCAAACGCTGGGGAACCGAAGCCTTGCAGATCGATGTGAAGGACGTCGTTGTGCATGAGTTGCTTGCTCAGGCTTATGAGAAACTCGGAGACAAGAAACGTGCCGAGCGAGAGCAACGCATCCTGAAGGAACTCGGGCAGTGACGTGCTCGCCAACGTCATGACATTCAACACTCAAAGGAGAATCTCGATGCGCATCGTGTTGTTTCTGGTAGTGATGTTGGGGCTGGCCGTGGGGAGTCGAGCCGATGAGATCGACAATGAACTCGCCAAGATGCAGGCCACCAGCAAGGCGTTTGCGGCGGCGACAAAGAACATGCTAGACGATGTCGAGTCCACGGTCGCCCTGTTGCAGGGTCTTCCCGAGGTGGCGAAGTGGGCCGATGACTTGAAGGCTCAACACAAGGCCGAGATCGACAAGAAATCGGAGACGGGCCGCAAGCTGGAAGCGGCCTATGCCGCGTTGCTGCGTGAAGTGAACTTGTTCGTCAAGAAGCGTGAGTCGTTTGAAAAGTCCTATCAGCGCGACTTCGACCAAGCTCTGCAGCGAGCCGAGAAGATCTCTGACCAAGCCGTGAAGAGTAAGTCGCTCAATGGTCTTGAAGCCGCTCGCACCGAACTGGGTAAAGCTCGTAAGACCACCGAGTTCGTTCTGGCTCTGCTTGGTCGCGAGAAGGCTGCACCGCTGGCTCAATCACTTAAGTCTGCTCGCGAAGCCATCGCGCGAAAAGATGCCGAACTGCAAGCTCTCGGCGCGGGGATGACCAAAGCTCCGGAAGAAGCCTATCAAGGTGACGATGCCGCCAAGCTCAAAGAGTTGATTCGCACCGAATGGAAGAAAACCTACCCTGACGATGAGCTGCTGGCCGTGGTCCTGCATAGCAACACCTGGCAGCGCACCATCCGCTTCACCTGGGACAAGGGCAACAAGGAGTGGGGCGTCGGCGACACGATGGTGCTGCCTGCTCGAGTGATCGTCAAAAAGGACGATGCCACGGCTCGAATCTTCATGGCCTACATCAATCGCCACCCGCTGCAGAACTCTCAATCGGCAGGAGTGAAGACGAAGAACTCCGAGTACGTGCAGGAAGAGATCCCCCTCTCGAAGCTCAAGTAGTGGCTTCGATACGAGGTCGGTGCATGACTTCGTTTGAAGCTGATTTCAAGGCGAGCAGCTCGATCCTTGCGCACTCGTGATCGAGTCGGGCTGTGGACGTCGTTGACGGGCTGCGGCTAAGGTGCGAATCACTCACTCTCGCTCTTGGTTCGCCGTCTCGGTGGAGGACTTGCTCATGTGGAATCGTCGCCAACTTCTCAAAAGCAGTGCTGTGGGATTCGGCTATTTGGCTCTGGCGTCGATGCTGAATGACGAAGCCAACGCGGCGACCACTGACCCGTTGGCTCCCAAGCAACCGCACTTTGCTCCTCGGGCTAAGCGGGTGATCTTCCTGTTTATGAAAGGAGGACCATCGGCCGTCGACACGTTCGATTATAAGCCCAGACTGCAGGCCGATGACGGCAAGCCATGCCCCTTCGATAAGCCGCGTGTGCAGTTTGCTCCGACTGGGAATCTGCTGAAGTCGCCTTGGAAGTTTGCTAAACATGGCGATAGCGGTTTGTGGTGCAGCGAGTTGTTCCCCAACGTCGCACGGCACATCGACGACCTCTGCATTCTGTCGTCGTGTCATGGCACCAACGCCGCGCATGGAGGCGCACTGCTCAAGCTGCATACGGGCAGCGACAACTTCACTCGACCCAGCATGGGTGCGTGGGTGGCTTATGGTCTGGGCACCGAGAATCGCAGCTTGCCGGCCTTTGTCACGATCTGTCCGACCTTGGCTCATGGCGGCATGAAGAACTGGGGCTCGGCGTTCTTGCCGGCGGAGTTCGAAGGTACTCCCATCGGTAATGCGAGCGTTCCGGCGGATCAGGCCAAGGTCAAATACATCGCCAACACGCGCACGACTCGCGAGCAACAGCGGCTCGAGCTGGACTTGCTCAGTGAGATCAACCGCGACCATCTCACCCAGACCGGACCACATGCAGCGATGGAAGCACGCATCAATTCGTTCGAGCTCGCTTTCCGTATGCAGTCGCAAATGCCCGAGGTGGAGGATCTCGCCCAAGAGTCGGCTGCGACTCAGAAGCTGTATGGCCTCGACGATCCGGTCACCACGAACTTCGGTCGGCAGTGTTTGATGGCTCGACGGTTCGCCGAACGAGGAGTCCGGTTCATCCAGGTCACTCACAGCGACGCCTTTGTGCAATGGGATCAACACGGAGACTTGTTCAAGGGGCACACCAAGAACTCCAAGGAAGTCGATCTGCCGATCGCCGGTCTGCTGACGGATCTCAAGTCACGCGGGTTGCTGGACGACACGCTGGTGCTATGGGGCGGAGAGTTCGGACGCACGCCGGTTTCCCAAGGTGGTCGAGATGGCCGTGACCACAACCCCGAAGGCTTCACGATGTGGATGGCCGGGGGCGGAGTGAAACGCGGCTTCAAGTACGGCGCGACCGACGACTTTGGTTATTACGCGGTGGAAAACAAACTCCACATTCACGACGTGCATGCCACCATGCTGCACTTGCTGGGGCTGGATCACCTGCGACTGACTTTCCGCAACGCTGGCCGCGACTTCCGTCTGACCGACATTCATGGCGACGTCGCTACGGGGATTCTGGCCTAAGCGGGATGAGTTCGATGGTCAGGCCGAAGTTTGGATCGTTCGCGGAGTTCAAACGAGATCTCACGCAGAGGCGCAGGGGACGCAGAGTTTGAGGAGTTGTGGTAAGCGGTCTTCTCTGCGTTCCCAGCGCCTCTGCGAGAGACTTCTGACTTATCGCGTTCTTCAGAAACTCAAACATTGAGAAAGCAAACGGTCCAAGGTCACGAGGTCCGATTTCTCATTTCGTTTCGGCTACGTAGGCGAGTCGCTCCTCGATTCGCTTGCCGCTTCTGGCTGCCTGGTTCGATTCAACTGAGAAGGCTTGCTGGCTCAACTTCAACGTCTACTTCTCTCACTCATAGGACACACCATGAGCCCTCTTCCACGTCGCGAGTTCCTGCAGCACGCCGGAGCGATCTCGTCGGTCGCTGCTCTCAGTTCCAATTTGGGGCAGGCTCAGAGCGCGAATCGAAAGGTGGTCATCGCCGTCATCGGGACGGGCGGCATGGGGACGGGGCATGTCAGAAATCTTGCAGCTCGCAAAGACATCGACTTCGCCTATGTCTGCGATGTGGATCAAAACCGCTTGGCCGCCGCCGCCAAGATTGTGGCCGAGGCCGGGCATCCTGCTCCTCAAGCTGTCGGCGATCTTCGCAAGATCTTGGATGATCGCCGAGTCGATGCCGTGTGGATCGCAACGCCAGACCATTGGCATACACCGGCAGCTCTGCTGGCACTCGACGCGGGCAAGCACGTCTATGTCGAGAAGCCTTGCTGCCACAACATCCGCGAAGGGCAACTGCTGACCGAAGCGGTGAAACGCAGTGGCAAGCATCTGCAAGTAGGCACTCAAAGTCGCAGCACGCCGACCGTGCGTGAGGGCATCGAACGAGTGCTCAAAGGCGAGATCGGTGAGGTGCTGGTATCAAAGGCTTGGAACAGCCAGCGTCGCGGCACGATTGGAAAGAGTCAGCCGGGAACTCCACCGGCTTACCTGGATTACGACACCTGGTTGGGGCCAGCGCCGCAAGTGCCGTATCGCCCCAACTTGCTGCCGGGAGTGTGGCGGTGGTGGTACGACTTTGGTTGCGGAGACATCGGCAATGATGGAGTGCATGACATCGACGTGGCGTGCTGGGGATTGGGAGTCGACACGCATCCGACGACCGCCGCGTGCTTGGGTGGCAAGCTGTTCTTCGACGACGATCAACAATATCCCGACACCCAATACGCCGTGTTCGACTATGCGGCGGACGGCAAGGGACGTCGCAAGCAGCTCATCTTCGAGCAACGTATTTGGTCGCCCTACGTGCAAGAAGGTTATGAGAACGGAGCCGCGTTTTATGGCACCAATGGCATGCTCATCATGGGCCATACCGTGGGTTGGAAGTTGTATGGTCCGCGCAACAAGTTGATTGCTGAGAAGACGGGATCAGCCGACTTGGTCGCGCATCACAACAACTTTTTGGCGTGTGTGCGTGGCGACGAGCAACAGACCAACGCTGACGTCAAAGCTGGAGTTCTGTCAGCGACTCTGGTCCATCTGGCGAACATCGCAGCCAGAACCAATCGCACGTTGCAGTTCGATCCGATGACCGGCCAGATCACCAACGATGCCGACGCCAACAAACTCGTCCGTCGCCAATATCGAGCGGGCCATTGGTCGGTGCCGAAGAATGCCTGATGAGCGTTAGCGTGGCTCAAGGGATTTCGCGTTCGTGGCGCGGCAATTGGCGACCAACGCTTGAGTCGCGCGGACTCATCTTGTCGGTTTAACTTTTTTAGCTTTTCTCGGTGTCCTCGGTGCCTCTGTGTTTCGAATCTTTGGCGGACGAAATTGATTGCGAAACACAGAGGCACAGGGGGCACAGAGAAACTCCGATCAAACCGCCGTTGCAATGACCTCGATCTCATCAGATCCAAGACCCAGCCATCATTGCGACGTGCTTAGCCTCGACGAGAACAATGGCCGTAAGGAAGTTGCTCATGAGTGAGAACTCTGCGCGTGATGATTCGGCCAAGACGCCGACCGGTGGGTTCGCGACGCCGTTGTGGGTCATGCTCGTCTTGATTGTCGGCTATCCGCTTTCCATGGGACCGGTGGCAATGGCTTTTCACCGGCTTGGTCTTCAAGGCACGCCGCTTGGCAACCTGTTGCTGTTTGCCTACTTCCCGCTTGAATGGTTTCTCGACAATTCTGCAAACAGTTGGTTCGTCAGGGGGCTTGCATGGTGGATCAAACTTTGGATCGACAACGTGGCGTGAGCCCAATTGACTGTTGAGCCATGTCCGACCGCCAGCAGTGAATCGCTCTGCTTTCACCGTGCATGGTCCGAAAACGAAAATACTCTCTGAGGGGCACGCTGCGCGAGTTGGCTCGGCAGACGTGTTCCTCAGAGAGTCTCTTTAAGAATGGTCGCAAATCGTTAGCCGTTCAGGCCGACGACCTCGAAGCCTTTGCGGTATTCCTTCGTGACGAAGCTCGCAGCTTTCGCGCTGCCTTTGGCTTCGAGCTTCTCTCCGTCCCAGGCGACTTTCTCGCCGGCGCGGAAGGCGACGATGCCGAGCAGCACCGTCTCTGTCAGACGGCCCGAGTACTCGAAGTTACAGGTTGTTGGCGAGCCGGTTTTGCAGGCTTTGACCCACTCATTCCAGTGGCCGATTGAATTGGCAATGGTCTGCTCGGGAGCTTTGAAGCCTTCGAACTTGTCCTGAGGCAGCAACAAGCGGCGGCCATAGTCAGCGGCCAGCATGCCTTTGTCGCCAACGAACAGCACACCCAAGCCCCATTGTGAGAGCGGCTTGCCGGACGGGTCTTTGGTCTCTTTGACCTTGTCGAAGTTGGCACTGCCGTCGGCCCAATGAAACTTGAGCGACCCGCCACCCGCTGCCGGGAATTCATAGGTCGCCTTCACCCAATTAGGTGCTCCATCAGGATGCACTTCCGGACCTTCGCAATGCACCGAAGTGGGATACTTCAGATCGAGCGCCCAGAAAGGCAGGTCCATCACATGGCAAGCCATGTCGCCGAACGTGCCTGCTCCGTACTCCCAGAACCGACGCCAGTTGCCCGGATGAATGCTCGCGCAATACGACCGCTCCTTGGCTGGGCCGAGCCACAAGTCCCAATCGAGGTTCTTCGGAGCCGCCATATCGCAGGCACTGAAACGCCCGTCCGACCAGCCCTTGGTACACCAGCTATAGACTTCGCTGACTTTGCCAATGGCTCCGCTCTGGATGAGTTCCACCACACGGCGATAGTTTTGCTCGGCATGAATCTGAGTGCCCATCTGCGTGGCCACTCCCTTCTTCTTGGCGAGCTTCGAAATCGCGCGGGCTTCGGCCACCGTGTGAGTCAGCGGCTTCTCGCAATAGACGTGCTTGCCGAGGTCCAGTGCGATTGATGTGGCCGGCGCATGCGAGTGGTCCGAGGTCGAGACAACAACGGCGTCGATCTTGTTGGCTTCTGCTTCCAGCATCTTGCGGTAGTCGCGATAGAGCCGCGCGTTCGGCCAAACTTTGGCGGCTTGATTCAGGAAGTTCTCGTCAACGTCACACAGCACCGCGATGTTCTGGCTGGTGAGTTGGTCGATGTTGTGTCGGCCCTTATTTGCGACTCCGACGCAAGCGATGTTGAGCTTGTCGTTGGCGGACTTCGAATCTTGAGCGATGACCGGAGCGACATGCATCGCAGCTGCGAGTCCGCCCGTCAGTGCGACTGATTGTTTGAGGAAATCGCGACGTTGAAGCGAGTGACTCATGCTGACAGTCTCCTTGAGTTAAAAGAATGAGTGCGTGTCGGACTTCGGTAGAGTCAGAAGACAGCCTGCAAACTGCAAGCGACTGTTTATGGGTGACAGCCGGTCGTGCCTCACGATGAGGCAAAGTCTAAATCGGCATGCTTCGCTTCGAATCTAAACTCATGGAGAACTTGATACATGCCTGCCTCTGTCGATTGGCACTATCACCGCGCGAACTGCGAAACCTGTTCCAAGGCCAAAGCCTTCCTCGACGAACACGGCGTCACGTCGCGCGAAGTCGTGTTGGCTCGACAAGTCGCCATTGAACCGACCACGGCTTGGGCGATGCTCGATAAGGTCCAGCACTTGGCGGTCGTGCGTGGGTCGAAGGTCTATGAATTCGAACGGGCTCAATTCGTAGACCAGCACGAGCAAATCGAAAGCATGATCATCGGCCGTAGCGGTTCACTCCGAGCCCCCACGATCCGAGTCGGTCCGACGATGATCGTGGGCTATGAACCGAGCCTCTACTCGCGAGCGATTGGGGTGACCCGCTGAAGACGTTGCAACGCGTTGATGGGCAAAGCTTGCAGCGGTTGTGCGTCAGTCTGTTCGCGATCACCCCAGCAAGTCGTCTCGCTGCTTGTACCTAGTGGAAGTCGCCGATACGTTGACGGCTCGCGCTTTGGCTCCGACATCTAGTTGCTCGATTGCCACCGCGAGTTGGTCATTGAACGACCGATGCAGACCCTTCAACGGTACCCCGCCTGAAATCCTCACACTCGACCAATCCTCAACAACGGTGACTGGCATGAATCCTCGCATGAAGAACTTTGCGGCATGGCTGTCCTGCGCGCTGCTGATGTCGGCCCAGGCCGCTTCAGCTCAGAGCAAGCCTGTAGCAGAACCCGGCAAGGTCAGCTACTACAAACAAGTTCGTCCGATCTTTCAGGCTCAATGCCAAGGCTGCCATCAACCGGCGAAGGCTGGTGGCGCATATGTGATGACGGACTTCAAGAAGCTCGTCGGCAAGGGTGAAAGTGGCGACGTTGCAGTCGTTGTCGGTAAGCCGGACGAGAGCAACTTGGTCAAGTTGATCACGCCCAAGGACGGCAAGGCCGAAATGCCGAAGGGCAAGAATCCTCTGCATGCCGCTGAGATCGAAACCATTCGCAAGTGGATCGCCGAAGGCGCGACGGACGACACGCCGCCGAATGCCGATCTGCAATACGACGCGGCTCATCCGCCCGTCTACAAGTTGCCGCCGGTCATCACGTCGTTGGACTATTCGCCGGATGGTCAATTGATTGCTGTCGCTGGTTATCACGAAGTCCTGCTGCATAAGGCTGATGGCAGTGGCATCGTCGCACGGCTCGTGGGTGTTTCAGAACGAGTTCAGCAAGTTCGCTTCTCACCGGACGGTAAGCGTTTGGCTGTCAGCGGCGGCAATCCAGCTCGCATGGGTGAAGTTCAGATTTGGGATGTCGAGAAGAAAGAGCTGACGCTGTCACTGCCGGTGACTTTCGACACCACCTACGGCGTGAGCTGGTCGCCGGATAGCACTCGAGTCGCCTTTGGTTGTGCAGACAAGACGTTGCGAGCCATCAAGGCGGACACCGGCGAGCAAGTGCTCTTTCAAGGCGCTCACGACGACTGGGTGCTGGACACGGTTTGGAATCCGAGCGGCGATCACGTCATTTCGGTTGGTCGAGACCGCACGGCCAAGCTGACCGAAGTTCAAACGAATCGCTTCATCGACAACATTACGTCGATCACTCCCGGTGCGTTGAAGGGCGGCATTGCGGCGGTTGATACGCATCCATCGCGAGACGAAATCGTCGTTGGTGGAGCAGACGGCGCCCCCAAGTTGTTCCGCATCTTCCGCATCACGGCACGTGTGATTGGCGACAACGCCAACCTCATTCGAGAACTCGCTCCGATGCGTGGTCGAGTCTTTGGTGTGGATTACTCGGCTGATGGTCGACGTGTCGCCGCGGGCAGCAGTCTCGACGATAAGGGCGAACTTTTCGTCTATGACACCGACGTCGATACGACCGAGCCGGACAACATCAAAGCCATTATGAAGAAGCGGGTGCAGCAGCAGAACGATGGCGAAAAGAAGGCGCTGGCTGAGTACCAAAACAAGTCACTGCCGGTGCTCGCTCAGATCAAGCTCGAGAACGCCGGCATCTACTCTGTAAGGATTTCTCCAGACAACAAGCACGTCGCCGCAGGTTGCTCGGATGGCAAAGTTCGCGTGTTCGAAGTCGAAGGTGGCAAGGCCGTTCGAGAGTTCTTGTCTGTCCCACTAACTCCAGCAACATCGTCTGGTCCGCAAACTGTTGCGGCTAATGGGAAGTCGACCGTTCCAGCCGGTGCTCCGCTGGAGACTCCTCACAAGGATGATCAGATCGCGAGTCTGGAAGTTGTTCCGGCTGCGATTGAGCTGGGCGGCGTCTTCGACAAGGCCCAGTTGCTGATCACTGGCAAGCTCGCGAATGGAGATAGTCTCGACGCGACTCGCATGGTGAAGTTCGCGGCTTCGAAAGATGGCGTGGTGAGCGTGGCGGCCAACGGCCAAGTCAGCGTTGTCGGTGCAGGCGAATGCGAACTCACGGCGACCATCGGCGATAAGTCGGTCAAGGTGCCCGTGAAGGTTGGCTTGGCTGACACGCCCGTTGACTTCATCCGCGATGTGAACCCGGTGCTCTCGAAGATGGGTTGCAATCAAGGCACCTGTCACGGAGCTAAAGACGGCAAGAACGGATTCAAGCTGTCGCTGCGTGGTTACGACCCGATCTACGACACGCGAGCCTTTACCGACGACTTGGCTTCGCGTCGGACCAACATCGCATCTCCTGAAAACAGCTTGATGCTGCTGAAGGCCACGGGAGCAGTGCCGCATGTCGGCGGTCAACTGACGACGGTCAATCATCCGTACTACGAAATCATTCGTCGTTGGATCGGCAATGGAGCCAAGCTGGATCTCAGCACGCCGAAGGTCACCAGCATCGATGTGTTGCCCACGAATCCAGTCGCTCAGCGTTTGGGTAGCAAGCAGCAGGTGCGGATCGTCGCCACCTATAGCAACGGTTTGAAACGCGATGTCACCGCTGAGGCTTTCATCGAGTCCAGCAACACAGACATTGCCAAGACTGACCCCACCGGTTTGATCACAACTTTACGTCGAGGTGAAGCCGCCATCTTGGCTCGCTTTGAAGGACGCTACGCTGCGACGACGTTGACCGTGATGGGCGATCGTTCCGGCTTCGTCTGGCAAGAGCCGGCGAAATGGAACTTCATCGACGACCACGTCGCCAAGAAGTTGCAGCGGATGAAGATTCTATCGAGCGACCTCTCTGGTGACGCCGAGTTCGTTCGTCGCGTGCATCTCGATCTGACGGGCCTGCCGCCATCAGTCGAGACCGTGAAAGAGTTCTTAGCTGATACTCGAGATCCTCAAACCAAGCGCTACGAGCTGATCGATAAGCTGATCGGCTCGCCCGAGTTTGTTGATCAATGGACGAACAAGTGGGCCGACATGTTGCAGGTCAACCGCAAGTTCCTCGGCGAACCGGGAGCGAAGGCGTTTCGTGAATGGATCCGCAAGGAGATCGAGAACAACACTCCTTACAACGAGTTCGCCTACAAGATCCTGACGGCGTCAGGTTCGAATCGAGAGAACCCAGCGGCCTCGTACTTCAAGATCACGCGCACTCCACAAGACTCGTTGGAGAACAGCACGCACTTGTGGCTGGCGGTTCGCTTCAACTGCAACAAGTGCCACGATCATCCTTTTGAAAAATGGACTCAGGACAACTACTACGAGACCGGGGCTTACTTCGCTCAGTTTGGCTTGAAGGCAGATCCCGAGTCGAAGGGGCAGAATATCGGTGGCACCGCCGTCGAAGGTGCGAAGCCGCTGTATGAAATCGTCTTCGATAACCAAGGCGGCGACCTGAAGCATGATCGTACGGGCGAAGTCACTCCGCCGAAGTTCCCGTTTGATTCGAAGATTGAGTTAGCTCCAAATCAATCTCGCCGCGACCAGTTCGCGAAGTGGATTACGTCCCCCAACAACCCGTACTTCGCGAAGAGCTATGTGAATCGCGTGTGGGGTTACTTGATGGGGACGGGGTTGATTGAGCCTCTCGATGACATTCGAGCGGGCAACCCTCCGACAAACCCAGAACTGCTGGACGACCTCACGAAGAAGTTCGTCGATAGTGGTTTCAACGTGCGCGAGCTGATGCGTCAGATCGTGCGGTCGCGAACTTATCAGCTCACACTGAAGACTCATCAGTGGAACGCAGATGACAAGACCAACTACTCGCACGCATTCACGAAGCGATTGACTGCCGAGGCGTTGTTCGACGCCGTGCATAAAGTCGTCGGCTCGACTCCGAACATTCCGGGTGTGCCGGGTGGTACTCGTGCCGCTCAGTTGCCCGATGCAGGAGTAAGACTGCCTGACGGCTTCTTGGAAAGCTTTGGTAAGCCGGCACGTGAGAGTGCTTGCGAGTGCGAACGCTCATCGGGTGTCGCTCTTGGTCCGGTGATGGCGCTGGTTAGTGGCCCGACAGTCGGCAATGCGATCAGCGACCCTCGCAATGTGTTGGCGAAACTCGTCACTGACATGCAGGACGACAAAGTCTTGATCAACGAGATCTTCTTGCGAGTTCTGAACCGCTCGGCGACCGATGCTGAAATCAACGCGACAATTGCCGCGATCAACAACATTGATGCCGACCATGCAACGCTGATGAAGGAAGTCGCCGAACGCGAAGCGTTCTGGGCGGTTGAAAAACCAAAGCTCGAAAAGCAACGTGAGGACGCCATCGCGAAGACGAGGACCGATCTCGAAAGCTATTCGGCTTCCATCGCTCCTCGCCTCGCCGAAGAGCAGAAGAAGCGCAATGAGGAAGCCGTGCGACTCGAAGCGGATCTGAAGACTTACGAAGACCAGTTGGCGACAGTGGCTTCGAAGTTCTTGGCGAATCACAACCAGCCGTTGGATTGGCAGCCACTTCAGCCAGCGACATTAGAAGCGACGAAGGATCTGGCTTTGGAGAAGCTCGAAGATCATTCCATTCGAGCATCGGGAACGGCAGAGAAAGGCAACTACACGTTGACCTTCGAGACCACTTTGAACGGCATCACCGGTTTGCGTTTGGAAGCGATGCCCGACGAGAAGATCAAAGGTGGCGGCCCTGGTTTGCCAGAGAATGGAAACTTTGTCGTCACGGAATTCGATGTCTTCGCAGCGACCAAGTCGAAGCCAACGGAGTTCAAGAAGGTCGAATTGCAGAACGGTAAGGCTTCTTACAACCAACAAGGTTTCAACATTGCGCAAGCGATCGATGGCAACCCCAATGCTGCTCAAGGTTGGGCCGTGGCAAATGCGATTCCGGCGGTGACTCACTGGGCCACCTTCGAAGCGAAGCAGCCAGCCGGGTTCGAGGAAGGCACGATCATCAAGATTGTGATCACTCAACAGCACACGGCTGCGAAGCACTTGCTGGGGCGGTTCCGAATTAGTGCCACAACCAAGGCGCTGCCGATTCCGTTAAGTTTGCCTGAGTCGTACCGAGTCATCGCTGCGACACCTGAAGCCGAACGTACCGACGCTCAGAAGACAGAAATCCTGAATTTCTTCCGCAAGACGGATGCGACCTTGGCCAACAAGCAACAAGCGGTTGCAGCGGCCAAGGCTCCACTTCCCGAGGACGCGGGAGTCACTCAGCGTAAGAACGTACTGGCCGGGGTGAGTAAGCCGATTGCTGACGACCCAAGATTGGTCCAACTCAAGACCGATGCGGACTTCAGCATGAAGCAACTAGGCAACAAGCGACTGACTGCCGCGCAGGATCTGACCTGGGCTCTCATTAACAGCCCAGAGTTCTTGTTCAATCACTAATCAGCTCAACAACATCTCCGCGATTTGAGGCGTCGTACCGTTGCTGATGCTTCTCAGTCGCGGAGCGACTGAGCTACGTGGCCGAGTCGCTCCGCGACTCGGACTGACTTTCGGCCCGGCAGTTTTGAGTGTGAACGCGAGGCTGCCGGGCCGTTCGTATTTCGCGGCGATGTCCTTGGGAACTCGGCACCGAAGATGTCGTCGCGGATGTGAATCAAGACGTCTTCGGCAAAACCGTAGTTGAAGTCGTCAGACTTCAGACGCTTGGACTCATGCTCCGAATTCTTGCGACTCCGGCTACGAAGGATGCTGGTCCCGGGACTCTTGTCAGAGCCCTCAATTAGACCGCCCAGGCTGGCATGGATGGCAGTGCGAAGGTCTCGATGCGTTCGGAGATCTCGGCACCGAAGTTGTCGAGCGGGTTGTCGACGGCACCGTTGCCTCCATTGCCGCCGACCAGCGTGTCCGCACCATCGCCGCCAAGAACTGTGTCGTTGCCATCGCCACCGAAGACGATGTCACCGTCGGCGTAGCCATCGAGCGTGTCGTTACCTGCCAGCCCGAAGAGTGTGTCAACCCCTGCACCACCGATGACGGTGTCGTTGCCAATTGATCCCGAGAGTCCGTCGTTGCCATTGCTGCCGACGATGGAGTCGTCGCCACTGTCGCCAATCAGCGTGTCATCGCCTTCATTGCCATCGAGGGCGTCGTTGCCACCGCCGCCTCGCAGCGAGTCGTTGCCGTCTTGGCCGCTGATCGTGTCATTGCCCGAACCACCGATGACGGTGTCGTTACCAGCACCAGCGAAGACGACGAGCGGGATCGTCAAGGCTTGAGCGTCGATCAAAGATGCACCGGCTCCCAAGATGAGTTGCACGGATTCAATCCCGCCCAAGGAGTCATTGCCGCTGGCCGAGTAACCGCTGAGAGTTGTGTTCGTCACCACGACTGACAACGCGTCGTCAACTTCAATCAACGCGTCGGTGCCCGTGCCTCCGATCAGAGTGTCGCGACCGGCTCCTCCAGTCAGAGCATCACTGCCGCCGCCGCCATCCACTCGGTCATTGCCCGTGCCTCCCGAGAGCGCGTCACTGCCGATGCCGCCGATCAAGGTGTCATCGTCGGGGCCGCCTTGAATGGTGTCGTCTCCGCTACCTCCAGTGATCAAGTCAGCCCCCGAGCCCGTGTTGATCGAGTCCCCAACTGCTGAGCCGATGATCGTGTCGGCGCCACCGCCAGAGCTGATATCGACTCCGCCCGGAAAGGCCGACGCGTCGATCATGTTTGCGCTGTCGCCAGTTGTCAGTGAGACTCGCTCGATGAGCGAGAACGAGTCATTGCCGAATCCCACCAAAGTTGCAGCGCCCACGGTGAAATTGACGTCGGCTGTTTCGCTCAGCAGATCCGTTCCGTCGCCACCATTCAGAGTGTCGTTGTCGGCTCCGCCTTGCACGGTGTCGTTCCCGCCACCGCTCACGATGCTGTCGTCACCGGCACCACCATTGATCGAGTCTGGCCCAATTCCGGTCGTGACGGTGTCTGCACCGCCTCCTGCATTGATCACGACACTGGCTGTGAAGGCCGTCGTATCAATTGTGTTGGCGCTGTTGCCGCCGGTCAGAGAGGCTCGTTCAAAACTGTCGAACGTGTCGGTGCCTTGGCCCGTGAGCGTCGTAGTGCTGAGCGTGAAGTTCACGTCTCCTGATTCGGCCAAGAGATCAAAGCCGTCGCCACCACTTAAGAGATCATCTCCAGCGCCGCCGATCACGGTGTCGCTATTGAGGCCAGCTTGCACGGTGTCGTTTCCGTTACCGGCGTCGATGCTATCCGAGCCGGAGCCACCATTGATCGAATCGGCGAAGGCGCTGCCGATGATTGTGTCGGCTCCGCCAAGACCATTGACTGTGACACTGCCACCGAAAGCTGCCGCGTTGATAATGTTGTTGCCTTCGCCGCCGGTAATCGTCGCGCGTTCGAATGCCGAGATTGAGTCCGCTCCCAGTCCCGTCATGGTGGAAACACCGAGCGTGAAGTTGGCGTCGGCAGTCTCGGTCAGGGTGTCAGTTCCATTACCAGCTTGCAGGACATCGTTGCCTCCACCACCAGAGAGCGTGTCGTCTCGCGAGCTACCAATGATCGAGTCGTTTCCGCCCGAGCCGAGTAGTTGCAGCCCGACCGTCAACAGGCTGTCGCCGCCACTGGCATTGAGAGTGTCGTCTCCTGCGCCGGCGTTAATCAGCAGCGCATTGGAGGGAGCTTTGAACTTCAAGGTCACAAGCCCCGGACCAGCAAGCTTCGAAATACCATCACCAGCCGTAGCATCATCTGTAAGACTTATGGCACTGGATGCGGAGCCGTATTGCACGCTGCGATTCGTCGAGGCCACGTTATCAAAAGCTGCTTCCGTGGAGGTGAAGCTGAGAACTTTGCCATCGACACTGATTGAACCCGCCGCTCCATTCGAGAGGTTGTCGATCACGTTGGTGGCAACGGTCGCTCCACCAATAATGGTCACGTCGTCGGATCCCGCCGAGCCGTTGACGATGACTCCGCCGGTGAGCAGGACGCTGCCATCGGTGTTGTCGAAAATGAAAGAGTCGTTGTCGTTCGAGCCGTTGATGGTCAGCGTGGTGACGGATGACTTCAGGGCTTCGTAGCTCAATGCGCCGTTGATATAGACCTGCACGTTGTTGCCGCGAGTCTTGACCAAGAACGTGTCGGCCTTGCCGTCATTAGATTGGTTCACAGTGGGATGGTCTGCTCCCGAAACGACCAATGGCGAAGCGGCAGAAGCGATGTTGAGCTTGGCGACTTGATAGTCGAGAGCGCTGTATGAGGTCCCGCTCGCGACGGTGAAACCCTGCTCGCCCAGCAATCCGTTAGACGGTGAGACATCCACGACGCCTGAGGTAATGCCAACGGTGTAGGCGAGATTCGCATTAGCTAGTTGCGGAATGAAAAGGCTCTGCTGTTGAAGTGCTGCTTGGCCGATGTAACCGATTTGCTGATTCTCAACGTCAACGCCTTGCAGCACGAATTGGAACGGCGTGTCGACCAGAGTTCGCAGCTTGGGCAAGTCCTTCAAGAACGGATTGGAGTTCGTGGTGTCTGCGGCGATGGTGACAGTGAAGGTTTGCTCAGATGTGTTGCCGTTGGGGTCTCGGACTGTGACGGTGATGGCCGACGTACCAGTCGTCCCTTCGGGTGCCTTCAGCATCAGCACTCCGTTTTGAGTGTCCGTGATTACGGATACATCCGTCAGCACGACATCGGTCGTGGGGCGGCTTGAGGAGTTCACAGCCACGTTGCTGATGGCTTGTCGGACAGATTCGCCGGTGGTCAAGAAGCCGAAGATCGAATGTTGGAAATCGAGATGCCGTTGGGCTCCTTCGGTCACAAAGAACTGTGAGTCATTGGTGTCATCTGTCGTCTTGGCCATCGACAAGATGCCGGTCTGATTGTGCTGCAAATCGACATCGAACTGATCGTCGAAGTCCCCGAGGTTCGATCCGCCTGTGCCAGGCGGGTTACCGTTTGAATCGCCGCCTTGGATCACGAAGTTGTTGATGACGCGATGAAAGATTGAGCCGTTGTAAAAGTCGCTATTGGCCAACGAGATAATGTGGTTGGTGACGCGGGGCACTCGATCTTCAAACAACTGAAACGTCATCGTGCCGAAGTTCTGCACGTCCATCTTGAGACTGTGATTGCCAGTCGGGATCTGTGTGGTCAGCGCGACGTTGCTGCTGGTTGCGCTAAACGTCAGCGACTGATTGTCGGCATCGGCTCCATTGAGCGCGATCAACAAGGGCGATCCCGCCAGAACCGTGACGTTGCTGATGGCTCCTAAAGTGGGAGCAGCTAAGACGACGCGAGGCTCTAATGCTTGACCAATTTGAGAATGTGCTCGTCGCCGCCGCGCGGCTCGGTTCGAATGAGGTGATGCAAGCAAGGAACTCAGCCACTGTTGCGTCCTAGCGAACAGCTTCATGGTTTAAATCCTGAAAGAGAGGCAATAAGTCAACGAGCTGACACAGCCGATCCGAACTGGCGGTTGTGAGTCACTCGCTTGACGCGACAAGCAGAGCCGAAGCTTCCAACGAGCGGGCGGGAATGTAGGCCCAAAGACGAAAACGGGCCGAGATTAGTTTCCGAAGAACGCCTCATCAGATGCCGAGCCGATGGTTTGAAACCAAACAGACTGCTGATGCAGGGTATCTCGTTCCCAGACACCACCTGGGAAGGAGTGGAACTCAGCGTCCCCTGTGCCTCTGCGTGAAACCGCTTCCAGGTTCGCGTTCTGAGTTCGATTACGAGGTCTCGCGCCTAACGCTGGTTGCTGGTGTGAAAGTCAGCCGATATCGTCCGCCGCGCCTTGGCCGGGCTGGAATATTGCTGGCTTTTTTGAGTTGCCGAGGCCGCAGTTGAACTTAGAAGGATGACGTATCATGGGACTGTTGACGGGCAAAAAGGGCCTTGTGTTTGGGATCGCTAACGAGCGTTCGATCGCCTGGGCGATCACCGAGAAGCTGCATGCCGAAGGCGCGGATATCGGCTTTACTCACTTGCCGGACAAAGACCCGGAACGTGCTCGTAATGAGCGCCGCTTGCGACAGCTTGTCGATCCTCTGAACCCGAAGTTGGTCATGTCTTGCGACGTTTCCAACGACGCACATGTCGACGCTGTGTTTGCCAAGGCCAAAGAGACCTATGGCGAGCTGGACTTCGTGCTGCACTCGATCGCGTTTGCCAACGTCGATGATCTCAAAGGCCCGGTTTACAACTGCTCGCGCGATGGCTTCAAGTTGGCCATGGACGTGAGCTGTTTCAGCTTGATCGCTCTGGCTCGACGAGCCAAAGACGTGCTGGTTCCAGGCGGCTCGATGCTCACGCTGACCTACCTCGGCGGTGAGAAAGTCATCCCTGGCTACAACATGATGGGCTTGTGCAAGGCGGCTCTGGAGTCTGCCGTCGGATACCTCGCTCACGAGCTGGGTTCTGAGAAGCAAGTCCGCGTGAATGCCTTGAGCGCTGGCCCGCTGCGAACTCTAGCGGCTTCTGCAGTCGGCGAGATTGAACTGATGCAGAAGCTCTACAACGGCTTCTCTCCGCTGCGTCGTTGCGCGACTCATGAAGAAGTGGCCAACACCGGCATGTTCTTGTTGAGCCCGCTGTCGAGCGGCATCAGCGGCGAGACCGTGCATGTCGACTGTGGCTATCACGTGATGGGAGCGCCCCCAGTCGAGTTCCAAGCGGGTAGCTAAGGCGAGCCCGAAGCGTCGTCGTTAGCGAAGACTTTCTGGGACGTGTGAAACCAACAGGGCGGATGAGAGGGCTGCAAGAGCGTCATTCGTCACGTCGGTTTCATGCGTCCCATTTTTATTGGTCAGCATTGCTGCGAGCAGAGATTGCATCCGAAGAAGGACATCCGATGAAACGCGTTGCAGGCTTCTTGACCGTTGGTGCCTTGGCTGCCGCAGTGGCATTGCAGGCGTCGTTGCATGTTGATCGAGACAGCGTGGAAGTTGCGCAACTCGATGCCAACAACTGGGAGCAGTTCGTGCCCGGTGGCAAAGAAGTCGATGCCATCTACGGCGACTTCGTGCTGCGGAATGGTCAGCTCGTGGCGGTCATCGCCAAGCCGGTCGAAGGTCGTAATGCCAACATGACGGTGCGCGATGTGGGCGGTTGCTTGATCGACCTCACTCGTCGCGATCGGCAAAGCGATCAGCTCAGTGCGTTCTATCCCGGCGGCTCGAAGGCGTACTTCTATCGCGCCGGCGAGATGGTTCCGCCATCGGCGACCGTTACGGATGGGGCGATCAAGATTCGCTCGGCGGGCAGCGAGATTCGTCCGGCGGTGGAAGTGACTTATGAGCTTTCACCGGGCGATGCTTTCCTGCGAGTCAGCACCAAATACACCAACGAGTCGCAGAAGGAGATGACGATTCAGCCGGAGGACTCGTTGCGAGTTGATGCTCAGAAGGACGAGATCGTGAAGGCTCCCGATGGGACGTCTGAGTTGTTTTGGTTACACGATCAATTCTGGGAGCAAGCTTACGGCATCGAGGCGCCGGGCCATGAACTCGTCATCAATAACAC
>OMIV01000248.1 GCA_900299185.1 Planctomycetaceae bacterium
ATCTACACCTAAGCCTTCGTCGGCAGCGTCAGATGTGTATAAGAGACAGACCACACACTCAGCACGATCAGCAGCGGCAGATAGGTCAGACCATAGAACGCCACAGGCAGGCGTTGTTCGCCCAGCGAGGTTGCTCCGGATTGAGCCAACTGAAGTGCGAACTCACGAAAGAACGTCGGCGAGAATTGGTAGGCCATGATCGTCGCGACCAACATCGCCCACACGTAGCCGCGTTGCTGAGTGCGTTTGGCGATCACTCCCAACAGGCTCGCTTCGATGGCGGCCGCAGGCACAAATACGTGCATCTGCGGAAAGCTGTTGGCGGCCAACACCAACCCAATTAGCATCAAGGCCAGACCAGCCGTAAGGGGCAGGGCGATACTCCACGGATATGGTCGAGTGACTTTGCCGTGAACTCGTTGAAAGACTCGCACCAACGCGTCGACGGCCAACAACACGGGAATCGAAGTCAGCACGAGTCCCAACCCAATCCACGGCATGGCGATGTGCTCAGCTAAGCTCAACGAGAACACGCCCAGGAACTGAGTGCCCAGCAAGAGGATCGGAAAGAAGCCGAAGATGCGCGGCAGGCGATGGTCTTCGATCATGCAGAAGTCATGCTGATTGACGCTCGCTGCACCAATGGCGAACACGCTCCAGATGGCGAGTGCGGTGATGGGGGCCAACGCTGTTGGAAGCAACGGGACGACGGCTGCGGCGATGCAAAGCAGGACATACGACGCCAGAAAGATCCAATCAGTCTTCCTCAGGAAGTGCGTAAAGATTCGCTTGGCTGCGAGCGTGCAAAGAGCCACCGCCGACGTCAGCGAGCCCCACAGAATGGTGTGATCGAGTAGTGACGAAGCCGAGAGTTCGTCATCCGGTTGCACCCACTTTAGGCCATGAAAAGTGAGCGGCAGCAGCAAGACCGTAAGAGCCATCAAGCCGGTGCCCGTCTTGCGAAGTCCCAGCGAGTGATAGGTTAGTTGACCAAGCCCATGCACGGCGGCCGTGTAGCCCAGCAACACTCCCAGACGCCATCCGATGGAATAAGTCGTCCACTGCGAGGACACGAGCATCAGCGATGATCCCAGCAAGATCATCAAGCCAAGGCAGAGCATCCAGCGAATGTTCTGTTCCTGCAGAAAGACATCCAGGAACCGCAACACAAACGGCCTGCGTTCGTTGCTCTCACTCATAGTGCGTCTCCGAGTGATGCGATTCAGCAACCAGCCGTTCCACCATGGCCCGAACTTTGAACCGCGACGGACGCAAGACGCAGACTCGCTTCGGATATCACGCCGTATTTTTAACGACACTAAGTTTTGGCTCATCGTCAGCATTAACGAGCTGCTCGGAACATTCCGTTACGACACGATTTCGACGACTCTGCAGAGCCTGCAGACTTACGCGAGACGACGAACGACGAGCACGCCGATTTGATGACTCCGACCAGAGTCGCAAATCACCGTGGGGCAGGTTTTCAACCTGCCTGGATCTTCGCAGTTTCAAAGGTTGAAAACCTGCGCCACGGGCTCTTGAGGAACACCGTCAGTTTTGGAGTACGACGGACTTGCAGTCCGTCGCTCCTCAACGACGGCCTGCGACGGACTACAAGTCCGTCGTACCAGTGTTCCTCACAGATCGTGGCGGCACTCGGTTGTGGGCTCTTGTCGTGTCGTCTGCTCTATCCCAACCTTGGTTCTCTCTGAGGAATCTTCGATATGCACTTGCAGACTGCGCTGCGTTCGGTCTTCTGCTTACTGACGCTGTCCGTCACTGCGGTTGCGAATGCTCAACTCCAGGTCTCATCAGACTTCGAAGGCGGCAACGCAGAAGTTGTCAGCCTCGACCAAGCGACGGCGACCGTGCGCATCATGCCCGCGTTGCGAGAAGGCCGCGGCTGGCCGTGTTGGTGGTACTTCAAGTTGGATGGACTGACTGTCGGGCAGACCGTGACCGTCGAGGTTCAAGCTCAGACGGCTCCGTATGCACCCGGCAAGCGGCTGGCGAATTCGTGGTGCCAGCCCAAGCACGCTTCCATCAGTACCGACGACCGCACTTGGAAGCCGTCTCCCAAAGCCACCGTCACCAGCGATCAAGTGGCGGTCTACAAGATCCCCGTTGCGGCCAGCCCCATGTGGGTCGCGTGGGGACCGACGTTCTTGCCTCGTCATGCCGAAGCGTTGGTGACGGACATCGCCGCGCGAGTTCCCGGAGCGAAGAAGTTTGAACTCGCAAAGACACGCGGTGAGCGGCCCGTGTGGGGCGTGCGGATTGGTCAGGAGGATGCGCCGCGACAAGTTTGGATCAACGCTCGGCAACACGCCTGGGAGTCCGGTGGCAGTTGGGTTGGTCGCGGCTTGATCGACTGGATCGCCAGCGACGATGCCGCTGCGAAAGCTCTGCGCGAGACGACCTGCCTGCACTTCATACCGATCATGGATGTCGACAACGTCGCGTTAGGAGCCGGGGGGAAGGACTCCATTCCGCGCGACCACAATCGCGATTGGGCTGCGGAGCCAACCTATCCCGAAGTGCGAGCCGCTCAGCGGATGATTGCCGACATCGAGCAGCGTCGCGGCTTAGATGTCTTCATCGACTTACATAACCCCGGACACGATGACCCCATCTTCTTCTTTGGTCCGTTTGATTACGACAAGCTGACCGGCACGCCTCAACGCAACTACGCGCGGTGGCTAGAGCTGGCTGCGTCGCGCATGCAAAAGCCGTTGGCCGTGCAGTCGAAATACAAGTTCGCGACTTATGTGACGAGCCAAGAAGAACGCTCGCGCACGAGTAGCGGTTGGGTGCGCGAACACACCAGCGACCGAGCCGTCTCACTAACGCTCGAAACCGCCTGGAACTCGATCATCATCACTCAAGACAGCTACCAGTTAGTCGGTCGACAACTCGCCGAAAGCCTCGCGGCCTACCTCCAAGAATTGCCATCGCGCTGAATGCTCAACGTCCTCGCTGCCGCGCGAGTGCGAGTCTCGGGTGGCACGCCCTAAGTACTCGCAGGGCGTGGTAATCCCCGCAGCAACACACGCCTCGAATACTCAAGGCATGCCAGCCTCATTCAGGAACCTTCGTTATCAACAGGTCCTTCGCGACTCGTTCAATGCCTTAAGCGATGTTGGCCCAGCCTTTGTCGGCGGGCTTCCAATCGTGGACTGGTTTGCCGGAAGAGGGCAGCGCGTTGAGCTTTCCAAGCGTTGTGTCTCCGGCGGGGATGCTTCTCCAACCGGCGGTCGTGCGAATGATGATCGGGATTACGACAACCCCGGCTTCGGCGCGGCGTTTCATCGCGGCGGGGATTTCGATGTCGTTGCAATAAGTCGACGCTTTGAAGTCGTCGCTGATCAGCAGCAGGATGATGTCGGCCTGGTTGAGCTTGTCCTCAATGTCTTTGTCGAACTCGGCACCGGGGAGAATCGCATTGTCGTACCATGTGCTGATCAAGTTGCGGCGTTCGAGAAGAGAGAGCGACTTCGACAACCTCAGCTGTTGTTTCGAGTCCACGCGCGAGTAGCTGTAGAAGACTCGCAGCGGGCGCTGACTCCCTTCGAAACCAAACTCGGCGGCTGCACGAGCACGACCCTTCTGACTGAGAGTCGTCCTTAGAGCTTCATCGAGTGGGGCGTATTCAACGCCTTCCAGCAGCTCGCGCACGGTCGCTTTCATCACTGTGCCGTCGATGACTCGCTTGATGGGAGCATCGGGTTCATCGGCATAGAGCACTTCGAGTTCGCTGTAGCTCACCGTGATCTGCGGAGCATTTGGGAACGAGACCAATTCATCGGGCTTCAAGTGCGGCACGTCGCGTTGGATGACGTCGAAGTCTTGTCGGATCACGGCCAGCATGCGGCGAAGTCCCTCAACCGAGCCCTTGTCTTTGTTCTTGATCAAGATGCGAATGGTCTTGTCTTGCGGGTCGGCTTTGACGAGCGCGGTGTTGCCTTCGAAATGCAGGATCACGCCGGTCTTCCAACGGTGTTCTTCGCTGAGCACATGGGTCCGCACGATGAATCTCGGCAGCAACCCCGGCGGCAGCACCGGATAGCGATAGAGAAAGTTCAAGCACTTCGCTGCGTCGAAGTCACTCGCTGCCTGTGGTTGCTGGGGATCAAGCAGTTCGGGAATCAAGTAGCGCGAGGCGAGTGTCGGCTTTTGCTCCGCAAAAGCAGGTACTTTCGCAGAGCGAAAGCCGACTTTCTTCGGCTCCTCAAAACTAAAGCACAGCTCGAACTTCTCCATCAGGTTGATCAAGAAGGCGTGCATCTCGGCGGGGTACTTTTTCGCGTCGAGTTCTTGCGCGAGGTCTGCCGGAGTGAGTTCTCCCTTCCGTGCCGCGAGCGTCTTCGAATTCAGCAGCGTGTAGATGCCAGTCGTCAGCCAGTGCGGGTTGAGAACGTGCTTGTCGTGCAAGCGCGGGTCGTCGCTGAAGTTGAGAGCGATGCCTAAGCGATGCAGGATCGTGCTCAAGCTCTCTTGTCCCTGATGTGCTTCTTCGCCGAGCTTGGCACACAACGCGCGATACTCATCGAACGTGATGAAGTTCTTACGACGCGGTTTCGAGAGTTCTTCCTTGATGGCGAACCAACTGTTGGGGAACGGCTGGCGGATGTCAGGCAGCTTGTCGACTTGCTGCGCGATGGCTTTCCGCAGTTCGTCGATGCCGTGTCCATTCTCGCCCTTCTTCCCGTCGAGACTGGAGTTGTCGCAGTCGGTTTCAACGAAGCCGACGACCTGCGGAAATTTCTGTTGCAGGGCCGCGCGATTGAGTGCGAAGTGGTCCTTCTTGATCTTGTTGAGCACCACCAACACCGGCGATTCAGGCGCGAAGCTGGCGATCAATCGCAGCCAGTAATCGGCCTCGGCTTCTTGCTGTCCCGCGCGGCCATCGAGCACCACCAGATACAGACTGCGGTCGGTCAGAAAGAGTTGATGCGTAGCGTGCATGATCTCTTGCCCGCCGAAGTCCCAGACATGCATCTGGATCTTGTCTTTCTTGCGACCTGCGACGACTTCCAGCTTGCGGATGCGAATACCCTGCGTGGTGTCTTCGCGCCGCGAGAACGAGTTATCGATCAATCGCCGCACCAACGACGTTTTGCCGACATCCCCGCGTCCCACGAGGATCAACTTGCCCTCAAACAACGGCCGCCGCTCAGCCTTGGCTCGCGTACGGAAGTAGTAATCAAGGATCGGCCCGGGCTTCGGTGCGGTTTCGAGATCTCCGTCCCATTCTTCGAATCGCACTCCCAATACCGAAGCCGGCAATTCTAACTCCGGATTGTCGTGCAAGAACAACGCCTTGAGGTTCGACAATTCCCGCAGGCTCTCAGGAAGGCTCGTTAGTTTGTTTTCGAAGAGACTGAGGATCCTTAGATTTGCGAGCTGGCCGATCTCCGGCGGCAAGCTCGTCAGTTTGTTACGGTCTATGTAGAGCACCGAGAGCTTTTGCAAATGTCTAGTTTTAGTTGGCATGCTCCTCAGTTGGTTCTGCGAGAGGTTGAGATACGTGAGATTTTCAAGTTGTTGAATCTCCTGCGGTAGTGCTTGCAATTTGTTGTCAAAGAGGAATATCGAAGAGATTTTTTTGAGCTGCCCGATCTCAGGGGGCATAAGTGTCAGCCCGAGATTACTGATGGCGAGATAGTCGCGGCCATCGCGTGCAGCTCTGGCGATGCGAGCTTGAGCTTCTCGGTAGGCAGCGGCGGCTTTCTTATCAGCGGACGTGGCGGCGGGAGCGGGCATGCGAGATGTTCTCGGGGCGGTGGCGAACGCGAGCAGCGGCGGAGCGGCCAAACGTGGAATGCTCTGGCTCGACAGAGCAGTTCGAGTCATCGGCACAGTGATCTCAGCAACAATCGACTCACGTCGCCAGCTTCAGCGCCTCCAAATCCAGCGAAGCTGCACCTCAGACCGTTGCCGTCCGAATGTCGCCGGCGCGTCAGCGCGGGAATCAATCGGCACCCTCGCTGACGCGCTTTGAAGTTGGGTAGTACTCGTCGTCTTTGCCCCAAGGGAGCGAAGACCAAAACGGTGCAACTTCAAAACCAAGGCGTCGGGCCGCACTCCAGGACAATTGACTCAAAAGCGCAAGAGTGCCGAATTCAGAGTCCAAGGCGTGAAAGCTTCGGCCAGACGCGGTGTTGTGAAGGCTACATCTTGTGGCCAGCTCGTGGCGTTCTCTTCATGCCACGTCGCCCAGGCTATTCGACGTCGATCCACATCGTCAGATGGGGCAACTGCTGATGTAACGGCGATTGCAGCCACACTTGCCAATAACCCGGCTCGACACCCGACAGATCAAGCGAGTCAACAGCCAGCGGCACGCGCACGCTCTCATGCGGCGGGACTTCGAGCGGAACCAACTTCGCATCGGCTGCCGGTTCGAGCTTCACGTGCAGCTCGCGGACCTTGAGTTCTCGCCGCAGCGTCCAAGAGCCTTCGGGGATCTGCACGGTCACGGGCTTGTCAGAAGTATTACGCAGGCTGAATTCGAACTTCGCTGGCGAGGGCTCACCGGACTTGAGCGTGAACTCGTTGTTGATGCCCGCCCAATCGACGAACAGTTCCAGCGACGCGTGATCGAGTGCGTTCTTGTAGCCCGTCGCGCGATGCACCTTCAGCTTGTCGACGGGATAGCTGAGCGACAGCAGCGGAGTCGCCTCGTCCGCTGACACCTTCACGGCAAGAGCACGCTCGAAGTACCCGACATGCTCGTGCCACACGATGAAGGAGTGCGTGCCGGGCGGCAGCTTTTCGATGTCCATGTCGAAGCGACCGTCAGCATCGGTGATCGCGGCGAAGGGGTGATCAAGCAGCAGCACATGGGCACGTTTCTGCGGAAAAATGTCGCTGCGAATGATTCGCGGCAGTTTTTCCACATGCTGCACCGAAGCCGCCGGAGCCGACTCGGTCTTACCCGGTGCTACGATGATGTTGAAAGCCTGATTCGTCACGGATCCGAAATGGAAATTGTCGGACACTTTGAGGCCGGCGGCGGACAGAGTCAGCGGCTGCTTTGCCAGCATCAGAAACGCTCGCGGCACGAACCGCTCGGCTTCAGTTCTTAAGACCATCGGCTGGGTCGGAATCGGAGTCGGCTGCCAACCTACCAGAGCCTTCTGCAAGAACACAAAGGTGTTCGCGATACCTCCGTTGTTACCGATCAACACCGACTCATCACGTGCCTTACGCGGATCAAACTTCGCCGGGTTCTTCGCTCGCTCGGCCTCAAAGTTCGCGACGTCCTCTGGCCGAGGAGCCTTCAAACGCCACGGGTAATTCCGCGAGCGGTCATAGATCGGAATCGGCGGCATCTTCGGGACGTTGCCTTCGATCTTTACAACGCCTCGCAACCGACCTTTCAAAGGAACAGCCGCCGCCCCGACGCTGCTCGACTTACTCTTGGCAGCGGGCTTCCCAAGCAGCCGTTGTAAGTCTTGTTCCAGATCCAAAATCTGCTTCTTAAGCCGCTGCACTTCGACATCAGATACCGAGCCGGGTTGCTTCTCATTCGACTCATTCGCGATATCAAGCAGCGTCTTGTTCAACGCCAAGAAGGTCTCGACGCGTTTGATGAGCAGCTCATTCGACTTCTGCAGGAACTCGGGAGTGATCGACTGACCGAGCACTTGCGAAGCCTCGTGCAGAACGAGTTCATGCTCGGCCTGCGTCGCGTCGATCATCTGCTTGAGCTTCTTCAACTCCAGTGGCGAGACCGATCCGGCTTTGATGCGGTTCTGTCGCTCGCCTGCCGCCAAGTCCTTCACTGCTTGCTCAGCCGCCGCTTGAGCGAAGCGTTCCCGAGCCGGTCCTTTCACAGTCTCGACGAACTGCGGCATGCGACGCTTCGCGACGATGTCCGGCAAGCTCACGACCACTTGCTGACCGTCCCAAGCGAATGACAACTCCTCGTCATACTTTGCGAGCACCGCTTCGAGCGCATCACCGAGCGGTACGTTGTCGACATCCACCGTGACCGGCATGTTCTTCGTGAGCCCGCGCGACTTGAGGCTCTCTCCATCGAGTTCATGTTTGACCTTTGCTTGTTCGCACACGGCTTTGATCGCGTCTTGCAGAGACACGCGCGCCTCATGCAACGTGACCTTCGCTTGCAGCGGTTCGGGGTAACGATCGAGCCACACTTTGAGCGGGGTCGTTTGGATGCGCACGAGATCAAGCACAGTGGGTTGATGACCTACGGCATCGAATCGCAGTTTGAAGAAGCCGCGCTCCAGCGGCTCTAAGCGAAACATTCCGTCCTTGTCGGTCTTCGCTCGCGGCATCGAACCCGGAGTTCGCGAGCGTTCATCAATCATCAGCGGGTTGATGTAGCGCCACATCACGTCGACTTGAGCATTCACCAGCGACTGGCCGTCTTGGTCCACAATCCGCCCGGTAATTGAGGTGATCTTGTTAGCGACGATATCGCCCAAATCGACGGACTGCCCCTTACCAATCGCGACTTCAAACGTGCTCGTCGCATAGCCCAAACCCGGCAAGATGCGGATCTCGTAACACCCCTTCTTCAATGTCGTGAGGTCGATCGTTCCCGCGACGCTCGTGTTCGAGATGATCGTCGCCTCCGGATTGGGATAGACGGTCAGACCGCCATAGCCGCCGCGTGCCAGCTTCAGTTTCGGCACGACTTCAATGCGTCCTCCGCCCATCGGAATCTTGTTCTCATTGAGGACTCGGCCAATGACCTGCGTCTGCGGTTCCGCCTTCGCGAACTTCTCCTTCCATGCCGCTTCCGCCGCGCGACCGACTTCATCCGGCAGCACCTCGGGAATTCTGATGACCGGGACATCCTTCGCTCCGGCAGCAGTCAGCAGCTCACCGATCTGCTGTGTAATCAAAGTTCCATTCGGGATCGCGATCACCTTGCGTTGATGATCGAGGAACAATCCCGTCGGCATCCCGCGCACCTTGAGCGCGTCATGCAGCTCGCCTTCACCCGATTCATTCTCGGCATCGATCACGACTGCGAACTGAGCTTTGCTCTCATCGGTAATGTGGCTCGCGTAGTCGGCATAGCGCGGTCGATGCACGGCCAGAATCTTTAAGCCGTGCGGCTCGTAGGTCTCATGCAAACGATTGAGCGCCGTGAACGTCGCCACGCTTTCCGAGTTCCAGCAATTCCAGAACACGATCAACGTGACCTTGCCCTCAAGCTGCTTCCAATCGAGCTTTGATTTCGACAACCACTGGAAGCTGTCGCCGCGGCAGTCATCGTCACAGTCGCCATTCACCGTCTTCGGCAGTCCGGGCAACACGGTCAGAGGTTGATCGCTCGGCGGTGCGCTGAAGTTCGATTGCAGTCGCAGCAGCGATTCGAGTGGTCGAGGACGCCAACTAAACTTCGCCTTCAATTCCGGTTCGAGTGTTTGCCACCACGGATCATTGAAGTAGCTCGCACCACGACTCAGGTCGACCACTTCGACGCCATAGTTGGGATACTTCACGTGCCGCGAGACGTTGCCCAAGTCGATGCCTTGCTTCGTGAAGTCATGCTCGAACGGCGAGGGATCTTCGCGCGGGTCGAGCCGATGCGACCCTCCATATCCGACGATGCTGTGATTTCCCATCTGCCAACCAACCGCTTTGGAATCCGCTTCGATCAGCTTCACGGTCATGCGTTCGTCAGAGAGCGCGAGCCGGTGACCATCATTCGCATAGAGATAGTTCGCTCGCTGAATCGTGCGCGGAGCCCAGATGTCCTTCCGCACTTCCACAAGGTCCGACAGCTTGCATTCCCAACTCACGCGACCGTCATAGAGCTGTTGCACTTCAAGCGGCAGATAACCGCGACTCGGACACACAAAGGCCGACCACTTCCAACTCGGGTTCTTCTCCGAGGTCGCTTCGAGCCGCAGTCCATCGAGTCCATTCAATTGAGTCGCCGTTGTCTTCACGGTCTTCATCGAGACCGCTTTCAGGAAGCCTTCCAACCCGCCGCCGACCGAGTTCCAAAACAAGTTCCGAGGTTCGTACTGCTGACAATGATCTTGCACGCTGCCGATCGTCAGCCGATTCGCGTCGCGCTCCCATTGAAAGAGTTGCTCCCCATCAAACCCCGTTGACCATGTTTCGGCCCGCAACTGCTTCGTGTTCGTCGTCGCGTTATGAGACTCAAAGTCGATGCGCCATTTCTGGCCGTCCGATTGCCACCCAAAGCGACCGAGCGCCTTCTGCAAGTCGGGCTCGCCTTTGATGAATGGGTCAGCTCGATCAACGACGTTCTCGCGATCCACCAGCATGTGACCGCCGAAGAACTCCGACGCCGCACGACGAATCTTCATCGCCAACGTGTTGCCCGACTCATCGAGCCGAACTTTGACCTCAGTCTGCTGGCCCGCTTCGAGCGACACGTTCTCAAAGACAACTTCACGATGACTGACTTCATCACCGGGCGAGCCATATGCCAACTCGGGAGCTCTCTCGCTGACCTTAATCGTCACGCTCGTCGTCGCCTTGGCGCCGGGCTTGAAGTACTCGATCCACTTGCCGCCGTCGCTCGAATATTCGCCGCGTCCCTCGACCGACTCCACATCTTTCACTTCGCCAAAAACATTGACCTCATATCGCTCTGGCTCAGGTAGGTTGTTCCAACGATGAACCACACCAATCAAGTTCTTGGGCGGGACATGATCCTTCCCAAAGTCCAATTTGGGTTTCGCAATCACGGTGCCGTTGGGACTCCACCAAACCTCACCCGCATCTGTCACCTTGCACAGCGCGACGAGCTCCACCGTCGTGCCCGGTGGCACGCGTTGCGAGTAAGTCTTCTCAGCCGCTTCGGACTTCGTTGCCGACATCGAACTAATGGTTGTTGCAACGGCAATTAAAACTCCCAGCAGCAGAAGGCTCGGAGTCCAACTCGATCGCCCCTCGATCCCGCTTGAGCGACTCATCAATCGCCTCACTCTCTGTAACAACGAACCACCATCCGCCGACATTGCGAGCGACACTTGCGGGCCGCGCAACTCTTCGAGCGCGACGAGCGCCTTCGCATACGACAACTCATCGCCGCAGACCTGCACGGCGAGATCATCGCAACAATGCTCGCGCTCGATGCGGATGCGCCGCGAGAGCCACCACACCGCCGGGTGATAGAACAACAACGTCTCGATCACGGACTGCAGCAAGTTGATGAGATAGTCATTGCGTCTGACATGCGCGAGCTCATGCGCCAACAACGCTTCGAGCTGCTCAGTGCTCAACCCAGACATCGCCGTCGCGGGCAACAACACAATCGGCTTGAGCCAACCAATCACGGTCGGCACTTCGACCAAAGCCGACTCGACCAATCGCCCCGGCTTCGAAATCGCGAGCCGTTCTAACAGCCGCGCAAACAACTCTTGCAGAGCGGCACGCGCCGATTGCTGGGCCTGCTTCCTCAACCGTCTGACACCGAACCAACCCCACAACATCCGCGCCGACAGCACGCTCACTCCCAGCAACCAGACGCCGACGATCTTCGGTAATAAAGGTTGCACGTTGTTGGCGATGCGCTCGCGCGACCAAGCGTCTGAAGAGGCCGTGCTGTCGGCTGAAGGGACAGCAATGGGGGCGCCTTCTTCAATAGCACTGCTAGGACGAAGAGGACTCATAGGACCGATGGGTCTTGTTGGTTCTATGAGTCCGATGTCCTCAACCGGCTTCGCCACAGCGGGGTCAGGCACTTCGGAAATTCGGAATTGGGCGGCCTCAGTCGTCGCCATGGGCAGAGGCTCTGCTCCGCCCAATTTCGAATTTTCGAAGTGCCTGACCCCTCTTTCGGCAAGCGTCAAAACCGGAGCTACCGCCATCTAGCTCAGCGCGGCGACCCCAACCAGATAGCGAGCATTCGCCGAACGACGACGGAGCATCAACAACGTCACCGCCGCGCTGAGTCCAATCAAGCACCCTTGCCACACAAAGTGCAGCAGAGCCCAACCTAAGTCGTCGATGAACATGGTCGAGAACCCTTTCAGTCTGGCGGCTTTCAATGGTATCAGTATGGGGCAAGGAGTCTTTGCGGCAGCGTTGCAGAGAGGCCGTGGTTCCATGTGGTCGCCTTTCGCTCCGCGAAAGTGGTCTTGCTGGACACCTCTGCTGAATCGATTCTCGGGCATTGTGAGGTTGTTGAAGACGCTCTCTCGCGGAGCGAAAGGCGACCAACCAAACCATCAATGCCCAACGTCCCGAAGGTCACTTCGCCTTTTTCTCGAATTCGGCGATCAGCTCTTTGATCTCGGCCAGCTCCACCTTCGATGTGCGTTTTGCTGAGAGCGCCTGCATCACCAATTGTTGGGCAGATCCGCCGAAGACTCGGTCCAGCAGGTCACCGACGATTTGTCGTTGAGTGTTCTCTGCCGATGCGACGGCTTCGTAGACGTGCGAGCGTTCGGACTCGTCACGCTTCACGAGCCCTTTCTCGGTCATGATCTGCATGAGCTTCAGCGCGGTCGTGTAGCCCGTGCCGCGTTCGTCTTGCAGATGCTCGGTGACTTCACGCACCGTCGACGGGCCGCGCTCCCATAACACGCGGAGGATGGCCAACTCAGCTTCGGTTGGCTTGGGGAGATCAGGCTTGGCCATGAGTCACTTTCTCTAGCTGGCTTGGAAAATGATTGCATCCAGCAACTGAAGGCGACGTTATACGAAGCGATTCGTAGTCGTCTACGAAGACTTTCGTAGATTGAGGGCGGCAGATTCATCGAGCCAGTGACGAGCACGGGGCATGATGGACTCGACGTTGGATGTGATCGCTCAACGCCGAGTCGGATCCCAGCGCACTCAAGCGGAGAAGACGTGCTACCTGAATTCCGTTTCGGAGACTTCGTGTTGATCAGTGCGACCTACGGCTGCTTCACCAACAAGGACAAGATCGTTTGCGCGTAGAGTCGATGGCCGAAGTCGTTGGGGTGGTTCAGGCCGTTCCCCGTGAGATCAAGATCGTGCTTGTGCTTCAGCATGATCTCCCAGGCGAGCGTCACGTCCGCCAGAGCGATGCCAGGCCCCGTCAACGAACGCAGTTCGTCTCGATACTTCGCGAACATCTCGCGCGGCGTATGGACCCACTCGGAATTGCCGAGCATGGGCGAGACCAGAATCAATTCAATGCTTGGATCAGCGGCATGCACTCGCTCGATGAAGGTCTTGGTCTGAGTGTGGAACCATTTGGGGTCGCGACGTCCAACGTCGTTCATGCCGTAAGCGACGATGATGAGCTGCGGCTTCTCGGCCAACAGTTTGTCGAGGTCATTCAAACCCGTCGCAACGCTCCAGCCTGAGACGGCTCGGTTCTTCAAGTTGATCTTAGAGCCACAAGTAGTCTGCAATTGAGCGGCGACGAGATCGGGATAACCGGGCTGCAGTGGCGGTGCTTGGAAGAGGCCAGATGCATCGAGTCCCGTGGAGATGCTGTCGCCGCTGATGCCGAGCGTGAATGGTTCGCCGGCCTTCAACCGAGCAATGGTCTTGGGCAACAAGTCGGTGATTCGAGGAAGCTGCTGACTGACGGGGCTGCGGCGATAAGTGATTTCGACATTGCGTTCGTGAAACCATTTGCCGGGGCGATAGAGCATGTTCTGCTCGGGGTTACTCGCGCGGTGACGGTAGCTATTCGGAGAGTCCTTCGGCGGGAACAGATCGTCGGTCGAAAGCGGAACGATCGGTCCCGGATTGGAAAAGACGAGCGTCTGCTTGTCGCTCATCAACGTGCAATCTTTGCCCAGCTCGAAGCGATGTTGTCGCGTTGCTGTTGAGACTTCGAGGATCTCGTCAGCAGGAAAGGCCAGCCGCGCTGTCAGTGGGCCGTCGGCAGTCATCTTCAAGAGAATGCTGCTCTCGCGATGAATGATGGGCGAAGAGATCGCGGGTTCGAGCAGGTGCAATTCGGGGAGCAGCGCCGCGACGTGCTTGTCATCCGCGAAGGTTTGGCCTGCTTGAGAATTGAAGAGAGCACAAACGCAGAAGGCCGCGATGAAGAGCGAGCGAAGCATGAGCAGCGTCCTTGTCTGAAGATGAACTGGAACCAGGAAATCTGATCGAGTCGGTTGATGCGATCGGGGCAGGCTTTGTAATGCGACTGCGTGACCGGGACATCTCACCTTCAGCATCGAAGACAAACATGAGTCAGACCATTTCGCCAGCCATTGCCGACCTCATTCGTACTCGTCGGACCATTCACTCCTTCAAGCCAGAGCAACCTGCGGCCGAGCTGATTGAACAAGCCATTGAATTAGCGCGGTGGGCGCCGAACCATCGACTGACCGAGCCGTGGCGGTTTCATGTGCTGGGGCCTCAGACGATTGCAGCGATAGTGGAACTCAATGCGCAGATCACTGCGGCGAAGGGTGGAGCGGAGGCCGCCAACAAGAAGCGACAGCAATGGGCCAGCGTGCCCAGTTGGGTGCTGGTGACGTGTGCTCGCAATGTGGATGAGATCTTACATCATGAAGATTACGCCGCGTGCTGTTGCGCGATTCAGAACTTTACGATTGGGCTCTGGTCGGCGGGCGTGGGCGTGAAATGGACGACCGCCAAAATCACTCGCGACCCTGAGTTCTTGAAGATCGTTGGCGTGAATCCCGACGAGCGGATGGTCGTGGGGATGCTGTGGTTGGGATATCCCCAAGAGATTCCCCTGCAGGCTCGCAAGTCCGTCGATGAGATCACCGTGCGTTTGCCGTAGTGGCAAGTTCGCGGTCGCGATCCACGAGGTCTAAGCCGACGACTTACTGGGCGGACTTCTTCAATTCGCCAATCACGAATTCCAGGGCCTCGGTGGTGTCGGCCAGGTCCGTGGCATGACCGCCGTTGGGGCGATGTAGCAGCTTCACTCGGCGGCCTTGCTTCTGTAGGACTTCGTACAATCTCAAGATGCTGTCGGGCGGGACCAAGGTGTCTTTGCCACCGGTGGTGAAGGCGATGGGCATGGTCAGCTTGTCTGGCCATAGCTCGGCTGAACGCTTCCGATATTCGTCGGGCTTTTGTTGCTTGTTGCCGCCAAACGACGCCGAGATGGCATCTTGAAACTGCGTGTATTCGACATGGTTGGCGGTGCCGTTCAGCGATACGACGCCGTCGACCAACTCGGGATGCAGCGCGGCAAATGTTAGAGCAGACGTGCCACCCATCGAGCCACCGCAAACAATCACTTGGGTGATGCGATGTTGTTGTTTGACTTCGTCAATGATCTGCACTGTGTCGGCTTCGGCGGCTGGTCCCATCCACGATGTCTTCGCTCGATAATCGGGTGAGATGAAGATCATGCCGTGCTTGTTCGCGACGTCGCGAGTTCCTTTGCACTCGCCGCGATCTTGTTTGACGAACTGCCATCGGTCGGAGCCGTGACCATGCAGAGCGATGACGATCGAGTGCGATTGCTGAGCGTCAAAGCCATCCGGCAGCAGTTCGACATAGCGCTGCTCGGTGCCATCGAATTGAGATTTGAAGACCACATCGCGCGGCTCGGCGGCGACAAGTGATGACTTCGAAATCGACAGGAAGCAGAGCAGGGCAGCGAGGATTCGAATTGTCATCGTGAGCCTTAAGTAAGTGGCGACTGATGGTGAGCACGAACTGGGCGAGTTCGATTCGTCTGATTTTGAGACGTCGAACAAGATTCTCGAAGTCGAACGCCGACCCGATCGATTGGGAAGCTCGCCGAGCATCATTCAGATCTCAGCATTGAGAACAAGGCATGCAAACAGTGGCGGCGACTGCTTGTAAAACCGCAAGTAAGGCTGTGAGATTCGTGACCCGCTCGGTGCTATTGGAAACGAAGTCGCAAAGGAGTCGCGGTATGGCCGACGCAATTCTTGAAGAACGCAAGAAGGATCAGTCGGAAGGTTCGAAGCGAGATCATTGGGTCGGCTTTGATCTCGGTGGCACGAAGATGCTGGCCGCGGTGTGCGACTCGGAGTTTCAAGTCATCGGTCGCAAGAGAAAAAACACCAAAGGGCACGAAGGTGCCGAAGCAGGGATCAGTCGCATCCGATCGACGATCGAAGCTGCGGTGGAAGATGCCGAGCTGACGTTTGATCGAATCGCTGGGATCGGCATCGGTGTGCCGGGGCCTCTGGATCTGGATGCGGGAGTGGTGCTCGAAACTCCAAACTTGGGTTGGCGCGACGTTCCCGTTTGCGACTTGCTCGAACAACAGTTCGGTGTGCCGGTGGTGCTCGTCAACGATGTTGATGCTGGTGTCTACGGCGAATACCGATTGGGCGGTGCGCAAGGTGCTCGCTGTGTGGTGGGGCTCTTTCCCGGCACGGGCATCGGTGGCGGTTGCGTCGCTAATGGCGAGATCTGGCGCGGCAAGAAGCTGTCTTGTTTCGAAGTCGGTCATATGTGTGTTCAGCCGGGCGGGCCGATCTGCGGTTGTGGTCGTCGAGGTTGCCTCGAAGCAGTAGCCAGTCGGTTGGCCATCTCTGCCGAATGCGCGAAGGCTGCTTATCGAGGTCAAGCTCCGAATTTGCAGCGGCTCGCTGGTACCGACTTGTCGAACATTCGTAGTGGTGTGTTGGCCGAGGCCATCAAGCTCGGCGACACGATTGTGGAGGACATCGTTCGTGACGCGGCTCGCAAGTTGGGCTCGGCCTGCGGAGCGATCGTCAATTTGCTGGCTCCTGATGTGATCTTGTTGGGCGGCGGCTTGGTCGAGGCTCTACCGGGATTGATGACGGAAGAAGTGCGTTGTGCGGCTGAAGAGCAAGCGATGCCGGCTTATCGCAAGACCTTCAAGATCAGCGTGGCCACGTTGGGTGACTTCGCGTCTGTCAAAGGGGCCGCTGCGTGGGCTCAATCGGTGTCGCAGTTGCGTGCGAAATCTTAACAATCGCGATCGGTCGAATTGATCGACGACCGCTCTACGATGCCGCTCACTTCGAGTCAGTGCTGGCCTGTTCGACTCCGCTTTCAATGTCTCTCAATAGCCCATGTCATCACGCAAGAACGAACCATCTCTGTTTGGCTCCGTGTTGCCGACCATCGCGAGCAACACCTTGCGGACCGTTGCCGTTGTGGACGTGGGGACGAGCGCGATTCGCATGGCCGTAGGCGAGATTCGCCCAGATGGCACGGTGCGAGAAATCGAAACACTGTCGCAGGCCGTGGCTCTGGGTAAGGACACTTTCACGCGCGGAGACATTTCACGAGGTGCAATTGAAGACTGCGTCCGGGTGCTGACTCGCTATCGAGAAGTGCTCGATGCTTATGGGATCACACGGCCGGATCAGTTGCGATGCGTGGGCACCAGCGCGGTCCGCGAAGCCACCAACAAGATGGCCTTCATCGACCGCATCTACATCGCGACTGGCATGCAGATCGAGCCGATCGACGAATCCGAAGTAACGCGGGTTACATATCTCGGCATTCAACCGACCCTGAAGCTCGATCATGACTTGATGCACTCGCGAGTGGTCATTGTCGAGGTTGGGGGCGGCAGCACCGAAGTTCTGGTCGTGGATCACGGTCAGGTGACGTTCTCGCATACCTATCACGTTGGGTCACTCAGGCTTCGGCAAACGCTGGAGTCCTTGCGGACGCCTCGTGAGAAGGAACGCGAGATCATGGAGAACCACATCGATCGGTTCATCTCGCAAGCGGTACAGCAATGCCGCGGAGGAGCCGACCAATCGAAGCCAGTGCTGGTCGCGTTGGGGGGAGACTTCCGTTTTGCGGCTGGTCAACTTGCGGCGGATCGCGTGGAAGAGTCACTGGCGCGCATCGATTTGGAACGTCTCTCGCGATTCGTCAACGAGATGTTTCCGCTGACCGAAGACGAACTCGTGCATGAGTACCACCTGACATTTCCCGATGCTGAAACGTTGGGACCGGCGCTACTCACGTTGTTGAAGTTTGCGCGAGCGTTGAAGGTCGATCACATTCGAGTTTCGGATGTGAATCTGCGAGACGGCTTGCTGCGCGATATGGCCGTAAGTGGCGTGTGGAGCGAAGAGTTCAAAGAGCAGGTATTGAATTCGGCGGTCGATCTGGGGCGACGTTATGCGTTTGACGAAGCGCATGGCCGCCACGTCGCTCATCTGTCGAGGCTCTTGTTTAACGCGCTGCACGGTCTGCATCGGCTGGATGGACGATATGGCGTCTTGCTGATGCTGGCAGCGTTATTACATGAGATCGGCATGTATGTGAGCGCTTCGAGCTATCACAAGCACTCGATGTATCTGATCCAGTTCAGCGAGTTGTTCGGCTTGAGTCGTCGCGACTTGTTGTTGGTGTCTCTGGTGGCTCGTTATCACCGTCGAGCGTCGCCGAAGCCAACTCATCAAGGCTATGCGACCCTTGATCGAGAAGACCGAGTGATTGTCGCCAAGTTGGCCGCGCTCTTGAGAATCGCCGACTCACTCGATCGTTCTTACAGCCAACGCATCAAAGAGTTCTCGTGCTCAATTCAGTCCGAGCGCTTGGTCATTTCAGTGCCAGGACTCGACGATGTTTCGTTGGAGCAAGTGGCCTTGAAGCAGTCGGTGTCGCTCTTTGAAGAAACCTACGGTTTGACGGTCATGCTGCGTCGCTCGCGGCTGTAAGAGTTGTTGCTTCGCTTATGCCATCAGTTTGACGTTTGCTTGAAACATGCTGTCGCCGCTGATTAAAGCCGAAGACGCAGTTTGCGTAATCTGCCCAGCCTTCGTTTTGGAGCGACGCTCGTGTCTGCGGCTACTTTTCCAACACGCTCACGGCGGCGGTGGGAAGTTCGGGGCCAGCGGCGGGTTTCTCTGGTTGAATGACCCGCTCGTGATTTTTCGCAGACGTCGCCAAGGACGAGTCCGGGCCGATCGCTCCGCGAACTTGGCCAGAGCCACTGCTCTTCAGCTCAATCTGCATTCCGTTCTTGATGTCGAACTTCAGCTCTCCAGTCAGCGAGCGTTGGAGCAACTGGGCTTGCAGTTCGGGCTCGCGAATCAGATCCATCGGATAGATGCGGAACTCGATGGTGGCGATGTCGTCTTGGATTTGCTTCAGGGTGTATCGACGCCTAATCGCAACATCCTTCTTGGCTGAGCGATTTTCGGTGAGTCTCACACTGACGGGCACGGTGAAGTCGTCGTTCCATGACTCGCCGACCGCGATGGATTTCTCTGGGAGAACCGTGAGGAAGGCATGCTGCGCGGGATCCGTGGAAACTTTGCGATCGGTCCCCGAGACGGGCAGGACTTCAGTTGCAGCACCGGTGGACTTGAACCGCAGTCGCACGAGGGGCTTGCCGATTGATTCCTGCACCGAGCGGAAGGCTTGCGGCGGAGTATCGTCGGTGGCGGAGTCGAACTTGATGGGCTTGTCGTCGTCGTTCTGGATCGAGATGGCCACATGATCGATCGTCGGCTCGAGCACTGCACTGCCATCGCTCGCAACGGAGACAACGCGAAAGTGCTTCTTGGATGTCCGAGTCTCTGCCGTCGTTTGTTTGAACTCTTTGGCGACGATGGTCATGGACGTTGAAGACTCAACTTCCAAATGCACGAACTGCCCGGTCTTGAAGCGGTATCTCAACTGGTAGGTCGGAGCGGTTGATGATTCGTCCGCGATAACCGAAGAGTAAATTGCAAAGGCAGCGATGCAGGCAGTGAGAAGTCTCATATCAGGCAATCTCTGGGAAGAGTGGTCAGTTCAAAGGGACGGACGAGAAGTCTTCGAGGTGCCGCTCGGACCTCGAACTTGGTTGGCTTACGTGATGTGTATTCGCATCAACGAGATCCCGACGTGGGATGATTCGAAGCGAGTCTACGAGTCAGAGGCATCAGCCGGTTCCCGTTTGGGACCGATGGACTTCTTGGTCGACTCTTCGGGACCATGCAGCCTCACGGGGATGCGCAGCACGTTGAATTCTGGGTCGTCGGTGCGAACACGAATCTCGCATTCATGCCGGCCGGGCGGAACTTCACCGACAGTGACTTCCAGCATGCTGACCACTCCGGCTTCGAGATCTTTCTCGCTGAGTTCGCCTTCGTCGCGCAAGCGAACGTGAGCCAACGGGCTATCAAAATGCACTTCCAAGACCTTCATCGGCTTAGGTCGCAGATCGGTGATCGCAATTGGGCGAACGGTCTTATTGGCGTTGGGCTGATGAACGATGAGCACTCGCGGTCGAACGATGACCGAGGCTTCGGGCAGCCACACTTGGAAGGCGAGGTCAGCTTCATAGCTGACCTCGGGCTTACCCACGGGGCCATAGATGGCTTTGCAGGTGTAGCGTTTGAGACCCGGCTCTTGGTTGGCGGATTGAATTCTCAGAGCGAACTCGCCGTCCTCGTTGGGCTTAAAGACTGATCGTTCTTGATGCCGGCTGATACAACCGCAGCTTGTCTTGAGTTCGCGAACCTCGATCTCTTCGTTGCTGTGGTTGGTGAAATGAAAGAACGCGAAATGGTCGCGTCGCGGCTCTACTCGACCAAGGTTGACCGCGTACTGGCGAAAGGCGAGCGGCGGCTTGGGGGCTGGCGGCTGGGCCGGAGAGGGCCGTGTTCCGACTAAGGAAAACACGAACCCCAAAACCGCGGGCAGTAACGAAACACACAGCGGAGCGAGGCTGCGCCAGCGCGATATGGATTGAGGCTTCGAATCCGTGGAACTCACACGACATCCTTTTCGTGGGACGATTCGCAAGGGATTGCCACCGCGCTGATACGACGCAGCGGCAGACTTTTGATCGAGCCAAACAACTCGATCGGATAAGTCGGGGCGCTTGTATCAGAAGGCGAGGAAATCCAACAAGATGGATGCGCAGGTCGCGCGAGGACCAACTCTCGGATGCCTGATTTCCGAGTTCGCGTTCTCTGTTCCTCTGCGGTGAATAATCCTTCCACCACAGAGCAGCAGAGAACGCAGGGTAGTGACACAGAGGCCGTATCGACGCACAGCTCGAGTTAGCAACGATCTGCTCATCTCCAGAAGCGCCACGAATGGAGGAGAACTCGAATTCGAGGATCCCGTCGTTTCGAGTGTCCTGGCCATAAACGAGATCGCCGCCGGTGAGTGAACACGACTCGCTATCGCTGCCGGTTGATCTTCGCGAGACTCGGCAGACTCTTTGAATGATTACTTCCGCTCAATGCTTGTTGAGGTTGTGTGTGATGAAGTTCGCTCCGGTGTTTGTTGGGTTGCTGGTTGTGCTTGGTCAGGCGGTTGAGGCGGCAGAGGCTCCTCAGTTCAAAGCTGACGAGGCCAAGTTTAATTCGGTGGTCACTCCGTTCTTGAAGACGCACTGCGTCCGTTGTCATGGCGGGGCCAAGAAGGAAGGCAACCTGCGGATCGAACAGCATCTGACTACGGACTTCCTTGATCCGGCGGTCAAAGAGAAGTGGGGCGAGGTGGTCAATGTGCTTAACTCGCACGAGATGCCGCCCGAAAAAGAGCCGCAGCCAAAGCCTGACGAGGTCGCTCAAGTTGTCGATTGGGTGACAGCTCAGATGACTCAAGCGGAGCTTATTCGTCGCGACGGCGTGATCGTTCTGAGAAGGCTGAATCGAGACGAATATCGGAACACCATTCGAGATCTGATCGGCGTGGATTTTGATGTCTCGGGCTTCCCTCAGGATCCACCGTCCGGCGGCTTCGACAACAACGGGAAAGCGCTGACGATGTCGCCGTTGCATACCGAGCTGTACTTCGAAGCGGCTCGCAAGATTCTGGATCGAGCCTTTGTGGAAGGCAGTCAGCCGGAAGCCATCAAGTGGCGGTTTGAAGTCGATTCGGGCGACAGTGATTCCAATCGCGTGCGCTATGGCAAGAACAACGCGATTGTGAATGGCGGTCGAAATCCGGTGAAAGACGGCTTCAAGGTTTTGCACCACGACTCGTGGGATCGAACGCTCAATGCACGCGACTTCAAAGTCCCCGAAGAAGGCGAGTATGTCATTCGCATCCGAGCGGGCGGCAAAGTTCCGTCTCGGGAAGAGGTCGTCGCGTCTGCCGAGAAGACGTTGAAGACTCGCTTCGACAAGCAAATGCAGGAGAACCCCAAGGGCGAGCGATATCACAAAGAGCAAATGGAGCGCGACCTCAATCACTTCAAGAACGACCGCATGTATGACTACGGACGGCCGAGATTGAAGTTGATCCAAACGCTTGGCGGTCAGCCAAAGGTGCTCGCGGAATTCGACGTTCCCGACTCATTGGAGAAGCCGGGGATCTATGAGTTTCGAACACGCTTCACGACGGAGTCGGCGGGCATCACCGTCGAGTATGCCTATGCCATTCCCAAAGTGTTGGAGAACTTTTGGTTTCAAGGGCACGACACGTTTGCTCGACCAGAGGCTTACGTGGATTGGTTCGAGCTCGAAGGCCCCGTCTACGAGAGTTGGCCGCCGGTCAGCCATTCGCGGTTGCTGTTTGAGTCGCCTAAGTCCAAGACCGATGAAGTCGGCTATGCCCGAGAAGTTCTGACAAAGTTCATGCAACGTGCTTATCGACGTCCGGTGACGGCCGCAGAGGTGGACTCGAAACTACAGTGGTTCCAACAAGTGAGAGCCGACGCGCCGTCGTTCATTCAAGCCATCAAGACTCCGTTGATGGGGGTGATGGTGTCGCCGCACTTCCTGTACTTGGCTGAACCCGTGGACTTGAAGGCGTCGCCTGCCGCGCGACGGTTAAGCGATCACGAGTTGGCATCGCGACTGAGCTACTTCTTGTGGTCATCAATGCCGGATGACGAACTCTTTCAGTTGGCCGAGTCGGGCAAACTTCGTGACTCAAAGGTGTTGGCCGCGCAGGTGGATCGGTTGTTGAAGGATCCGAAGTCGGAAGCCTTTGTTCGTAACTTTGCGGGCCAATGGCTGGGGCTTCGGGAAGTCGGGGCGAACCCGCCGGCCTCCGATCTCTATCCGCAGTATGACCGGCATCTGGAACTCTCAATCACTGAGGAGTCCCGAGCCTTCTTCCGCGAGATCTTGCGGACCGACGTCAGCGTGATGAACTTCGCGAGCTCCGACTTTGTTGTGATCAATGAGCGACTCGCCCGGTTCTATGGCATTCCGAATGTGCGCGGTGACGAGTTCCGAAAAGTCAAAGTTCCCGAGGGCGTGCATCGCGGTGGCATCGTGACGCAGGCATCGATCTTGACCATCACATCCAACGGAACGCGAACCTCGCCAGTGAAACGCGGCACATGGGTTTTGAAGAACGTGCTGGGGACTGATCCCGGCTTACCAGTGGCCAATGCCGGAGACATCGCTCCCAAGGTTCCTGGCATTGATAAGGCGACAGTCCGTAAGCGACTGGAAATTCATCGCGAGCTTCCCCAGTGCGCTCGCTGCCATAGCAAGATTGATCCGCTCGGCTTTGCTCTTGAGAACTACAACGCCAGTGGTGAATGGCGCGAGCAAGAAGGCTTTGGATACAAAGGCCGCATCGAACGGAACGATCCGAAGATCGACGCGTCCTCAAAGCTTCCGGACGGCACGGCGATCAACGGAGTGGACGACTTGCGCGCGACGCTACTCCAGAAAGAAGATCTCTTCTTGAGTTGCCTCAGCAACAAACTCTTCACGTATGCGTTGGGACGTGAGCTTGGAGTTGCTGATCAGCCCACCGTCAAAGCGTCTATCGAGCACGCGAAGAAAAACGGTTACTCGATGCGATCGCTTCTGAAGTTCATCGCGACAACGGAGACGTTCGGAGTGAAGTGAGTCGCGATGTCGGTGCGGTCTATCGAACGCTGACTTGGACTGTGCTTCCAATCGGCAGGTACGGCCAGACGCGGCCTGTGGGCAGAACCTTGACGGTGATCTCGGATTCGGCCTTGTTGGAGCGAGTTGTCTGCGGCGGAATGGTTTCGACCTGACCTTCCCGAACGGTGTTGTCTGGGAAGTGAACTTGCAGGGTGTCGCCGGGCTTCAGCGTTCCTGCCAGGTGAGCGGGAATGTCGGCTTCGACGAACTCTTTGTCGCGATCGTAGACCTCAACAAGGACGTCGCCCGTCTTGACCTTGTCGTTGGGAACGTGCGCGACCAAGCCGGCCAAGCCATAACCCGTTGCCGTGATCGTCTGGTTGTCAGCTTTGCTTTCGAGTTCCGCTCGTTGAGCCTTCGCGAGAGTGAGTCGCTTTTCGATGCCGGACACTCCAACTGCGGATTCGAATTGCTTGACGATTTGATCCTTGCGGTCACGAATGATTTTCAAACGGTTCTGGCAGAGTTCGATGCGAGCTTTCAGTGTCTCGGCTCGGTTCTCTGATTCGGCTTCTTGCAGGATCGAATCGATCTGGTCGCGCGGCGTTTGCAGTGACTTGCTGATGGGATGCAATCCGCTGAGTGGGATTTCGGTGCTGGAGAGAGCGTTGAAGTAGGTGGTGTTTTCGCTCCAGGCTTTGGCTCGCATACGTTCGAGATAACAGTCGCCACCCATCACTGCGATCTGGTCTTCAAGCTTGAAGATCTGTTGGTCCAATTCGTCGATCAGTCTTTGCGATTCAACTGCGGCCTTGGCTTGAGCGGAGCACAACTCCATTTCCAGTCGTTCAATTTCTTGGTCTGCGGCGGTTAGGAGTTCCTGCTGGCGAGGCTTGCTGATGACGAGGAGTTCTTGATTGTTGGTGACGATCTGGCCGGACTTCACTTTGATTTCGTCGATGGTTCCGTCGGACGGGGCGACGATGACTTCTTTGGTGGCGAGAAGGCGGGCTGGAAATCGATCGCGCTTGGGACCGGCGATACTCCCGGTGAGGACGGTGCTCAGACCGATCGTCACACCCAACAAGGCCAACGTGCGCCCCAGAGGAGCGGGTGCCGTCGACTTGCCTTCGGCGGGTTGCCTTTGATCCATCAGTCCCGCTTGCGTGGGTGCGACGTCAGGAGAACCTTGAGTCATAAGCGCTTCACTTTCCCGCGAGACAAGGCAGCGCTGGCTCGTCCAAGACCAGCATTGTCAGAACTCGCATTGGCGGGATGGCCTGATCCCCATTCACCACATCTTTTGTCTGCATACCTACTGTCGGAAGCAGTAGGCACAGTGGATGCCTCCGCAGACAACTTCCTGTCATCTCATCGAGGCGTGCCGGAAGGCACTTATGGTTCTTCGGATATTGCTGGTCCGAAAATCGTTCTTCTCTGACTCGCTAGTCGCGGCTGACGAAGCTTGCAAATTCCTTTCAATCGCAGGCAAGTAGACTCAAGAAACGTGGTTTGTCGCGGTCTGGGTTTGCTCATCGGATCCGGTTGAAGTTGTGCTGGCCGGGCTTAGAGTCCCAAGCAAGTTGTGCTTCAAATTGGCATTGAATGGCGAGTTCATCCCAGAGGGTTTCAGCATGCTCAGTGGGTTCGTAAAGAAGTGTTGGTCGTTGCGTCGAGCGGTCGGTTTCGCGGCATTGAGTTGCGGGTTGGGTCTAACCGCTGAGCAGCAAGTTCAAGCCGAGCCACCGAAGCTGATCGTGGTGGTGAGTGTCGATCAGTTGTGCGAGGACTATCTGATTCGGTTCGAGGACAACTTCTCGAACGAGGGCATCTTTCGGCGGATCGATCGCGAGGGCTCTCATTACACCAATTGCCATCATCGCCATTCACTGACCGTTACTGCTCCGGGCCATGCCGTGCAGCTCACGGGAGCCTATCCGGGTTCTCACGGAGTCATTGAAAACAATTGGTATGACCGCGATCTGAAGAAGCGGAAGTACTGCGTTAGTGACCCGCTGACAAAGGTCGTCGGCATCGAGTCCAAAAATCCGATGTCACCTCGCGTGCTGAGAGTCGATACGGTGGGCGACCGCATGAAGCTCGCGTCTCGCCAAGCCAAGGGGTTTGGCTTGGCGATCAAGGACCGAGCATCGATTTTGATGTCGGGCCATGCGGCCGATGCGGCGTATTGGATGGAGAAGAACAACTGGGTTACGACCGAGTATTACCGACCCGATCTGCCGAGTTATTTGCAGGCGTTGAACGCGGCCAACTTTCTGGACGCATATCGCGGCAAGCAGTGGAAGCTGCTGCATCCTCAGGCCAAATACCGCAACATCGGACCGGACAAGAACGATTGGGAGAATCCTCCCAAGGGTTTCGACACCGAGTTCCCGCATGACATTTTCAAGCCGGGTGAGGGTGGACCGGATGATCTCGACGACCAAGTTCTCGCGTCGCCATTTGGCAATGAAGTGACGCTGTCGGCGGCGAAGGAGTTGGTGAAGCACGAGGAGCTTGGCAAGGACGGAATCACAGACTTGCTCTGCATCAATCTGTCGTCCAACGACTACGTCGGCCACGCGTTTGGACCTCATAGCTACGAAGTCGAAGACATCACCTATCGCACCGACTTAGACCTCGGCGAATTTGCGAAATATCTCGATAAGCAAGTCGGTCAGAACCAATGGACGCTCTTCATCACCGCTGATCACGGAGTCGCTCCGGTGGTCCAGGTGGCTCAGCAATTGAAGCTGCCGGCGGTTCGTAATCCGCTGCCGATTGATGTCATCAAGGTGGAACTTGAAGCACATTTGAGGACCGAGCTGGGCGTCGCTGCCGACGTGAAGCCGCCACTCATTGAGTTCGTCGAAGACTTGGCGCTCTATCTAGATCAGAAGCATCCGGCACTCAAAGGTGACCGATTGCCTCAGGCACGCCGCATTGCTCGCGATTGGATCGCCAAGCATCGTTACGTGGCGACGGCGAAGACTCGCGAAGACTTGCTGTATGGCAGCGGTGATGAGGTTCACAACGCAATGCGTCGGATGTTTCACCCGCAGCTCAGTGGCGATGTGCAATGGTGCCTGACCCCGTACTGCGTGCCTGGTACATCGAAGAAAGGCACGACTCACGGCAGCCCGTGGTTCTACGACACTCACGTGCCGTTGCTCGCGTTAGGCCACGGGATCAAGAACGGCCGCTTTGACCGACTCGTCAGTCCGGCATGTTTGGCCTCGACTGTCGCCAAGCTCGCTCATGTCGACGCTCCTGGAGGCAATGTCGAAACTCCGTTGTCCGAAGCATTGGGGCTCAATAAGGCCGAGTGACGTGCGTTGCTTACGACACGTTTCTCTAACTTCGATTGGCGTTGCAGAGCACCTTCGTCGCTGGAGTCTGTTCGACAGTTCTTAATCCACTCCGGCAAAGTCCCCGCGTTTGCCGCAGCGCCAATTGTGTGGCGTATGCCAATTGGTAACGGAACAGTTGGGATGTGAACTTCGCTTAGTGGCTTTCCCTGTCACTCTACCGCATAGCAGCGTCCGATCACGACGAGACGATTTGGATCAGCGTGCCCTTTTTAAGGAGCATCTTGTGATCCAGCAGGAGTCTTCCGGTCTCGTGGCAAGAAGGACGCAGCATGTCGTCGTTTCAGTGGCTGGCGCGGTTAAAAACGAAGTTGGGCTTGACTGGCAAGAATAAGAGACACGCGAAGCTTTCGACGATGAAACTGGCAGATCGAGTCCATCTGAGTGAGCGGCTCGAAGAGCGAACGCTGCTCACTCAGCCATTCATCACTGTCACCAGCCTTGCAGATAACACGACTCAAGATGGGCTCGTCACTTTGAGAGAAGCCATTCAGGCGGCTGAGACGGACACTTCTGTTGATGGTTCGGAAACCGGCAATGGTGCGGACAGGATTGTGTTTGATCCGTCGCTGTTCACGAGCGGGGATCAGTCGACCTATCTCTCGGGGACGAGCGACGAAGGAGTCATTGGACATACAGCGTTCGTGCTCAGTACTGACATCACCATTGTTGGACCTGCAGGGGACAATGGGCTGACGATTGATCGCAACGGGAGCATTGATGGTTTTCGGTACTTTCATGTGCTCGGCGGCGCGAAGCTCACGCTCGAAGATTTGACGGTACGAAACGGTATCGCGACCGGCATCACCGATGCCGACTCCACCTATATTGGTTACGGAGGAGCGATCTTCAGCGTCGGAGATCTGACGATTGATCGTGTGGCGTTTGTGAATAACGCGGCCGAAGGCTCTGGAAGTGTATTCGGAGTCTCAAGCGGTTTCGGAGGATCGATCTACTCTGAAGGCCCTTCAGTAACGATTCGCAATTCGACGTTCTTTCAAAACGGTGCTTCAGGCGGAGCCTATGACGGCAATGCCGGCAGCGGTTACGGAGGAGCGGTGTATGCGTTGAATGGCTCCGTCACGATCGAGAGTTCGACGTTCTCGGGAAACCTCGCCGACGAAACTGGAGCGGTATCAATTCATACTGACACCGCAGCGATCAATCTCACGATCGCGAATACGATCCTCGCGGATTCCATCAACGTTGATTCGGCTCCCATTGTTGACCTCGAAATTGAAGGGCACGGGAGCGGCTCGATCAACTTCGTTGACTTCAGCGGGAACATCATCGAGTCCGGCACACAGAACGGTGCCGCCTTGCAGGCTGATCCGACGAATCACATACAAATCGCTGATCCTCAATTAGGTTCGTTCGGTGACAATGGAGGACCGACTTACTCGATGCCGATCAGTGGCGGCAGCCCTGCGCTGGATGCCGGAGTCGATCCGAACAACGCGTACTCGGCTGCTGTTAGCAATGTTGATCAGCGCGGACTGACTCGTGTTTCAGGCGGTGTGATTGATGTCGGTGCGTTCGAAGCGCAGCACTTCATTGCGAATATCACTCTGACTCAAGGGACGCTGACACAGGCGACTTCAGACATCGAAGTTTCGCTCCCGCAGACGGGCGGCGAGTATTGGTTTGTCGTGGTACTCGCGAGCGACAACGAGCCGACGGCTTCTGAGATTGAAGTAGGACAAGCGAGCGGCGGAGGAGCTCCACTCCACTCTGGACATCGCAGTTACACGAGCCCGCATACCGAGAGCTTTACGGGACTTGATCCCAACACGGCCTACGTGATGTATGTGGTCGGCAAGAATGCGTTGGGTGATCCGACGAACGAACAGACCCTTAGCTTCACAACCCTTCCGACTCCAGAGACGTCGGTCACGGTCGTGAATGGCTTGCTCACAGTCACCGACATCAATGGTGGGACGAGCAACGACGGTTGGGGCATTGCGAACGATCCCGACAACGACGGGTATCTGCGGATCAACGACAGCAACGCGATCTTTACGACTGACATCAATGGCGCGCTCGGATCGGGGACGAACGCGATCAGCGTGCCTTACTCCGCGTTCAACGGCATCAATCTCATGCCATTGGGCGGTGATGATTTCATCTTCATCGGGAGCTTGCCGAGCACGCTGGAAGGCGGCTTCTTTGTCGATGGCGGAGAGGGCGATGATTCCTTCACGCAGAATGCGTTTCTCGAAGCCAACGGCGGCGACATTGTCATGAAGGCCGAGACAATCACGCTGATTGGCCCCAGCGAAACGACCGGCTCGGGTACGGTCACCATTGAAACTCCCAATTCATTGACCGTCGGCGATGTCATCACGGCGGGCGGCGGCGAGATCTCGATTACTGCAAGAGACATTGCCATCGGTGCGAAGATTTCGGGCACGGGGTTCCTCACGCTGAAGCCGTTTGATCCGACGAGTTCGATCGGCATCTACAACAGCGGTGACTTCAACATTGATTACTCGGATTACAACAACATCGCCGACACGTTCTCGCTTGTGACGATCGGCGATTACGCAGCGGGTAGCGGCTTGCTGCAGACCTATGAGCCCGTCTTTAAGACTCATACTCGCCTTGCGGGCGGCAAGATTGTGTATGCGAAGATTGATGCGGGAGCGTTCGATCTCGGGCTCTTCGCGAACACTGATGGCGTCTTCGATTCCACCGGCGATCCGGCGGACATCACAGCCAACGGACTCGCGATTCGATCGGCGAAGGGCGTCAACAGCAGTGACTTCCCGATGGACCTCGCCGTCAGTCGGCTCGCTGTGTCGGTCGATGAAGGCGACATCACCTTCAACAACTCGAAGCACTTGACGATCGACAGCATCTTTGGTGTCTCGGGGCTAACCGTTACGAACTTCGACGGCGTCGCCACGGGGCAGGACAACATCACGATCCATACGCGCGGCGGCATGCAGGTCGATGAGAACGTCCACAATTACGACGGCGGCACGATCAATCTGATCGTTGATGCCAGCGGCGTTCCGGGCGACGGCGCGCTGACGGGGACTGGTTATGCCAGTACGGACCTATTGCCTGCTATCTCCTTCGCGGCGGCAACGAACGACCGCGATTATTACGCCGTGAATCCTCAGACGAACTCCGTGGTTCATGTCGTGCTCGACACCATCGGCTCGGGCGGGCTGTATTACATCGCGACTTACACCAATGGGAGCTCGGGCATCACCGGCATGTCGGCACCGCAAGCCATTCGCCTGAGTCCCGATCAACAGAACGTCTATGTGCTGAACGATGGCGGGAACATCGTCACGTTTGATCGAGATCCTTCTTCGGGGGCATTGACATATGCGTCGACGTTGAGTGGCTTCATGTCGCCGTCCGACATCGTGTTCTCGCCCGATGGCACTTCGGCTTATGTGCTTGATCGTCTTGCTGACTCGGTGACGTTCCTGTCTCGCAATACGTCGACGGGAGAACTCACGGTTCAAAGCAGTGCTGTGAATGGAGTGAATGACGTTGTCGGACTCTCAACGCCCGAAGCGGGAGTCATCAGCAGCGACGGTTCGTTTTTGTACTTCGTTGCTAGCAGCAGTGATGCAGTGACGATCTTCTCGCGGCAATCCAACGGTCAGTTCGCTTTCGTTGGGGCATTGTCCGACGGCGTTGACGGAGTCGAAGGCTTGAATGGAGCGCGAGCACTCGCCCTCAGTCCGAATGGGCGGCATCTGTATGTGGCGGGTTACTATTCGAGCTCGGTCGCCATCTTCGAACGTGCTTCAGATACCGGATTACTGACCTATGTCGGAAAAGTGACAGACGGAGTGAATGGCGTCTCGAATCTCGGAGATCCCCTCGCGGTCTCTGTCAGCCCTGACGGACGACAAGTCACGGTGTCGGCGGAAGACTCGAATGCGCTGACCGTCTTCAGCCGAGATGCGGAGACGGGGTTACTCACACAGACAAGCAGCACTAGTTTGGCCGTGCCGAAGAGACACTTCGTCACGAGCGATAACCGGTATCTCGTGGCACTGTCGGCGAATAGCACTTTGAACTCGTTCCGTCGACAGGACATCGATTACTCGCAAGGCACGAGCGACGACGACCTCGTGATTGCCGCAGTGATTACGGCGGGAACCAATAAGGTCACGCTCGCAGCGGCGAATGATGTGAGTATCAGCTCCGGAATTACGACTGGCGGTGATCTCTCCATTAATGCGGGCACAGCGACTCAGGACGGCAAGGCGACAATCAGCGGAACCGTGAATGTCGCTGGTGATCTGACTGTGACGGCCGATGGCGACATCACGTTCGCCGACGTGACTGCCGACAGCGTCACGATGACCTCAACGCGCGGCGCGATTGACGATGTCGTTTCGGGAGTCAGCGTGACGGCGAATTCCGCTTCCTTTACTGCGAAGAATGGCATCGGGAGCAACGGCGCAATGCACTCGGATATCGCCGAGTTGTCTGCCGACAGTTCGGCGGGAGCGATCTGGGTCGAGAACCTGCATGATCTCTCGGTGCTCGATTCCAGTGGCACCGCGATCAACTTGGCGGCAGGTGGCCGCATCACGATCGCGGGGACAGTCGGGACAACGGGAGGCCCGCTGGAGCTGTACTCGGAAGACATTAATGTGACCGGCAGTCTCTCGGGCTCGGCGGACTTGTACTTCGTGCCGATTCACGTGACGTCAGTCGGAGTTGGTGGAGGTAGCGGAGACTACAACCTCAGCGACGCCGACATCGCGAACATTGGTAACTTCAACTACATCGAAATCGGACATCCCAACGCCGAGCTAAATATCCAGAGTTCGAGCTTTGCTGCCGAGATGTCTCTGTTCGGCTCGTCGATCAACGTGACGGGGCTCAACGATGCGGGATATCCGCTCTACCTCTATGCGTCTGGCGGAGCGATCACATCCGCTGGAAACGCTGCCGCAGACATCGAAGCGAGCAACCTCTACTTCTCCGCCGAGGACGGCTTTGGAACCTCTAACGAACCAATTGCGATGGTTGTCAGCGAGCTGTCTGGTGCAGCGAACTTCGGGGTGATCAACATCTCTAACCAGGGAGATTTGATAATCGGGAATGTCGGAGATGGTGTCGGCGTGCAGCTCAAGGGCGCTGCAGACATCCACGCTCCGGGCCAAATCAGCATCGCGACGACGGGCTCACTGACGATCGACACCATCAGCAATGAGGCTCTCGGTTCGATCAATCTGCAAGGCTCAAGCGTTGTGGTAAGCGACGTCGGCTTGGCCAGTCGACTTGATTCAACCTCAATTAATGGGACGGACCTGCAGCTCGGACGCACGAGCTTGCCGATCTCTGTTGTTGATCCACTTACGGTATCAGGCACTCTGACGATTGAAAACTTGCCGTTGGCTGTCGCTGCCGGTGAGCAGTTTGTGCTGGTCAACAACGACGGCTCGGATCTCATCAGCGGTCGCTACGACAGCACTCCAAACGACACTGCGGTGACGCTCAACGGAGTGCAAGGCGTGCTGAGCTACTACGGCGGTGACGGCAACGATCTTGCGTTTGTGGTGACGGGCAACGCGACGATCGACGGAACGAATGACGAAGACGATTTCAGCGTGCAGCGTGTCACTCATGCGGACGCCAATCTGCTGCAAGTCTTCAAAGGCGGAACTCCAATTGATTCGCGTCCGACGTCTTCGTTCACGACTCTGACGATCAATGGCGGAGATGAGTCGGACTCGCTCTTTGTGGATTACAACGGAACGGGCGGCTTCTTCAGCACGCCGTTGACGTTCAACGCGGGCGGTAACGGCAACGAGCTGATTTCAACCAGCCACAGCAATGTCACGGCGGTCTCGCATACCAGTAACGGCAACACGACGGGCATTTATGTCACGGTTGGCTCGACGACGCAGGTCATCACGGCATCGGGAATTGCAGCCGTGAATGAGTTCCTGACTGCCGAAGGTCAGTCCTTCACGTTCTACAACGGCACGGAAACGATCGGCCTCATCGACGAAAGCATTTCGGACAACGGCATCCAATCGAACCTGTCTCCGTATTTCCGCTTCGCCAATCCGACACAGAATCTAAGCATCGCCGGTCTCGACGGTGCGGACACGATCGTCCTCAACAGTGTCGATGCACTCTTCGCCGCAACGTTGAGCGTCTATGGCGGTGACGGTGCCGACAACATCGACGCGTCTGCTCTACGGCGCGGCGTGCGGATCTACGGCGACAGCGGTAACGACGCGATTGTTGGTTCGCTGGGCGATGACTCGATCGAAGGCGGCGCCGGCAACGACACGATCAACGCCGCTCGCGGTAACGACACCGTCATCGGCGGACGTGGCAACGACGCGCTGACCGGCGGCATGGGCGACGACCTCTTCCCGTGGCGCGGCGGTGACGGTAACGACAACATCGACGGCTCGGGGGGCAGCGATCGTCTGACAGTGCTCGGTGCCGATACGGCGCTGCAAGGCGAGACGATCACACTCAGCGACAACGCCGGTCGGGTGACCACCGAACGCAAAGCCGATGCGGGCATCATCCCCTTCCAATTGAGTTCTCTCTCGGTCGAGCAAATCGAACTCACGACATTGGCCGGTGATGACATCGTCGACGCTCGCAACCTGACGCTGACAAAGCTCATCGTCACAGCGGGCCGAGGCAATGACGTGGTCTATGGTGGTGCTCAAGACGACGTGTTGATTGGTGGTGACGGCGCCGATTCGATGTTTGGCGGCGGCGGCAATGACGGCTTGCTGGGCGGTGCTGACTCAGACCTGCTCGATGGGCAAGCTGGAGACGATCGCTTGCGAGGTCAAGGTGCCGATCGAGAAGTGCTCATCGGAGGACTCGGCAGTGACCAGCTCGATGGTGGCGAGGGGCTCGACATCGTGGCCGAGTTCGGCGACCAGAACTACGTGCTGACCTCAGCTCAGCTTGTTGGGTCGTTGACCGGAACCGATGAACTGATTGGTATCGAACAAGGGCAACTGACTGGCGGCGACTCCGCGAACACGATCAATGCAAGCGGCTTCAACGGTCCTGTCGTCGTCAATGCTGGTGGCGGCAACGACACACTCACTGGCACCGCTGGGAACGATGTGCTGATGGGTGATCTCGGCGATGACCTCATAAATGCCGGTAACGGAAATGACATCGTCAACGGCGGTGGCGGTAACGATTTGATTAATGCCGGTGATGGCAACGATCTCGTTCGCGGTGGAGCGGGCTCCGACACCATCAACGGCGGCGAAGGTGACGACAACCTGCAAGGTCAGACCGGCAACTTCGATGTCGTCAACGGGGGTAACGGAAACGACACACTCTCCGGCGGAGTTGGTCGCGGTGACACCGTCAACGGCGGCGAAGGCGACGATCTCTTCGTGTGGACCGACGGCGACAACTTCACGGTGCGCGACAACGGTGGCCGAGTGCTCGTTTCCAGAGCGACAGTCGGTCTCGTGAGCGGCATGTCATTGAGCTTTGGTTCGATCGAGATCGTCGATATCAACGCTCGCTCGGGCAACGACATTGTGAATGCGTCTTTGCTGACGCTCGCGAGGCTGATCGCTCACGGAGGTAACGGAAACGACACCATCACCGGCGGCTCGCAAGCCGACACGCTCTACGGCGGTGCCGGAGCAGACAGCATCAATGGCGGCAGCGGAGTCGATGAGATTCACGTCGAAGACAACGATGCCGTCGACACCGTCATTAATTCGGCCCTCGACACTGTCTTCAAGAATGGCAACGACTTGGTGAGCTAATCCTTGGCAAACGAGTGAGACCGTCGATGGCGCTGCAACGACGCCCGATGTCGGTCTGATTCGTCGCGACTTGGCGGTCTCATTCAAGAGCTGTGAGAGACGTTCCGCCTTCGAACGAACGTTTCTCACAACTGGCTGCTGACCATGTCGTTCTTCTTACGGCAACAGCATGATGCAGGATGGACTGGCCTGTTCGAGCGGCGTGCCCGTCGAAGTCAACTTGCCCGAGGTTCCATCAATGCGGAAGACGGCGATGTTCTTGCCGGGCATGTTCGCGCAGAGCAGCAGTTCGCCATTGGGTGTGATCGCGAGGTTCTGTGGGCCTTTCCCCAAACTGGGCTCGATGGCGATCAACGTCAGCTTTCCATCGTCCGCAATTCGATAGGCCGCGATGCTGTCGTGGCCTCGATTGGTGCCATAGAGGAACTTGCCGTTGGGCGTGATCTTCAGGTCAGCGCAATGGCTCGTCCCCTTAAAGTCGCTGGGTAGCGTCGAGATGGTCTGCTGCTCGCTGAGGGCACCGGTAGAGGCGTCATACGCGAAAACCGTGACTGAGTTCAGCAGTTCGTTGATGACATAGAGATGCTTTCCGTCGGGATGAAACGTCAGATGTCGCGGGCCTGCTCCGGCGGGCGACTTAGCGAAGGGCGGATCGTTGGGGGTAAGCTTCGATGTCTTGGCATCCAATCGGTAACAGAGCACTTGGTCGAGGCCCAAGTCGGCAGCGTAGACGTAGCGGTTGTCGGGACTGGTGATGATGGCGTGCGCGTGCGGTTCCTTTTGACGTGACTGATTCACGCTCGAACCGACGTGCTGAATGAAGGTGGCCGATTCGCTGAGCGATCCATCTTTGGCCGCAGGCAACGCCGCAATGCTGCCACTCGAATAGTTGGCGACCAACACGGTTTGGCCGGTGGCGTCGACGTGTAAGTAGCAGGCCGCAGTGCCTTTCGCGGACGCTCGATTGAGCGGCTTGAGTTCGCCCGTGCGTCCCATTACCTCGAAGGCCGCAACGTTCTCGGGTTCTTTGCCGCCAAACTGCCGAGCGTGAATTGAGTACAAGAATTTGCGATCGGGTGAGAGTGCGAGGAAGAACGGGTGCTCGACGCCGCTGGTCGATTTCAGCAGCTTGAGTGTGCCTGCTGTTTGATCGAGCTGATAGGCATTGATGGCGCCTTGGGTTCCAGGGGCGAAAGACGAGACAAAGACCAGCGGATCATCCGCTCGAAGTTGAGATGCAGACGCAGTCAGCATGGCAGCTACCACCAAAGAGGAGAGAAGTCGCAGCGGGTTAAAGCTCATTGAGATTCTTGCGGAAAAGAGAATTGGGACGCGAAGAAGTCGGCGCGATGGCAGATCAATTACAGACGCACTCAGTCTCGGTCGCCCAGCATTACTTGCCGGTTTTCCGGGCTGCGACACCGGCAGCGGGGAAGTCTGTGAAATAGCCATCTAGACCGCAGGCAATGCCGGCTCGCATTTGGGCGAGATCGTCTTTGTAGGTCCAGGCGATGACACCCAGTCCGCGCTGATGCAGCGACTTAATCCAGACTGCAGAGTCATCCGGTTGGATGGCCTTCACATGCACCGCGAGGATGTCGGCGGCTTCGAGCACTCGGCCCATGGCTCGATCATCGGGACGCGAACCAACGAGATAAGCCAGCGGCAGTTTGACGCGCGATCGCAGCCGTTCGACGGTCTCCAGTTCAAAGCATTGCACAACGACCGGCAGCGACTCGTCGCCTTCAAGATGATGGTCTTGGACGGCTTTGAGAAACGCGGCTTCAAGGTCCAATCCCACAGCCTTCAAGCCACCGACATTTTTCAATTCGGGGCACAGTCCAACGCGCGACTTGGTCTTAGCGTTGTGGTTGCGAACAAGAGCAATCTGCTCTGCAAACGTGGGGATTAACTGCTCGCGGTCATACAGAGTGGGCTTACCACCGATGACGTGTCGGACTCGCAACGTGCGCAGTTCGGCAAACGTGAAGTCGCGAACCCAGAAGCTCGATTTGCCATTCTTGTCGGTCTTTTTTCGGGCCGCGAATTCGGGGTGGTCGGCAATGTCGGTCACTCGATCGAGCGTTGTGTCATGTAAGCCAACTAACACTCCATCGCTGCTGAGCTGGAGATCCATTTCGATGAGATCCGCTCCTTGTTCCAGCGCAAGCTTATAGGCCGCGATGGTGTGTTCGGGACGTTCTCCACTCGAACCGCGGTGAGCAATGACGATCGGCAAGCCGTCTGCTCGCCGTCCCATCTTTGTCAGAACCGGATCTGCGGCGATCGCGATCGTGGCCGACCAGAGTAAGTAACAGGCAAGCCAACTCGGCAGAGACTTCATAACGAACACCTTGGGGATGTGGCTGGATAATTTGAAGCGGACATCGCGGTCGTCAGTGGCGAGACGGAGTGGTATTGGAGCGCGACTCAGAACTGAATCGTGCGGTGATGGAGCCAAACAGAAAGTTGGTTTGAGAAGGGAACGGGGATACGCCGTTCGAGTTCGGAGATCGTGTCGATTGTCACTTCGATATCGCGACGCCTGCGCTTCGATCGACCACGAGATAGAGGTGAGACACTTAGCTTGAGGAGTGGCGATTAATCGAGGCGGTCTCCTCTGGGCTTGCTGTTTTTCAATCGGGCGAGTGGAAGAGTTCTCACGCAGAGTCGCTGGGGGCGCAGAGATGAGGAATTGAGGAACATCATGTCTGTCGCGTTGGGCTATTGGGATGACGGCAATTGGCTGGATCTTGTTGAAAGGCTACGTCGAACTTCCGCTGCCACTTCAGAGGTTCGCGGTTGCTGCTACAGTCCCGCCGCTTTGAACCCTCACCTTCCACCGCAGCAAATTCAATGTCTCGCCGCACGATCGTCTTAGTTCAATTACCGATTCCTCAACCCGGAATGTCGCCGGCTCGCGGCAACGTGCCGCTGGCGGCGGGCTATCTGAAGATGCACGCTCAGAATGCCGGTCTGAGCGACGCCTATCAGATCGACATCTTGCCGACGCCGCTGGCCAACACGCTCAGCGATGTGGGGCTGGTCGATGCGATATGCTGTCACGATCCCTGGATGGTGGGTTTCACGTGCTATCTGTGGAACATCGATCGGACGTTGTATGTCGCCAAGTTGCTCAAGCAGCGGCGGCCTGACCTGCGCATCATCGTGGGCGGTCCCGAGATCACGGCGGATAACGCTTGGGTGTTGGAACGATCGGAACTCGACTTTGCAGCGATCGGCGAGGGCGAACAAACTTTCGTGGATCTCCTGAATGACTTACGGAGTCGCGATTGGCCGAGTCGTGCGATTGATGGTCTGTGGGTGTCGACCAAGAACGGGAATCGAAGTGGAGCAGGGCGGTTCGATTTGCCGCTCGTGACGAGTCCTTCGACTCCGACGTTCCGTCAGCCGTTGCCTTCACTGGATCCAATTTCGTCGCCGTATCTGTGCGGGATCTTGGACGCTGCGGACGAGCAGATGCTGCTGTTGGAAACGATTCGTGGCTGCATCTTCAAATGTAAGTTCTGCTACTACCCGAAAAGCTACGACGCGTTGTACTTCGTCTCGCAGAAGAAGATCGAAGCCAACCTGGCTCATGCGAGAGAACGCGGAGCGAAGGAAGTCATCATTCTTGATCCGACGCTCAATCAGCGACGTGAGTTTGATGACTTTGTGAAGATGCTGGCTCGCAACAATCCCGACGGGCAGTTCACGTACTTTGGTGAGCTGCGGGCAGAAGGCATCACCCCTGAGACGGCTCGCTTGCTGCGCGACGCCAACTTCACTGAGGTCGAAATTGGATTGCAGTCGATCGACCCGTTGGCGATGGAGTTGATGGATCGCAAGAACAACATGAAGGCGTTTGAGCGTGGTGTCCGAGCGATGATGGATGCGGGCATCAGCGTGAAGATCGACCTCATCATCGGGTTGCCTGGAGATACGCCGGACTCAATTCGAAGAGGCTTCGAGTACGTACACGGCTCGGGGCTTTACAGTGACATCCAAGTCTTCAACTTGGCCATTCTGCCGGGGACCGCGTTTCGGCAAGAGGCTCAGCAACTGGGACTTCGCTTTCAGCCGCGACCGCCGTACTACGTGTTGGAGACTCCGACGTTGCAGTTGGATGACTTCTATGAATTGATGGCCGAGGCCGAAGACATCTTCGATGCTGAGTTCGATGCGCATGGTGCACCCGAATTGATTGCACCGGGGCGCGGAGCGAACGGCCTCACTCGAACGGTGCGCGTTGATTTGGACGATTGGCCGGACGGTGCTGATCCCTTGCCGCCAGCGCAGGAACGATCTCAAGCCATCACGCTGTGGGTTCGATCGTCTCAATGGAAGCCGCATCGGGCGAAGCTCGCTCAATGGATCGAGCGACTGTTGGCGGACAATCCGCACTCGACGTTGCAGATCGCGCTCGAACCCAAGAGCGGCGTGCGCGAGATCACTCCGGCGTTTCTGGAAGCGTTGCGTCGAGCGTGCTTTGCTGAGACGTCTTATCTCGATCGCTTCTATTCGATCTTGCCTGGCCGTTGGGCCGGTGCAAAGCGGTTGGTCGTCTTGCTTCCGTTGTCCGCTCGCGACGATGTCGGCGAGAGATGGGGCGATCAAGTTGCCGAGTTCACCACGGTGGCTTGGATGAGCGGTATTCCGGCCACGATCGACCCCGATGATCTGGCTCCCAACGAGTATGAAGTCGAGATTCCGGCGGGGTTCTAGCGCGGGATCGGACGTCGGACATTCTCTCGCGAACCGTCAAAAGCAGCCTGCCTCGGGGCCAGTCGCTGACTATCATCCGCCCGGCTTTCGGGCCTGCTGTTTGTGCTAGTTGGGCTGATGGGCAATCGGCTTCAACTGGCCTTCGTCACATTCGAGGTCAAGGAATGAACCCAGAATCTGAATCGTCAATCGCAGTGGCGGTGGCAGAATTGAAGACGCTTGGTGCGCGGATCGTGGAGGATGCGGGACGCGTGCAATTGGTGGATCTCTCTGAGTCCCAATTCGCCGATGAGCACACGCACTTGCTGCAAGCGTTTCCCGAAGTTCGCAGCCTGATGCTCGCTGACACAGAGATCACAGATGCCGGACTCAAGGACATCGGTCAGTTAGCGAGTCTCGAAACGCTGGATCTCTCGACCACTCAAGTCACTGATTGTGGGCTGCAGCATCTGGCCGGGCTGAAGAAGCTCGACATGCTGATCTTGGGAGGCTGCCGCATTCGAGATGCCGGACTCGCGGAACTTAGTAAGCTGCCGATGCTGCGCATGCTGATTCTGTCGGACACCGATATCACCGATTCTGGCCTGGCTGAGATTGGCGAGCTGACTCAACTGCGAGATCTGAATCTCGATTACACCAAAGTCACCGACGCAGGCATGCCGCACCTCGCCAACCTTAAAGAGTTGGAGTTGCTGGGGCTGGTGTTTTGCAAAGGCGTCACTGATGTCGGTCTGATGTTCCTCAAGTCGCTCGCGAATCTGCACGTGCTCGACGTGGGCACAACAATGGTGACCGCTGAAGGCGTCTCGGACTTGCAGGCGTACTTGCCCGATTGCTTCATCGCCTTTACTCCCGACCCGCTGCTGGAAGCCGTCGAGAAATACAACGGTGACTTGGTCACGGCGCTCAATGCGATTGGCAAAGTGGAACTCGGCACAAACGGCGAGATCACCAAGTTGCGAGTTGATCAGGCGCAGCTCACCCGAGCCGGGCTCGAATACCTGAAGCGCTTCGATCAGCTCGAAGATCTGGGGCTCTACCATCATCGCCAATTGCCGGATGCTGGCCTCAAGCACTTGAGGCACTTGAAGTATCTGAAGAAGTTGGGACTGCTCGGCACAAACATCACTGAAGAGGGACTGCGTTACATCGCCGACCTTCCGTCACTGACAGTGCTCAACTTGGCTTACACGTCCGTGACCGACCGCAGCTTGGAGCAACTCAGTAAGCTCACCCAATTGGAAGAACTCTTCCTGGGGGACACGTTGGTGACAGATGGTGGATTGGCTCACCTCGGAGCGCTCTCCAAGCTTAAGGGGTTGGGGCTGAGCGGGACTCGAGTCCAAGGGCATGGTCTCAAGCACCTGTCGAAGCTGACGTCGCTGCAACGGATCGGGCTAAGCGGGACGATGCTCAATGACGATAGCGTCCATCATGTCGCGAGTTTGCAAAGTCTGACGGCGTTGAGTTTGCGGGGTACGAACATCTCTGACCGATGCTCACACCATCTGGCGCAACTGACTCAATTGCAGGTCGCTTGGCTGGATCGGACTCACATCACAGAGAACGGATTGCGCTGGTTGAGCGAATTGCCGCACTTAAAGGAACTGGGGCTGCGAAACTGCCCGGTTGGGGATGGATTCTTGGCGATCGCTGCGTCGATGAAAGAACTCACCGTTCTGAATATCTTCGGGACTTTGATATCCGACGCCGCCGTTTCTGCACTGAAGACCTTGCTGCCGCAGTGCGAAATCATTCAGTAGGAAGCCCGAGCAGCGACTGTTCTTCGTCAGGATGAGCGGGGAAGGAGTCGAGTTCTCGTAAACGTGAAGGTGCCGATGGCCTTTGAAGATGGATCGAGAGTTGGTCACAAGGCAGGCGAGAAGTTATCGATCGCGACGACTTTTCGATGACGGTTGCTGGAAGAATTGAAGGAGTTGCTGAAGCATGGCTCGGGCGGATGCCGGACATGCTTTCGATGGTTCGTCAGGAGCTAGACGCCAAGAAACGAAGTTCGTTCGAGAAATCTGATCCGGTTGAAGAGGTTCCCGAAAGGTGGCCTTTGCCAATCAGAGGACGAGTTTGCTGCTCACTCACTTGGGGCCACAATGACCACGCTGCTCAAGCCTAAAGCCGGAGGACGACCGATCGTTGTCGACAAGCCGATTCTGTTGATCGGACGACATCCCGATTGCGACATCATCATCGAGTCCAGCCCGAAGATTTCTCGACTGCATTGTTGTGTGGCGCGCGTTGATGAGCGTTGCATCGTTCGAGATCTCGAAAGCATGAACGGCGTTTGGGTGAACGGTCGCCGCGAGACTGGATCGGCGGAATTGTTTCCGGGCGATGTTCTGATGATTGGTGATGTGCCATTTGATGTTGTGAAAGCCGGAGCTGCCCAGCCCGCACCTGCTGCCAGACGCGAGTCCGCTCGGCCATCCAAGGGCGATTTGCGCAGAACAATGCCACTCGATGAGAAGCCTGAGATCTACAACGAAGACATGCTGCGTGAAGCTGATGCCAGCGAGGCCATCAAGTTTGATGAGTCCCTGGCTCTTCCACTTTCGGACAACGACGGCTCAGAGGGCTAGGCGGCGCTGGATGGGATGACTACCTATCGCCTGCGCCGATCTAAGGAAGCGCCCTGGAGGGGGCGGAATAACCGTGTTGGCGCGACTTGATCTTGCGCAGTCGCGAGGCATCTCTGGTTTCTCAGTGTTGCCGAGTCACCTCAAGACTTTTGCTTCGGCCTTGTAGCGGAAAATACTCCCGGCCCGGAGCTAGCGGTTTCTGACCAATCCCGGAGTCACGTCGAGGTCTAGATCAGCGAGTCGTCCTCGTTCGAGTTGCTCCCAGGCAATGGCAGCCATTGCAGCATTGTCAGTGCAGAGTGAAAGCGGAGCGACATGCAACTCGACTCCCAGCTTCTTGGTCATCTTGGTGAGTTGCTCGCGCAGCGGACCATTCGCGGCCACTCCGCCGCCGACGCACAGAGCCGTTCGACCTCGCTGCTGCAAAGCCAACTTGCACTTGGCTACCAGCACGTCCACGACAGCCGCTTGAAAGCTAGCGGCTAAGTCTGCAACTCGTTGCTCTGTTAACGGTTCGACGGGACTACGTTGGCCCGGAGCTCCTTGAGCCGCATAAAGCACCGCCGTCTTGAGACCGCTGAAGCTGAACTCCAGTTTGTCGGAGTTCTTGAACGTGCGAGGAAAATGAACGGCTTTGGGGTTACCTCGTTCGGCCAGCTTCTGAATCGCCGGACCACCCGGAAAGCCAATCCCCAAAATCTGCGCGACCTTATCGAACGCTTCGCCTGCGGCGTCATCGATCGTTGAGCCGATCATTTCGAAGTCGACTGGGCTGCGGCAGTCGTAGAGATTGGAATGGCCGCCGCTGACGACGAAGCCGATCGCCGGGAATACATCGCGACCGGCAGCCATGCGGCAGGCATAAATATGGGCTTCGATGTGGTTGACGGCGATGAGCGGCACATCGAGCACCATCGCCAACGTCTTTGCCGCTGTCAGACTCACGAGCAGCGAGCCCACCAAACCGGGCTGGCTCGCGACGGCAATTGCACCGATATCGGCGAGCGTCAGGTTCGCTCGCTGCAAGCTCTCTTGAATGACCGGCAAAATGCGTCGCACGTGGGCTCTTGAAGCGATCTCTGGAACGACTCCGCCAAACGTTTGATGGAGTTCGTATTGGGTCGCAACGACGCTCGATAACACCTGAAGGTCACGGTCGATGACCGCCGCTGCGGTCTCATCGCAAGACGATTCAAGTGCGAGCAAGTAGCGGATTTTGGTCAGGTCGGTTTGCATGGCGCGCGGAAGTTGGCGAGTCATCGAATCACTCGCAAGGATCGCGGAGTAGTCGGGGATGCAGCCGAGATCGGTCCACTTGACAGTTCGCGAACCTCAGTTTGTCGGCTTCGGTAGCGACTCACGCGTTGCATCGCTGAAATACCTACTCGATTTTGGTCGCGCGGCTCACCGTGACGACGATGTCTCCTTATTCAGAACGAATCCAATGGACCACTCGATTCAGCAGCTTCTTGACAACCGGATTCTCATTCTCGACGGCGCCATGGGCACGATGGTGCAGCGCTTTAAGCTGCAAGAAGCGGACTTTCGCGGCGAGCGTTTTCGCGATCACTCCAAAGATCTCAAGGGGATGAATGACATCCTCGTGATCACGAAGCCCGAGGTCATCGACAACATCCATCGGCAGTATCTGGAAGCCGGTGCCGACATCATCGAGACCGATACGTTCAACGCGCAGTCGGTCTCGCTCGCGAACTACTTCCCCGGTATCGAAGCGGACCCGTGGGGCGAGAAACCGACGATAAGTCTGGGCTACGAACTGAATCGCGCGGCTGCCGCACTCGCCAAGAAGGCGACGCTGGAGTTCACCGAGCGCGACCCGAGTAAGCCTCGTTTTGTCGCTGGCAGTATTGGTCCGATGGATAAGGCTTTGAGCTATGCCTTCGACGAGAACGATTCCAGCCGCCGCATGGTGAGTTGGGATGAAGTCGTTGCCGCATATATCGAGCAGATCCGTGGACTCGTAGATGGCGGAGCGGATCTGCTCCTGCCGGAGACGTCGTTCGACACGCTCAATATGAAGGCGTGCTTGTTCGCAATCGCTGAGTACTTCAAGCGCACGGGAAACGTGTTGCCGGTCATGGTTTCGGCCACGGTGTTCGAGCAGGGAGGTGGATCGACCCTATATGGTCAGTCGATTGAAGCGTTTTGGAATTCGGTTGCGCACTTCCCGATTCTCAGCATTGGTTTCAACTGCGCAGTTGGTCCCGAGAAGATGAGGCCGTGGATCGAGCAACTCTCGTCGCTCACGCCGAAGTATGTCTCGTGCTATCCAAACGCCGGGTTGCCGAATGCGCTCGGCGAATTCGACATGACTCCCGACACGATGGGCAGCCTGGTTGCCGAGTTTGCATCGAATGGTTGGGTCAACATTGTCGGTGGTTGTTGTGGAAGTACTCCTCCACATATCGCTGCTATCGCTCAGGCTGTGAAGTCGATCAAGCCGCGCCGCGTACCAACGATCGCGCCGCTGACGACGTTCTCGGGACTGGAGTCGCAGTCGCTGCGTGCTGACAGCAACTTCTTCATGGTCGGCGAACGTACCAACGTGACGGGCTCTCGTAAGTTTGCGCGGCTGATCAAAGAGGAGAAGTTCGACGAAGCTCTCAGCATTGCTCGGCAGCAAGTTGAGAGCGGCGCGAACATGATCGACATCAACATGGATGAAGGTCTGCTCGACGGCGAAGCCATGATGGCCAAGTTCCTCAACATGATCGCCCCCGAACGCGACATCGCCAAAGTGCCGGTGATGGTCGATAGCTCGAAGTGGTCGGTCATCGAAGCCGGACTGAAATGCCTGCAAGGCAAAGGCGTCGTGAACTCGATCAGCCTGAAGGAAGGGGAAGAAAAATTCCTCGAACAGGCGCGGCTCGTTCGACAGTACGGCGCGGCAGTCATCGTCATGGCGTTTGACGAGACCGGGCAAGCGGTCACTGCCGACCACAAAGTCTCGATCTGCAAGCGCGCGTTTGAACTGCTGACAAAGAAAGTCGGCTTCGCGCCTGAGGACATCATCTTCGATACGAACATCCTCACGATCGGCACGGGGATGGAAGAGCATGCGAACTACGCGATCGAGTTCTTTGACGCGGTGCGACGGCTTAAGACCGAGTGCCCCGGTGCGAAGACCTCTGGTGGTGTGAGTAACGTCAGCTTCAGCTTCCGTGGCAACGACGTTGTGCGTGAAGCCGTTAATGCCGTCTTCCTGTATCACGCGGTGAAGGCCGGGCTCGACATGGGCATCGTCAACGCGGGGCAACTCGCTGTGTATGACGAGATCGATAAGGAACTACTCGAGTTCGTTGAGGACGTTGTTCTGAATCGCCGTCCGGATGCGACCGAGCGGCTCATTGCTTTCAGCGAGAAGTTCAAAGGCGCTGCTGGGGCGGGCGGCAAGAATGCCGCAGGCCAAAGCGATGAATGGCGTTCGGGCTCGGTCGAAGATCGACTCAAGCACGCGTTGCTCAAAGGTGTGACTGATTTCATTGATGCGGATACTGAGGAAGCTCGGCAGAAGTACGGTCGACCGCTCGACGTTATTCAAGGTCCGTTGATGGCCGGCATGGGCGTGGTCGGAGAACTGTTCGGCGCCGGGAAAATGTTCCTGCCTCAGGTCGTGAAATCCGCCCGCGTGATGAAGAAGGCGGTGGCGTACCTGGAACCGTTCATGGAAGCGGAGAAGGCCAAGGCGAAAGCGACGATCATTGAGGTCTTCGCACCGGGGACATCGACGGCTGACGGCGCGAAGCCTGAGAAGATCATAATCGAAGCACCGCCAGCACCCTCGTATCGTGGCACGATCGTTCTCGCGACGGTGAAAGGCGACGTGCATGATATTGGCAAGAACATCGTTGGTGTGGTGCTTCGTTGTAACAACTTCGAAGTCATCGATCTCGGCGTGATGGTGCCATGTGAGACGATCTTGCAGACCGCGCGCGAGAAGAACGCTGACATCATCGGCCTAAGTGGTCTCATCACTCCGTCGCTCGACGAGATGGTGTATGTCGCCAAAGAAATGGAACGGCAGGGGTTCTCGGTGCCGCTTCTCATTGGTGGAGCGACAACGTCGGCCAAGCACACGGCTGTGAAAATTGCTCCACAGTATCACGCGCCGATCGTGCATGTGCTCGATGCGTCGGTCTCTGTGCCCGCCGTCGAGAACTTGCTGGATGCCGACAAGAAGCCGGCGTTCGTGGCGAAGGTTAAAGCTGATCAAGAACGGGATCGCGATAACTTCGCTGATCGAGCCGATCGCGGACTTGTGCCTTATGCGGATGCCCTCAGCCGCCGGTTCGCGACGGACTGGAACAAGATGGCCATCGCGACTCCCGCGTTCTTGGGGACGAAGGTGCTGGATCAGTTCCCACTTTCGGAACTGGTGCCGTTCATCGATTGGTCTCCGTTCTTCATGACCTGGGAACTTAAGGGCAAGTACCCCAGCATTTTTGAAGACGCGACCGTCGGTGCCCAAGCGAAGCAACTTTATGACGACGCTCGAAAACTTCTCGATGAGATCGTCGAACATAAGCTGCTGACGGCTCGCGCTGTGTATGGCTTTTGGCCAGCAAACTCTGATGGAGACGATATCGTTGTCTGGGACCGAGACGAACGGACGAATCTATTGACGATTCTCGAACGCGACTTGTGTAGCTGCGAAACGCAGGGACTCAGTCCCATCGAGATGGCTCGTCGATTGAATACCGGCAAGGGGACAATCGCGGGCAAGAAGGATCGCGTTTATCAAAAGCTGGGAGTGACCAGTCGCGACGAAATCATCTCGCGTTTTCAAACTCAAGAACTCACGCGTTTCCCGATGCTGCGTCAGCAATGGGAGCGTAAAGGCCAGACTGATTTCCGCTCTTTGGCAGACTACGTCGCGCCAGTTGATTCGAGACGTCTTGATTGGCTCGGGGCATTCGCAGTCACGACCGGTTTCGGTTGCGACGAGCTGTGCGCGAAGTTCGATGCCGAGCATGACGACTACCAGTCGATCATGGCCAAGGCTCTAGCTGACCGGTTGGCCGAAGCGTTTGCTGAATGGCTCCATCGTCAGGCTCGAATTGATTGGGGTTATGGCCGCTTCGAGAAGTTCAATCCGGAAGCCTTGATCGCGGAGAAGTATCGCGGCATTCGACCAGCATTCGGCTATCCGGCCTGCCCTGACCACACCGAGAAGCGGCGTCTCTTCGACCTGCTTAATGCCGAGTCGCTGACGGGCATCGAACTCACGACTTCCTACGCAATGACTCCTGCCGCATCTGTGAGCGGTCTGTATTTCTCGCATCCCGAAGGCCGTTACTTCGCCGTAGATCGAGTCACCAAAGACCAAATCGAAAGCTACGCGCGTCGCAAGGGACTACCAATCGAAGAAGTCGAACGCTGGCTAAGCCCCAACTTGGCTTACGACCGCTGAAACCGCTTATAAAGCGATCCGTATTATCGGTTACGGATTGGTACTGTTAGATTTTGGATCTAGAGCGTGATAAAGCTTTTGGTGTTTTTCGGCATCGGCGTCTCGACCAACCGCTTTGTATGCATTTGATAGCCATTGATGCAGTTGTGGATCGTATGGGAATTTCGTGACTGCCAACTCTGCGAGCGGAATGGCTTCGTCAAACCTTTTAAGCATTCCGAGAAGATGTACTGATCGGCCAATCGATATTCGGTCATGCGGGTTGAGAGTCATGGCCTTGCGTAACGCGAAGAGTCCTTCCTCAAGTTCACCTAAGTCATGCGCCAACATTCCTAACCCTCGCCAAGCTTCCTCACTTTGAGGGTTAATAGCGACGACTTTTCTCCATATTTCACGTGCCTTTTGGGGCTGATTCTCGACCGAATAAGCTGTTGCAAGTGCTCCGAGTAATGGGATGTCATCTACGAACAAGCCAGACACTGATTCCAACGTCTCAACAGCCGCAGCAGCCAATAGTTTGTCCTGGTCACGTTGAGCGAACTGACTCATCAGAATTCCCTTCGCTCGAGTCACCTCGTTCGACGGTATCACCTTGGCACCATCTCCGAAGAGCGTAAATCGTACTCCTTCAGCTTTTGGCTCTGCGACTCGAGATCGAACTCGAATAATGCGGTGATCTGTCTGCGAAGTGTGAGGAACATTATTCGCATCGAGTCGAGGCATGTGACAGACAATACAGGAATCATTAGTGGGTCGTCGCGATGATTCACTTTCAACGCATTGATGTCCCTTCGACTCATGACAATTGAGGCATCTTGAGCGGTAAAAATCAGTCTTGTCTTTCTCAGTTGGGACTCCATGAGGGGAATGGCAAGAATTACAGCCAAGTTTGCCATTTGTCGCTTGATAGCAACGGCTGGCATGCATTTGGGGAACATGACTAACCACCTCTGTCGAGCCTGAGGAATCGACTCCGGTGGCTTGTATCAGTGTTACCCATATATCATGAAGCGAATCGCCGGGCCTAAAATCCGTATGCAGTCTCCCATATCTTAGGATTCGATGACTCGTTGGTAGATGGCATTGGTTACAGATCGCTTCGCGCTTCTCAGTCGAAAGTTTGGATGGATTAGTGATTGGGTCTAACAACTCCAGTTTTTGGTCACCTGCTTGGGCGGCATGTCGGAAAGCAATGTGTTCTCTTCCTGGACCATGGCAACTTTCGCAGCCGATGCCAAATTCCAGAAACGGTGGATCTCCAAAACAGTCCACATCTCCTTGCCCAACATTTACTCGGCCAACATGGCAGGTGACACATTCATGAGTTATGCGGCGTTCAAAATGCAGATTTCGGTTGGAATACCCGGGGGCCAAGTCCCATTGTTTGCTCGTCGAATACCATGTGACCGGAGATTGAAATAATCGACCACTGTCATGTGTAAGAAACGTCTTGCCGCGTTTTCCTGATCCAATTGCGATACTCATTTGCTCCGCACGTGATACAAGTATTACTCCGCTGGAGTCACGACGTTCTTCAATGTGAATGAGTCTTGAGTCAGTGGCTTCCACTCGATAGTGAAAGCCTTTCGGGGCGGGGAAGTTAGCCTTTTCGGATTCTATGGATGATTGATTTTCAGATGCCAAGCTCGCCGAATGTGACATTGGATGGAGATGATATTCCCTATCTATCTCCACGTGGCACTCGCTGCATGCTTCGCTTCCAACGAAGCTTGCATTACGTGAATCTGGTTTACGGAGTTGGCGATGATCTGGTGATTCAGAAACTCCAACTGGTTGTTTAGGCGAATCATTTTGCGGTCGAGATTCACAACCAACCGAGAGTAGCAGCATCAAGCTGTAAACCAATCTGAGACCACAGTTGATTCGATTCTTGTAGCGCATTGTTAATCTCCGGCTACCTAGCTAATCCAGTTTGCCGACTGAGATGATGATTAATCTGAAGACCTCGCATCTAATTGATACGGCATTTGATTTTGAGGGATGATGTATCGGTGGTTCGGTGTTAAGCGGACTCTCTGAGTCGGCCAACCTGCAACTGGCCAGTGAATTACGACGTCACACGTGTCGTTGTTATCCGCGAGGCCGAAACACAGAACTGGTTGATTGCTGGCGCAATAGCTTGAGCCGCCTACGAGATGCTTAACTAACCTTTTTTTTCCTTGTACTACTTCGACGATTGCTCCGATGGCATTTCGATTGGCCTCAACACCAATGAGCTCCAATTCGAACCAGGTTCCTTTCTTGGCGGAGATATTCTTTAGCAGAGCCATCGGCGATTCTTGGTGGATTACCGCCAAATCCAGGTCACCGTCGTTGTCATAATCTGCCGATGCAACTCCGCGTCCCACGTACTTACCTTGGAAGTAGTCTCCGGACTCTTTGGAGTAATCTAGCCATGCTTGGCCATCAAATGTAAAGAGTTGCGGTGACATTTCCTTTGCACCCTTTCGGCTTCGAGTGTCATCAATGTCACCATTTGCGATGAAGATCTCTTCGAATCCGTCTGAATTGAAATCCGCCATCACTGTGCCAAAGGCAAGAAATGGCAGAGTTGGTTTATGAAGACCAGTTGTTCGAGTCACATCATGGAATCCAGCCTCTCCAAGGTTGCGGTAGAGGGTATTCGAGTCTTGGAGGAAGTGCGTGACATAAAGGTCAATTAAGCCATTGTGGTCGTAATCGCCCACGGCAATTCCCATGCTTGCTTGATATTGTCCCATGATGTTCATGGCGCAGCCAAGTTGAACCGCGCGCTCCACATAGTGGCCGTCACTACTTCTTTCAAAAAGATGATTTGCCGTAGTATCATTGGCGACGTAGAGATCAATTCTGCCATCCTGATTGAAATCAGCTATTGCGATTCCGAGTGACTTACTGCCGGGGGCCAGTAGATTGGCTTCCTTGGCGATTGGCCGGAATGCCCCGTCGCCTTGGTTCTCGTAACACTCATTGTCTTCGGGATCTAGCTCTTCAGGATGGCAAGTTGCGGGTGTACCGTCCGACGTTCTACATGCAACAGGGTTAAAAACGTCATACTTCAGGTAGTTGCAGACGAAGAGGTCGAGATCGCCATCAAGGTCGAGATCTGCCCAGGCCGCGCTACTTCCCCAACGTGGATCTCCAATTCCTGTTTCAATTGACGTGTTAGCAAAGGTGCCGTCTCCCAAATTCATCCACAAGAGGTCTTTACCCACATTGGTAACGAGAATGTCTGGAAACCCATCCTGATTATAGTCGCCGATTGCGACTCCTTGACCGTAACTGTTGTCAGTAACTCGAGTAGACAGAGTAACGTCTATGAATTCGGTTCCAGATAAATTGCACAGGAGCCTGTCTCCCGTGGGATGGACGGTATTTGCAGTGCAGTCTCCACCTTGTACGAGGTATATATCTGCAAATCCATCTCGATCAAAGTCCCCCCAACCGCATCCGCCACCAGTAGATTCAACCATCAAGGCATTGCCTTTCGCCCCAGTTTCGTATGTAAACGAAATCTTCGACGACGAAGATGCATTGACGAATGTTGTCAAACGGGGACCGTTGTTTTGGGGTGATTGAACATTACTTTTGTGCTTCGCTTCTTGATGCATAAATGCGTCAAGCTTTTCAGTTCCTGGAGTTTCAATATGAGGCTTGTCATTGCAACCGGTAATGATGAAAAGCAAACTCGCAAGTAGTGAAGGTTTTGTGCGGAAATAGTTGTTGAATGTGTTCGAAAGTAGGACGCTTGATGGATGCTTAGAAGCTGGCGTATGAATCATTAGAGCCTCTGCGCGACTACAATTATCAATGAAATCCAGTGAATCTAATCAGCCATAAAAGCAAACAGGTCTTGCCGCAATCGTGTCGGCAAGACCTGTTATTTGAGATCGAAGCGATTGAAGTTTTGGAAAGCTCTATTCAACTAGGTCATAGACTTCGCCGGCAGCCCTTGTGGCCATTGCTTGGCGAATTGAATTGGCAATATTTTCATTCACGAACTTAACAACGCCGTCAGCCATAACACAATGGGCACCGCCGACATGGACGCTGGACCAATTTGTACAACGAGTGTCGTCGCCTCCGTTACCTCCCGGTACCGTCATTGGATCAAAGTTAATTGGCTTCTGAAGGGACTCAATCGAACCCAGTGGCGAGAACCACAATCCGGTTTTGTTTGGATTTGCCGCCGTATCTTTCGAATCGTACCAATGGTGATTTTCGACGACCGCAACCGTGTTGGACGAGCCATCGGTGATATCCGCGATGCGAGCACTTCCCATCCACCAGAAGATTCCTACATAGCGTTGGAGATTATCAAGGTTCTCGTTATGAAGCTGGTCTGGTGTGACCCAAACTGCTCCTGCGGACCAATCTCCACAGTCTTTCCAGCCGGTGTAGGTGAATCCCATATTGCCTACATAGTCAGTGCGACCGCCTCTCATATTCCGGGAATTTCCGTTCCAGCCGCTGCCGTCGTAGACTGCAGCGCCGTCATAGGTTTTTGGTTGGGGATTACTTGGACATAGCAGGCCTGGAATAATTGTCTGACGAACGGTTTGGGCAGCTGCGCTGTCGAGGGCGTATTTGTTGCCTGATCCAGTGGAGATGAAGTCGAGTTTTTCGTAGGCTGTTGCCTGATCAAAAAATGGAAGGCAGCCGGTGAGCCAGGAGATGGAAGTTTCCAGCCGAGCAGAGAAACGATTTCTCGTCGAATCAAAATTCTGCGGAAACTGACCATGAGTCTCTTCGTAGTTCATACAAGCGAGACCAATTTGTTTCATGTTACTCTTGCATTGAGCCCGACGAGCCGACTCGCGAGCGTTCTGTACTGCAGGGAGCAACAACGCCACAAGAACTGCAATGATCGCAATTACGACCAAGAGTTCGATCAGCGTAAATGCTGTTCTTGTTCGTAATCGAGCTGCAGATTGGTCAATAATCATACAAATAATCTCCATTGAAAACGTGTGTAAAAGAAAGTTGCAATTCTTACCATAGCTCTAGTGTTAATACATTGTCCGCACCGGCCTTTACGTCAAACGTCTTAGGAGAAGTATCTGCGGACGTGAATTCCTTTGGTATCGACGTGTCTTCCTTGGGGCGTGATTTGGAAGTGTTGCTGTAATCCATTGTCGGAGGTACGGAAAGGACGACCTTGTAGCTTCCTACTGGGACGCCTTTCTTACCTTGTGGTGTCGCGAACTCGAAAGAACCGTCATCAGCGCTGATTGTTGTGACTGTGATTCCTTTCTTTGCATCTACGGGAACGAGCATGACTGATACGGCCTTAAGCGGTGCGGGGCCTTTTTTCACGCTACCTTTGACGGGGTAGAGGGTCGGTCCATCGTTTCCAGCGCCGCATCCTGCGGCGTAGGAGATTAACGTTAGGCAGACTGACCAAAGGAACGTGCGATACATGCAAAACCCTTGTTTCTAAGATTGCGGTGCGATGAACAGCGAGAAGGTTAGAAAGCGGTCAAATGTAAGGGAATTACAGGAAAGGGTGCGTCATGAGCAAGTCAAGATCTCTGGCAATTTTGCGTCTCACCGCGAACGCGGTAGAGAGTTGAGAGCAAGCTTTTGTCGTATTCGCTGCAACTTGTTGGATGCTGCCCAATACGTTCGCGAGGCTACTCGGGAATCGGCAAAGACTTATCAAGCGGAGTCAGCGAAAGACTCTCATCGACTCTTTGTAAGTTTGGACTTGAGCGCGGGAGCGACGGTCTCGTCGCCGCAATCACGGGCATACGATTCCATCTCCATGAGAAGTTGCGGTGTCAGCGAGGCCGTGTTTGGTAGATGGAGTAGTTGGGATTCCAAACTTTTACCCCTGCTTGCAAGCGAGGCTTGTATTTCGGCATGAGCAGGTTGGTTCGAAAGTCTTAGCGTCGTGGCAAGTGCATGCCGTGCTCGCCAGTCAAACGGATAGAGCTTCAGCGAAGTCTCATACGCACTGATTGCTTCTGACGACCGCTGTTCTGCCATCGCTAGCCAGCCACGGAATCTCCAGAAGCGATGGTCCGAATTTGTCGTTTCCGGGAGTTTTTCAAGTCGAGCGCGAAGTGAATCGACTTCTCCATTTGAAATCTCGCGATCCATAACAAATGCGAGTATTTCTGGGTTCTGCGGGTATTTCTGAAGACACTCATCGAGCATTTTGGGGGCATCAATTGTGGCCTCGCCAAAATATGACATGGATTTACTAGGTGGGATGCGAGAGGCGTAAATTGCTTGCGCGACTTCGAGGGCGGGATTATCAGAATGTGCTCGTCGCCATTCGGTAATTCGCAGATAGCCATCTGAAAATTGAAGATTTGAAGCGAGCATATAATATAAGTATGCCTCGTCTGTTTCACAGTTTCGAGAGATTGCTTCTTGGATCTGGCTGACTAGCTCTCCTCGTTGTTGCGTGAGTGCGAAAACATAGATGAGGCGCTGATGGGCAAGTTGGTGGTCAGGTTTTATCGCGAGCATTTGCCGCCAGTTTTCGATCGCAGCAAGAGGTCGGCCGAGTTCGGAAAGCAACAAGTCGCCTCGAAGTTCAAGCACCTTTATGTAACGAGGATTGTTCGCAGGTACTTTTCCGAGTGCTTCTGCGGTTTGATCGAACTGTTTTAACTGGCGAGTTGCTTCGGCAAGTGCAATCCATGCGTCGCCGTCATTTGGGGCATCGGCAGCCCATGCTTCAGCTGAACTCTTTGCTTCGCTCCAATCTGAAGTCGCCAGAGCGTATTGGGTGGCGGTGATGGTGCGAGCGAGTTGACGACTTTGCCAATTCAGGAAGCCGATAGCGGCTAGGACAATCCCACCGAACGTGGCAAGCACCACTGTCATTCGACGTTTTTTGGGGTTCGGCGATTCGTCAGCGCCTTGCATGGGGATGCTCCTTAAACTCAGGGATTGAGCTGACGGCTCGCGGACTTACTTTTCTTTGCCGATGCCAAGTTCGCGGCGGATGATGGCGTCGAGCTGCTTGGCGGATTCTTGATCGGTTTCCAGAAGGCCCGACAAGATGCCTTGTTGGTCTGTGACTTGGAACAAGATCGGTTCGCTGAAGCTCTTCTTGGGTTCGCGCGTACCACGGTAGTCGTATGCCACGAACGTCACTTTGAGTTCGTCGCCTTTGGCCAACTTCAAAGATGTGAGATCGAGCTTGAAGGTGCCTTTGGCCACGGACTGAGTATGGGTCTCTGGTACTGTGACGACAGCAAACTCACGATCGGGGATCTCCGCATCGCCGCGCGAGACCTGCACTTGAGCGACGACCTTTGACAGCGCGTAATCGTCTTGGACCGAGTAGAGAATGGGAGGATTGGCGGTGGCGATCACTCGATTGGTGCGGGACGACACTGCGATGCGAGGCGGCAGGTCTTGCTTGAGTCGGATGGTTCCTCGAATCGGTGCTTCCAATTGCAGCCCCTGCTTGTCTGTCACTTGTAGCTTGTATTCCAGTGGCTCGCTCACCGAAGCCAGTGGTGTGCCGTCGGTCTTCAGTGACCAGTTTCGCGAGCCTCCATCGCGTGGGGTGAGTGCGAACTCGTGCTCGCCCAACCACAGCTTCGCCGAGTCGAGGTCGCTGTTGAGCGAGTCCAATTCAATGTCGACTCGCGAGCCCTCGATCACCGACAGATGCCACTTCGCAGCACCTTTGGAATCCGCGTTTGAAGACTCTGTCGAAGTCGCATAACTCGGCGGAGTGACCTTGAGCTTCACATCCACAACGGGCAGCGAAACTGCGTTGATCTGGAACGGCACTGTGCGAGCATCTCCGACAGAGACTTCGAAATTGACCGAGTCCATAAGTCGGGGCAGTTCGCCTCTCAGCAGAGTGACTCCGGGTTCGGGGGTCTCAGGTGGAAGAAGTTCGACATCGGTGGCGATGCTGCCGTCGAGACTTTGAACTCGCAGTTTGCCGACGAGCGTGGCCGGGAGTTCGCCGCCCACCACAACCTCGAACTTCACTGGCTGGCCAAACGGTGTGGCGATGGAGTTCTTCAACGTGTTGCCGTCCAACAACAACGTCTGATTGACGGTGAGCTTTAGGATTTGAGTGCTTGTGGGATAAAAGGCATTTCCCAACAGCAGACGCGACATGAACGCGTTGAGATAGCCGGGGTTGGCGACCCAGCAAACGACGACTGCAAGTAGCAAGGCGACAGCGATGGTGACTCGACGCTGAAAGTCCAGGAGCGAAAAGCCTTCGAAGACGTTGAGCCGCGGGGACATCTCGGCCACGCGAGTCACGACCGCAGTTTCGAGTTGTGGTGATCCCCAGGTGCTCGCTTCAGGTTGCTCAAATTGCATGGCGGCCACGAGGTCACTGTCGATCTTTTGATGTCGTTCCACTAGCAAGGCGACTTCGACCAAATCTTCGTGTTGTTCCAGCCACGGCTTCGTAAATCGTTTGAATGCCCAGACGCCAGCAGCCACCACGAGTCCAAGCAAAATGACTCGCTGCAATCGCGACATATCGAGCGTGAAGTCGGCGAAGAATGCAATCAGCAAGGTGAGCACCAAAGCGGTGACCAACAGGCTGAAGCCGTTGCCCCAGCGGATGAGGCGGCGCGAACTCTGTAGTCGCGCGAGTTCATGGCGGAGTTGTCCGAGTTGTGTGGGCATAAGAGCAAATTCCGAGATGGCGGAAGTGAGCTGGCAGGGCAGGGGCGAGGCGTGTCGGTGGCGACTGACCAAGCGGGATGAGCGTGATAGTCGAAGCTGTCGTTAGAAAAAACGAATGTCGCTGACATTTTGCAAAACGTCCGCAAAGTGCAGGCACATCGATTCTTACGTTGAGATCCCATCCAACTCGAAGCGGATGGATGGAGATCATTGAACGTGGCAAAACTAGCCGTCGTGCCACGGATCGAGCGATCGCAGTCGGCATGCTACCGTTCGCTCGCATTGCTGATTTCCAGCGGCATTTACACACCTCACGCTTCAAAGACAGCCTTAATGACATCGCAACTAACGACGTTGTATTTAGTCCGACACGGCTCGACTCCCGCCAACGAACACAAGCCTCGCATGCTGCAGGGCAGTGGTGTGAACGGTGGCCTCAGCGAACTTGGGCGACGTCAGGCCGCATCGGTCGCTCAATGGTTTCGGCAGGTGCGAGTCGATGTGGTCTACTCCAGCCCATTGGTGCGTGCTGTCGAAACGGCTAACGAAATCTGTCGCTCGATCGAACGCGAGATGACCACAGTGCCCGAGTTGGTCGAAGTCGATGTCGGTCAGTGGGAACGTCAAACATGGGACTCGATCAAGGCGAGCTATCCCGAGGAGTACGCTCGCTTTCATGCCGATTGCTCACGCCACGGCTATCTGGGTGGCGAATCTTACAGCGACGTTCAGCAACGAGTCGTTCCCGCATTCACTCGCCTGCTAGAGCAGCATGTCGGGCAGTCGATCACGATCGTCGCGCACTCGACGGTTAACACCGTGTACCTCGCGACGTTGCTGGGGCTCGACGTGAAGATGGCTCGCAAACTGCCGCAGGAAAACTGTGCGGTGAATGTGATTCAATTCAAAGACGGAGTCGCCCAGTTGGTGACGATGAATTCGGTGTTTCACTTAGCCGAGTAGTCCTGGGGATTGTCACGTCAGGATTTCGTGTACCAGTTTGCCGGCGATGTCTGTCAGGCGGTAATCGCGGCCGGCGTGACGATAGGTCAGCCGTTCGTGATCGAGACCTAAAAGATGCAGCATGGTGGCGTGCAGGTCGTGAGTGTGGACGGCTCCTTCGGCAGGCAGGATGCCGTATTCGTCGGACTTACCATGAACGAAGCCGGGCTTTACTCCGCCGCCAGCCATCCAGGACGTGAAGACGAGGTTGTGATGTTCGCGACCAGCGTGGTTGGCTTGAGCGTTGAACGGCGTGCGCCCGAATTCAGTTGTCCAAACAACTAACGTTCGGTCGAGCATGCCGCGGCGTTTGAGGTCGGTGATTAAGGCCGCGATCGGTTGGTCGATGTTCTCCGCCAGTCGCGCGTGGTCCTGCATGTTGCCGTGCGAGTCCCAATTGTCGCTCGATCCAACGTCAATCAACTCGATGAAACGGACGCCGCGTTCGGCCAGCCTGCGAGCGACCAAACATTGCCATCCGAAGCCGGCGGTCGCTCCACGCTGCAAGCCGTAGAGCTTCATGGTTTCTTCGGTCTCTTGGCTTAGGTCGAAGGCGTCGGGAGCTTCTCGCTGCATACCGAACGCTGTTTCGAAGGACCGAATGCGAGCGTCCAAGGCTTGATCAGCGGCTCGTCGTTCTAAGTGGTTGCGATTGAGCTTTGCGAGCAGTCCAAGTTCCATCTGTTGCAGCTCGATGCTGGGGACTCGCGGCTGCAAGTTCGGCAACGGTTCCTTGCCGGGAATGACATGAGTCCCCTGATGGCAGGCGGGCAGGAAGTCGCTGCCCCATGTTTGTGCTCCGGCATAGGGCGCGGCAGGAGCCAGGACCATGAACGATGGCAGATTGCGATTGACGGTCCCCAAGCCATAACTGACCCAGGCTCCGTGGCTGGGGCGAGCGAACTGAGCTGATCCAACATGCGCGGCGAGCGTCGCTTTGTCGTGCCCGTCACTATCACAGTGCATGGCGTTGAGCACGCAGACGTCGTCGATCACCGATCCCAGGTGCGGAAAGAGGTCACTGACACACGTGCCGCATTGGCCTCGCTGTTGAAAGGCCCAATGCGGCTTAATCAAGAATCGCTGAAACTGGCCGGGCTTATTGAGCCACCTCGATGCCGTGATGGACTTGCCATGATCGGCGATCAACTGCGGCTTATGGTCCAGCGTGTCAACCTGCGAAACTCCACCGGTCGAGTACAGGAAGATCGCTCGATCAGCCTTGGGAGCGAAGTGTCCCGAACGAGCGGCCAACGGATCGGAGCTCGCCGCCAAACCGCTTTCAGCCATCAGACCTGCTAGCGCGATAGCTCCGAAGCCACCGGATGCCGCTTGCAGGAATTCACGACGAGATGCTGTGCGAGCCGAGTTCATGGCGTTGCCTTACCACTTCAGTTCATCGAGCGATTCAATCTTGACGACTTGTTGCACCAACCGTTTCAGGGTGTCGATCGACTCGGTGTGGTCAATGCGGTCATGGAGTTCCTTAGACACCACCCCAAATCTTTCTTCGATGATGCTGAGGAGGACGCCACGGATGCCTTCACTGATCCCTTCATTGCGGCCTTCACGGCGGCCAATGTTGATCAAGTCGCGACCGGACGCTGTGTCACGTAGATCGGGTAGTTCGCCGAGTAACATTTGTTCGATCTCCTCTTTGCCTTTGTCTCGCAGGCGTTGTTCGAGCCAATTCACGAAGACATCCAGCATGGTTTGCTTCAGTGTTTCAGCTGCGTCGCTCACACGAATCTGATGGTAATAATCGGCAGCATGAGCCGCGAGAGCTTGTTCGCTGCTCTGAAGCACCGGTTGGAAGACTGCCACCAGCGGATGCTCGGGCGAGCGTTCGGCAAGCGACTCCAACATGCCGCCCAGCGAGTAGCTGTGAATGATCTGCGACCACGGTGCCGTTTGCGGATCGTGCTTGGGGAAGCGAAAGAAGATTACGCCCTGCACCAACCGCATGGATTGCTGTTGTTGGACGAGAGCCATTTCAATGGCCACTCGCGTGTAGATCTGCGGATCGTCCTGGAATTGAAACTCCACGACTGTTAGCGGCTCGTCAATCAACTCGGGAACGACAACGGCATCTGCTTGCTGCTCAATGGCCTTGAGGACAATGGACTGCAACTCGCAACGACCGGGCGGCTTCAAACCCGTGAGTTCGAAGATCCACAGAGGCTGTGCGCTGAAGAGTTCGTAAAGCTGCTTGTCAGTCTTCATGACGTCCTTAATCCACATACAAGAACGCATTGCTTGTCAGCAGCACTCGCGAGAAGGCCGACCAAGCGGCGAGCGGTTGGCGGTCGCTGGGCGTTTTCTGCTCGGCCAACTTGGTTTGATAGGTGGTTACAAAAGACACCGCGTCGGCGACTTCGGCTTCGGAGGGGACTCGGCCTTGAGTGGTTTCGACGGCCCAACGGACTCGAGCGGCATCGTCTGTCGCGGCCGGGATGATGCGTGCTCCGAGTGACGCGGCTTGATCATGCACGAACGGCGAATTCATCAGGTACAGCGTTTGAGTCGGAGTCGTCGTCGGGAGACGCGAGGCGATGCTCAGGTTGGGATCAGCCGCATCGAACAACGCCAAGTACGGATGACGGCGGTTCCTCTGCACCATCAAGTAGACGCTGCGATGGTCCGAATCGTAGACCGCATGGAAGGGGCGATGGATGGTAAAGCCCCAAGTGTCAACGGGCGGAAATGGATGCTCGGCAGGGACTTGGCGATTGAGCTTGCCACTCACAAACAACATCGAATCGCGGATCGACTCGGCATCCAACGCGCGGCGCGAGTAACGCCACAGCCAGACGTTGTTTGGATCGACTCGCAGATTCGCTTCGTCATCGTCGCTCGCGAGTTGATAGGTCCGCGACGACATAATCAGTCGCTGCAAAGCCTTCACTTTCCAACCCGAGGCGATGAACTCGGACGTCAGCCAATCGAGCAACTCCGGATGAGTTGGCGCGTCGCCGCGAGTTCCGAAGTCGCTCGGCGTCGGCACGAGTCCTTGGCCGAAGTGCCATTGCCAGACTCGATTCACGAAGACCCGCGCGGTCAGCGGGTTCGTCGGTCGAGTCAGCCATTGCGCCAGTTCGAGTCGACCGCTTCCCGTGGTGTCCGGAGGCAATTTGGAGTCGCCGAGAATCGCCACGAAGCCTCGCGGTACTTCATCGCCGAGCTTGTCGGGTTCGCCACGCTTTTGAATGCGGACATTGGTCGGTGTCCCTTCGGTGACTCCGTAGGCAACAGGGTAGAGTTGCTTGGCGTTTTCGGCGTCGCGTTGCTTGGTGGATGCCGCGATGGCGGCATCCAATTTGGCGATCTGTTGCGGCAAGTCTTCGGGAGCTTTCGGAGCGACTACTGGTCCCGATCCGGGCTCACCAAAGGGAGTCATCATGAGGCCGATGTTGTCGAGATCTCGCACGGGCGACGGACCTTCGGCATGTCCGATCCCATCGCAGATGAAAGTGTCGAACACGCCGTCCCAACCGGCTGAGAGAGGCTTATCAGCGATCACCGTGAGATCGCCTGGCGTGCCCACAATGCCCGAGTAAGTCTTCTTGTCGCGATCCAAAGTAAGACGCAGTGTGTACCAAGTTCCGGGCTCAATCTTGCGAACAACGCTCCATTCGCCGCCGCTGCGAACAGCCACTTCATTGGCCGTGACGCTGACATCCACCGCTGTCGAACCGATGACGCCTCGCCCCAGAAAGAATCGACACGCTCCCTTCTGCTCGGCAGGCGCGACCACTCGGAAGTCGATCGTGAAGTGCATCTGCTTGCCGGCGATTGCTCGTAAGCCAGGATTGAAGACGTACCGCACGCCGTCGGTTTTAAGTCCACTTCCAAGTCGCACGCCTTTGGCTCCGACAGGATGCGTATGAGCGAACGGGCTTTGAGCTTCTGCCAACACCGAGTTCGGACCAGCCGACAACCACACGCCCGCCGGTGGCTTGCCGATCGTTTGAGATTCGAACCCGAGATCAACTCCCCCAGCGATCACGTTGTTGTTGAGTGCCGCTCGCTCGTTCTTCAGACGAGCCAACTCGGCATCTAACCGCGCGACCTCCGCTGCTTTGGCTTGATCTAATTTGGTGGCCTCTGCCTGGGGCACCAGCGATGGAAAGAACGCCGGTCGCTTCTGCTCTTCACCGCCGGGGAAGGCCCATTGAGTGCTCTTCAAGATGCCATACAGACCGTAGTAATCCTGCATGCTGACGGGGTCGTACTTGTGGTCATGGCACCGAGCACACCCGAGCGATAACCCCAGCAACGAACGCCCGATCGAGTCGATCGCATCGGCAAAGTCGAGATGCTGATAGTCAGGGTTCGGGGCATACCCATACCGCTTGCCGACCGCGAGGAAACCGGTCGCGGTCATGCGACTCGCGTAGTGCTCGGCAGGGCCGGTCTTCGCGAGAATGTCTCCGGCGATCTGCTCGCGGATGAACTCATCAAATGGCTGATCCGCGTTGAAAGAATTGATGACCCAGTCGCGGTACTTGAACGCTTCGCGAACCGGATAGTCCGCTCCATCGCCGGCAGTGTCTGCATAGCGAGCAACATCGAGCCAATGCCGCCCCCAGCGTTCGCCATACGCAGATGACGTGAGCAGTCGGTCCACGACTTTGTAGAAGCTTTCTGCGGAATCATCCTTCAGAAACGCTTCAATGTCGGCAGGTGTCGGCGGCAGCCCGGTCAGATCAAACGTCGCACGTCGAATGAGCGTTCGCTTGTCGGCAGTGTTGTGTGATCGCACTCCAGCAGCGCGTTGCTTCGCAAGGACGAACGCATCGAGCGGTGCGACACTCGTCTGAGATTCCGTCTGAGGTACCGTCGGTCTGGCGATCGGTTGAAACGCCCAATGCTTGGCTGGATCAACTTTCTCGCCACCCGGTTGAGCTTCGGGAAACGGTGCCCCGAGTTCGACCCACTTCGCGAAGTCTGCAATCTGTTTGTCCGCAAGCTTGCCGTTCTCCGGCATCTTGAGGTTCTCATCTTCGTGCTTGATCGCGCGAATCAACCGACTCTCCCCAGCCTTGCCGGGAACCACCGCCGCACCGGAATCGCCCCCAGTCAGCAACGCTTTCCGAGAATCCAATCTCAACCCAGCCCACTGCTTCTTAGCCCCATGACAGCTCCAACAGTGCTCGACCAAGACCGGTCGGATGTTGGTCTCAAAGAACCGCACCTGCTCCGGAGTTGGTGCCGTTTCTTGAGCGGTGACAGTTCGCACCACCGTCATCAGCCCGAACATCAACACGATTGCGACCCGACGACAAACAACAACTCTGGGCATGCTGCACCTTGCTGCTGGTTCCCCACAAACCTTCGACACCAACCAGCCTCCTACGCCCCGGCAACGCACATCGTCAAGCTTGTTGAAGTTCACAACCAAGGTTGTGACGTCGCACAAGACGGCCCAACCTTGCAGGAACACGCACTGGGCCATACCAACGCCGCAGCTATGTCGCTTGAAGACATCCCGCATCCTCGCGGAGCACGTTCTCAATGTGCTCCCACTTCCCACGCTGATGAGGCCACTGACTATGAAGCACGCAACGAGCCGACTTTTGTTGGCTGTTCTGGGATTGTTGATCGGCACGGTCACGGTCGCCGCCGATTCGTTACCGCCAGCGACGGTTCCTTCGAAACTGCAATGGATCTGGGCAGGGCCGGGGGCTGACAAGGCCGAAACCATCGTGCTCGAAACCAGTTTCTCGCTGGAGAAGAAGCCGACCAATGGTCGAGTGCGAGTGATGGCTCGTGCGGGATGTTCGGTGTCGATCAACGGCGAGTCCATTGGCGAGCAGACCGAAATCAAGCGACCGAAGGATTTGCAGATCAAAGGCCAGTTGGTGGCGGGTGAGAACAAGGTTCGCATCGAAGCCAAACGCGGCAGCGACGTGAATGCTGTCGCGCTGGTGCTCTATGTCACCGAGGCCGATGGCTTGCGGCGGCGGCTCGAAACGGACGGCTCTTGGGCTGTCGTTGATAAGGCTGACGCGAAGGGCAAGGTCGCGAATGTTGTGCATGCTTACGACAAGTCGCCGTGGGGCGATGTCTTTGCGGAATTGCGTCCATCGGTGACGAAGCCCGAGTCCATCAAGGTGCCGGAAGGTTTTCGTGTCGAGCTGCTGCATGCGCTCGATGAGGCCGAGGGGTCTTGGGTCGCGATGTGCGTCGATGGCAAGGGGCGACTGATTGCTTCGGATGCTGGAGGCCGCATGGTGCGGATCACTCCGCCGCCGGTCGGGGGCGACGTGAAGCAGATGAAGATGGAGCCGATCGCACTGCCCGTCGGACATGCAAACGGGTTGTTGTGGGCCTTCGATAGTCTCTACGTTATGGTCTGTCAGGAAGGCGTGTATGAGGCAGGCTCGGGCGTCTATCGCGTCACCGACACCAACGGAGATGACGTGCTCGATAAGGTCGAACTGCTCCGCAAGATTCATGGCAGCGGCGATCACGGGCCGCATGCGTTGTTGCTGTCGCCTGACGGAAAGTCGATCACGGTGGTGTGCGGGAACTCCACGCGACCGACCGAGTTTCAGCATCATCAAGTGCCGCCGATTTGGAAGGACGATCTGGTCATTCCAAAGTTGGTGGGACATGGCTTTATGCTCGGGGCTGGAGCACCGGCGGGATACATCGCGCGGATGTCGCCCGATGGCAAAGAGTGGACGCTGGCAGGCATGGGTTTGAGGAACCAATACGACGGTGCCTTCAATCGGCACGGCGAGTTCTTCACGTATGACGCCGACATGGAATGGGATCTCGGCACGCCGTGGTATCGACCGACACGCGTGTGTCATGTCGTCGATGGGGCCGAGTTCGGTTGGCGCAGCGTGTCGGGCAAGTGGCCTGAGTACTACGTCGACTCCTTGCCGCCGGTCATCAATGTTGGTCGCGGCAGTCCGACGGGCGTCGCGTTCGGTTATGGAGCCAAGTTCCCGGCTCGCTATCAAGAAGCTCTCTTCATTGCCGATTGGACCTACGGCAAGTTGTACGCGGTGCATTTGAAGGAAGCCGGAGCGACGTACTCGGCCACTCAAGAAGTATTCCTCGAAGGCAACGGCACGAAGCCGACCGACATTGTCGTGGCTCCTGATGGGGCTCTGTACTTCGCGGGAGGCAGCCGGAACTCCAACAGTGCTCTGTATCGAGTCAGCTATGTGGGGACAGAAAGCACCGCGACCGTGCCACAAGTCAGCGATCCAAAATCGGCATCGCTGCGAGCACTCCGTCACAAACTTGAAGACGCCTATCACGCGACCGATGAGGCATCGCTGAATCTCGCGCTCGAATGTCTCACGCACGACGATCGCTTCATTCGGTTTGCCGCGCGGACATTGCTGGAGTTCCGCGCTGTTGAAAGCTGGAAGTCGAAGGCGCTGGCTCTAAGCCAACCGCGAGCGATCGTGCAGACGACGTTGGCGTTGGCTCGGTTGGAGCAAGCCGACGCGAAAGAGGCCGTGCTGCGAAATTGGGACAGCTTGAATCTGGCGAAGCTCGACGCCGAAACGCGGCTCGATGCCGTGCGTGCTTTGCAAGTGGCGACGGTTCGGTTCGGTGATCCCGAGGGCGAGCTGAAAGCCAAACTGTTAGACAAACTCCACCGAGCGATCCCGTCGAACGACGATCGGCTCAATGTCGAAGCGGCTCAGATTCTGGCTCGTTGGAAGTCGCCATTGGCGGCGAAACTGATCTTCCCGTTGTTTGAAAAGGCGGCTTCGCAAGAAGAGCAATTGGCTTACTCGACGAGCTTGCGTTTGATCGGCGGCGAATGGCCAAAGGGGGCCAAAGAAAAATTCTTCCGCTGGTTCCTGTTGGAAAAATTTCAGAAGGCGGCGCACCTCTCGAAGTTCATTGCGGACATTCGCAAGGACGCTGTGGCGTCGCTGACGGATACCGAGAAGGTCGCGCTGAAACCGATCTTGGATGCGGCTCCCGAGAACCGACCCGAACCTCCGTTGGCTTCGCGGTTGTTCGTGAAGAATTGGGACACCGATGTCTTGCTAAATGAAGTCGAACCGTTGCTCAAGGGCAAACGAGATCTCGTGCGTGGCAAGACGCTGTATCGCGAAGTGGGCTGCTTGGCGTGTCATCTCTTCCGGGGCGAAGGTGGCGTGACTGGCCCGGACCTGACGCTGGCCGCCAACAAATTCCCCACGCGCGAGCTGGTGACACATATCACCGAGCCCAGCAAGGTCGTCAGCGATCAATACGCCGCGACGTTGATTGAACTGGAAGATGGCACGGTCGTGACCGGTCGCTTGGTCAACAACGACCCGCTGAAGGTACAGATCCAACCGAACCTCTACATCCCTGCGGACGTGCGTGAGTTCGCTCGGAAGGACATCGTCGAGATGCGACCGTCGCCCGTGTCGCTGATGCCAGCCGGGCTCCTCAATACGTGTCATCCCGATGAAGTCGCCGACTTGGTCGCGTGGATTCAATCGGGGCTTAGAACTGCAATCGCTGCTCCACCTTCAATCCCAATCGCCGGTGTGCCCCTGCCGATCGCACATTGGCAACTCGAAGATGACGACACAGAAGCTCGCGACAGTGTCGGTAAGCATCACGGCATCATTCATGGAGCGACCTCGCAGCCGGGCAAGTTCGGCAAGGGCTTACTGTTCGATCGAGCCCAAGCGCAACAGGTCGCGATCCCGTACTCGCCGGACTTTGAACTGAGCACCTTCACGGTCTCGGCATGGGTTTGGCTGACCAAGGAGCCTGCGTTCTCGGGCATCGTCGGCACGCGACAGGGCGGTGAGTTCAACTTCGACATGAAAGTGAATGTCGACAAAGTTCACGGCGACATCGGCGATGGCACACGGTGGATCGAGACCGCCGTCAATTTCTACAAGGGCGACGTCGGTTCGAACGGGCAGGGCGGCGACCTCGACATCAAACGCTGGTACTTGATCACGTTCGTCATCGACAACGCGAAGAAGGAATGCCGCCTGTACCTCGACGCCGACCTCAAGAAGACCATCTCCTTCAAGGGCGAGTCTCGCCTAATGCGTCCCGGCCAAACCATGACCATCGGCAACACGGGCAAGGGCGAGCACATGGACGGCATCATCGACGACGTCCGCATCTGGAAAGACGCCCTAACGGACGAGCAAGTCAGGAAGTTGATCGAGAAGCCTCAACCGTAGCCCAGCGGAGCGTCGCTACTTGTTCCCAAGCTCCATCTGGGAACGAGTAGCGAAAGCCAATCGTTACAACGGCATCACTGATAAGATTGGTCTCCAAACGATGAAGCTCTTCTTCACGCTTATGTTGCTCGTACTCACGACGCTGCCAAGTTGTGCTTGTGTGGAGACTCCATCGAAGCGGTTGTTTGTTGTGTTCATCGGCGGAATTAACTCGGACCCGACGGCGGCTCAGATGGCGGGGACGGCTCAGCGAGGGGTTGGGAATAGCGGGATGTTTCAGCTGGCGACAGACCTGCGGCAGGACGGTGCCAGCGCGGAATACTTCAATTGGAATGGGTCGGCAGCGGGGAAGATCAAGGAGCAACAGGCTCCACTTTCAAAGGGAATTGCTGAGCAGATTCGCAAGCGGCATGTTGATCGTCCGAAGGACAAGCTCGCGCTTGTGGGTAACAGTTGGGGCGGCCATACAGCTTGGGAAGTGAGCCAACTGCTGGCCGAAGAACCTGCTGTGCCAGTTGATTTGATCGTGTTTCTCGATCCATCGTCGGCCGGTCGTTTCGACAAGGCTCAGCCGGAGAATCTGCCGAGCAACGTGAAGAACGCGGTGACGATCGCGACCCGAAATGCGCTCGGTTGGAAGAAGTGGGCCGACGAACCGCGGGCGGAATTCGTTGATCTTGGAGATCCAGCGAACGGCTTCCTGAAGAAACGAGGACCAGCGTATGACTCGTTGTTCGACGTCAAGGCTCACATCGCTGCCGAATGGGATCCGGCGATTCACAAGAGCATTCAATCGCGGTTATTGAAACTCGTGATGTCGAAAACTGATAAGGATGGAAGCCAGCCAGGTGATGGTTGACGAGAATTCTGGCGAATGCGTCACGTGTCCTATTCAGAAGCACGTCGCTTCCGATGATGTCGTAGCTCGCGACTGAGAGCTGACATAGTTCATACAGGGCCGACTGCTGCTTTCTCCCAGTTGATAGATTTGAAGGAGTTCTTATGAAGTTGATTCGTGGTTTGGTTGTGTTGAGTTGCGTGGTGTCTGCGTTCTTACAGGCTTCTGCTGCGGAGCCGGCGAAGTTGCCGGAGATCCCGGCTCAGTCGATTGCCAAGAAGAAGGAGTTGCTGTTTACGGACGACTTCAATGGCTCAGAACGCGACAAGCGGTGGCATCGAGTTGTTGACACGTTTGCATTTGAGAACGGAGCCTTGAAGGGGACTCAAACGCGCGAAGTCACCATCCCAGCGATGAATGGCAAGCCGGAGATTCGGGCTCATGCTGCGGTCTTTGGTTTGGAAGTGCCGACTAAGGACAGTGTCATCGAAGCCAAGATTCGGTTCGACGGGGCGACCATGATCGACATCGAGTTCGATGACCGCCAATACAAGGGCTCGCACTACGGGCACATCTGCCGGGCTCAGGTGAAGCTCAATGGAGTGACCATTCTCGATGAGCGCGAAGGGACTCAGAACAACAAGGTTGTCGAGTGGAAGAAGGATCTCGAAAAGAACCAAGCCGAGATCAAGAAGCTGATCGCCGCTCACAGCATCACGTACCCCGCCAAGCATGAGCCCGGCAAGACCTACACCGTGGTTGTCGAGACGGTCGGCGAAGAGATGCGAGTCACGATTGATGGCGTCCCTGCGGCCTACTTCAAATCGCCCGGCATTGGTCATCCGACGAAGTCAAAGATCGAACTTGGTGTGGCCGGCAAAAGCGGTTGGTTCGAGGAGATCAAGGTTTGGAACGCGGAACCGGCCAAGTAATGAGCGGGCTGAATGTGACAGCAAATCTCAGTCGCGGAGCGACTGAGCTACGTAGGTGAGTCGCTCCGCGACTCGCAGGCCAGGTCTGTTTGAAATGGGAGATCGATCCTGAAACCAACGCACTTCATTACCGCCATGCTTTGGCTGGTCACCTTACAAGTCGATGCCGCTGAGTTGTTGCTGACGTCTCCGCTGGATCATCAGGTCGTGCAGCGAACGACTCCGGGGCGGGGCTCGTTGCGGATTGTTGGACAGCTTTCAGAAGACCCGCCGGCGGATGTGGTGGTCGAAACTCGGTTGCAAGACGGACAAAAAGACGCGGCGTGGCAGCGGCTGAATGCGAAGATCGCGGGCCGGACGCTCTCGGGCACTTTGGAAGCCAATGCCGGTGGTTGGCGGAAGCTCGAAGTGCGAGTCACTCGTAATGGCCAAGAGTTCGCAGCCAGCAGCGTTGAACATGTTGGCATTGGCGAAGTGTTCGTGGTCGCTAGGCAGTCGAATTCGGCGAATCATGGCGAGGAGAAGCTCAGTCCGCAGACTGGTCGAGTTGCGACGTTTGACGGAACGAAGTGGCGCATCGCGCATGATCCTCAGCCAGGAGCGAGCGGCGGCGGTGGAAGTTTTCTTCCGGCGTTTGGGGATGCTGTCGTGAATAAGGTCGACTTGCCGGTGGGGATCGTCTCGTGCGGCATCGGTGCGACGAGCGTGCGTGAGTGGCTGCCGAAGGGCTCGACGTTTCCCAATCCGCCGACGTTGATCGGTCGCGTCGAGAAACTTTCAAGCGGCGAATGGGCCAGCAAGGGTGAAGCGTTTGCGATGTTCGTGGCGCGGATGAAGTCGCTCGGACCGAATGGCTTTCGCGCAGTCTTGTGGCATCAAGGCGAGAGCGACGCCAATCAAGCGGACGCCACGCGCACGTTGCCGGGCAAGTTTTATCGGGATGCTCTGGAGATGGTCATTCGGGAGTCGCGGCGCGAGATCGGTTGGGACGCTCCTTGGTTTGTCGCTCAAGTCAGTTATCACGTTCCTGGCGATGAAGCGTCGCCCGAGATCCGCGCGGCTCAGGCAGCATTGTGGAAAGACCGCATCGCGCTGGAAGGCCCGGATAGCGATGCACTCAAAGGCGACTTAAGAGAACGCAACGGGCAAGGAGTCCACTTCAGTGGCAAAGGCCAGCGCGAGCACGGAGCCAAGTGGGCCGAGAAAGTTCTGCCGTGGATAGATCGTCAATGGACTGCACCTCGAACAGTCGGTGGCGGCATCGAATGGAGCGATGCTGAGCAATTGCCCGAATGCCACAGCATCGGTTGGGTGGCGAATTGGATGCGTGCCGATCCTCAAGGACGTGGCAAGGCTTGGGACGGCGTGCTTGATGAGGCGAAGTGGGGCAAGCCCTCGCCAGATCAACTCGTGGTTCGTAATTGGGATTGGCGATTCACCGACGACCAATGGCAGCAAGCAGTGCGTGAACGCGGCGAAGGACCGCGCGACGAAGTCACGTTCAACCTTTGGATTCCAGATGGAGTAGGCGTCGTGAAAGGCATTGTGGTGATGTCCGGACACGGCAGCGGCGAGTCGCTCTTTGGTCATCCGACAATCGCTCCGAAGCTGCGAGACATCGCACGCGAACTGCATTTGGCGATCTTCAAGTTCGTCGGCAATCCTATGCAGCGCGGCTTCTGGCCGAAGAGTTTGCTTTACGATCGTCTGAAGGTCTTTGGCCAACGCTCGCAGCATCCGGAACTCGCACATGCGCCGCTGTTTCTTTACGGCCATTCGAATGGAACCGGGTTCTCGGCTGTGTTCCCGGCAACGGAATGGCATCGTGTTTGGGGCTGGGTCTCGATGCGACCGGGCATCGCGTTTCAGGTCTATCAACCCGGTGCCGCTCAAGTGCCAGGTTTAGTGATCTTCGGCGAAGACGATCCATTCCTTGCGCGGCCTTCGAAGGCAGAGAACCTGGCCGTCGTCTCGTTGATGCGCAAGAAGCACAACGCCGCTTGGAACTTTGCTGTCGAACCCAAGACCGGTCATGGACCAGGTGACAAGACATGGCCGTTGGTGTTCTCGTTCTTGAGGCACACCTTCAACGCTCGAGTGCCCGCAGACGCAGACTCGCGACGAGGCCCCGTTCAATTGAAGACTGTTGCGATCGATGGCGGCTATCTCGGTACTAACTGGGACGCGGCCAAAGGTGGCTATCAAACCCTGACGACCGCGCCGCACTCAGACTTCGTTGGAGATAAGTCAGCCGCAAGCTGGCTCATCAACGCCGCCTACGCTGCCGATTGGCAGTCGTTCCAACGTGACGGTGAAGTTCAGTCGGCAAAGTAATCGCGATGACGGTCAGATCGTCGGTGCCCGACGATCGCTCTGAAGCCACCACTGTTGATCCCACCAAAGAGAACGCTCATGAGATTCTTGCTCGTTGCCGCCCTGATGTTCGTCGTGAGTCTTACATCGCGATTGATTGCTGCTGAACCGCTCACTCCGCCTGCTTTGTGGAAAGACTACGACCTGAATCGAGGGGACTTCAAAGAAGAGATCATTCGGCAGGAGACGAAGGACGGCGTCTTCAGTCGCGATTCTTACATCAGCGCGTATGTGCTCGGCGAAGAGGTGCGCGTCTATTGTCGCTACAGCGTGAAGGCGGGAGCGAAGAACGCACCGGGGTTGCTCAACGTGCATGGCTGGATGGGAGCGCCGAATGCCGATCGCAAGTACGTCGATGATGGCTGGGCCGTGATGGCTCATGACTACTGCGGCAAGACCGGCGATCGTCCGCACTTCACGAAGTACCCCGAGGCGCTGCGGCATGGAAACATGGACTCGAAGGTCGCCGGTCCCGCGCGAGCTAAGAAGCTTGATGGCGAGTTCATCACCGATCCTAAACAGACCTCGGACTATCTGTGGTACGCCATTCAGCGACGAGTCCTGAGCTATCTCGAACAGCAGCCGGAAGTCGATCGATCGCGGCTCGGTGCGACCGGCTACTCTTACGGTGGCACGCTGATGTGGAACCTCGCGACCGACTCTCGCGTGAAGGCGGTCGTGGCCTACTTTGGCATTGGCTACAACGATTATTACCGAGACAAGCAGGTCTGGCTTTACAACGTCCCGTACGTCGAACCGCCGAAGTCACCGGGCGAAGAGATCATCCTGGCGTCGATCGTGCCGGAAGCCCATGTGCCGTTTATTACAGCCGCGACGCTGTTCTTGAATGGCTCCAACGACCATCACGGCGGACACGAGCGCGGCTTGGAATCCTTCAAGAAGTTTCCGAAGAACGTGCCGTGGTCGTTCGCGATTCAAGCTCGCGGCCATCACGACACGGAGAAGATCGATCACGACACCAAGTTCTGGCTCGAGAAGCATGTGCTCGGGAAAGAGGTCAATTGGCCTGAGCAGCCTCGCTCTGCAATTCGCTTGGATGCTGATGGCGTGCCCGAGCTGGTTGTCACTCCGCACTCGCCCGAGAAGGTTCGCAAGGTCGAGATGTACTACGCACTCAAGAACCCGGTCAGCTTCACGCGCTCGTGGCGAGATGTGACGAGCACTCAACGCGGCGAGCAATGGTTCGGCAAGCTGCCGGTGCTCAATGTCGACGACTATGTCTTTGCATTCGCGAACGTGACGTACGACTCGACCATCGTGCGTTCGACGGACTTCACGGCTGCGATCCCCTCGAAGCTGGGCAGCGCGAAGGCGACCGACAAACCGTCCGACAACCTGTCGAGCAACGGATACGGCGGCTGGACCAACATCGCTGAATTGGAAGGCCGCAAAGGCATTCGTGGCTTTCGTTCGACGAATAATCAACGCGGCTCAGGTACCGAGCAGCTCAGCGATCCCAAGTGGCGTGCTCCGGAGAAGACGTCACTCAGCTTCAAGTTCTATTGCACCGAACCTCAGACGATTGTGCTGACGGCAGCTGACCACAACTCGGTCGAATTAGAGATAACCGCATCGGACGATTGGCAGGAGATGACCGTCGCTTCCGACCGGCTCATCAACCGCTTCAGCCAGAAGCCACTGGCCGATTGGTCGAGTGTGGGCAAGATCCATTTCTTGCCCAAGTCAGGGTTTGATTTGACCAAGATCATCTTCGCCGACTTTAAGTGGGTCTCGGCTTCGATGAAGTAAGAACGACATCAAACTTAGAGCGATGCCGCCCGGTCAATGTTGCCAAGTTCGTGCACAATCTGAGTCGTGATGGCAGGGCAGGGCGGGCTAATCGTCAAAGCCAGGGCGTTTGAAGGCTCGCGCGGCAGGGAACTGGGCATCGGTCGCGCGGCGAAGTCGATCGAGCATCACCAACAAATCGAGCAGCTCATCTGCGCGATCAGGTAAGTGGGCTCGCAGTCGAGTCCAGGCACCGATCGAACGCTCAATGGCAATCAGTGCGACCTTGGCGGAACCGTCCGAGTCATTCTGTTCTGCAGCAGCCAACGCGGCCTCGAATTCGGGATCGTCCTCGCCAATGCCGCCCCAGTCGTCCTCGGGCAATTCTGAGTCTGTTTCAAACAGGTCGTCGTCTTCGCTGACGTCGTCGTCATCAAACAATTCAGACTCGTCCACGACTGGTTCAAGAATCTCGAGCAGTTCTGGCATCTCCGCAGCTTTGGCTGCGAGCTGTTCTTGGATTCCTTCCAGATCAACGTCTTGCGGCAGGTTCGAAACCATCGATCGAGTGACACCCGAGTACGCTCGCATGAGCTTCACCGTGATCTGGTACTGATACCATCGGATGATCTCGACACAGTCCGAGATGTCATCGGCATCGCCAACGGGGTCACTGCCTTCGATGTCCATTTCCTCGATGCTACGAAGTTCGTCGCCCTTGGCTTCGAAGTCTGACGTGGCATCCTTGAACCACTGATCGGCTCGTTCGGCGTACTGGTGAGCGAGTCGTGGGAGCGGTTCATTTTCCAATTGCCCCTGAGTCGTGCATTCCGGCTTCTCGACATGGCCAATCGGTGCATCGCTGACATCAAGTCCTCGTTCTGAAGTCATGCGTTGCAGCAACTCACCGGCAGACTTCATCGAGTTCGCCAGTCGATCCCAGAAGGCTTCGTTTTGCGAGTCTTGAGTTTCATCACCATCTCGGTTGGCCTTCTCTTGAGCAAAGACGATGCAACGCGCGGACTGCGGACAACGTTCGCACCATCGATCGCAATAGTCGTAAATGCCTTCGATGAAATCGCCTGACTGTGACAGACGCAACAAGTCATCCGCATTCATGTGTGGAGCCTTCTAAGGGAGCACGGACTGCGGTGACTTAGGAGATGTTGCGACGGCACAAAACGGTGTAGATCACCGCAAGCAGCAAGGCTGCGATGATGAGCGTGAAGCCGTAAACGATCGCCAAATTGACTCCGCCCATAATGGGCTGGCTCATTGATTCGGGCCGAAAGACAGCCAGGAAAATGAAGCCGCCGTAGAGGGCGACGTACACGGCAAACAATCTCAAGCCATACCGAGAGTTCCTCAGGATGACTTCGGGCTTTTCGTTGTGGTCCTGTGTGTCGGACATAAGAGATGGCTTTCACAAAGTGAGATGATTGATTCTGGTTTGAACGATGTCGGCAAGACGCTTCTGTCTCGATGGAAGTTAAGACTTTCGGCCGAGCATACGATCGAGCGAGTCGCTCGTTTGATAGATGAGAGCTTCGGGCCAATGTGGGAACGGATGGAAGTACTCGAAAGTGAGGTAGCCTCGATAGCCCACTCGATCGAGCGACTCCAAAACGGCCGGCCAATTGATCGTGCCATCCAGCAGCGGGCGGAAGGATTCGAGTTTGAATTCGGTGCCAGCCAGCTTGCTGTACTCCTTCAGATGGATGTTCTTGATTCGCTTTCCGCAGATGTCGACCCAGTGCTCGGGGAACTGAAACTGCATGATGTTGCCGGTGTCGAAATGCACTTTGACATGGTCGCTCTTGAAGCTATCGACGAAGGCATTCATCTCTTGCGGACTAAACAAGAAGCCGTTGGCAAAGATGTTTTCGAGGTTGAGATACACGCCCAGCTTTTCAGCAACGGGTAAGACCGCTTGCAGCGCTTCGCGAGCTCGCTTTTCGCAAACGTCATTCGGAACAGGCTCTTTCTCGGGAGCCCAAGGAATGTAGACGGCGCCGGGAACGACCAGCAGGTTTTCGGTTCCCAGATGCTTCGCGGCATGGACCATTTTCAGGGCCAGTTCGCGGCCTTTGGCGCGACGCTCGGCATCATTGCTGGTGAGAGGGTAGGGCCAGAACAAGAACGAGCAGACGCCGCTGATTTGAATGCCGATCTTGCGAGCCATGTCGCCGATGGCCTCGAGTTCCGCTTCGCTGGTCTGCGGGGATAGATCACCTTCCAGGTTGTAGTTCACTTCCACGCCATCGAAGCCCGCGTCTTTGGCAAGTTCGAAGCATTGCTTCAACGTCATCTTGTCCGGGTACGGGAACGCCCAGAGGTTGATCGACTTCTTCATGTCGTACTTTTTGCCCGTCGGTGCTTTTGCCGGAGCAGCTTGCTCTAACAGCGCAGCATCCGCAGATGACATCAGTCCTTGAGCAACCAGGAATGCTGTTCCAAATGCCGACGCGTAGGACAGCAGTTCTCGACGATCAAGTTTTGGAAATCCTGATGGCAACGCGGCGAGTTCGGAGGACATGCGGCGATCCTTCATGACAAAGTAGTGAGGGCAGGGCGGTCGATGGCTGAGCAGGCTATCTGTCGACGATTCGAAGTTCGAGCCCGCTCTAGGTTTGCTGCTACTCGCGATCGCATTCAGCGTTCAAGAAACCTCGCACAGACGCTGAGTCAGGCGATGAATGTGCGAATTGAACAGCGCGGCGAAGCGTGAATTGTCGATTGGTATCGACTCGCTTGTAGCAACAATTCCAGCATCGACGAGAAGGTGAAACAGTTTGTTTGGAACACTTGGCGATGCGGGCTATTCTTCCTGGCGACATCGCCTGATTCATGCCGACCTTAGTTAGCTTGCAGACGCTGTCGCTCTAACGTCTCGAATTTCGAACTCATCTCATCGTTGTCACCACAATGAGCCTGACTGAATACGTTGAACCCATCGGCAAACGGATCCTGATTCGCAAAGACGAAGGCCGCCAAAGAACTAAGGGGGGCATCGTTCTGCCAGATCAGGCCGAGATTCCCACCATCACCGGTCGAGTTGTCGAGATTAGCGCTGTGGTGGAAAACGATCCCGAGATCCCGATTCGGAAATACGACAAGGTGCTCTTTCATCCGAAGAACGCGATACCGGTGGATCTGGAGTCAGACAACGTCTTGTATGTCGTCAGTGTCGAAGACGTTGTCGCCGTTTTCCGACGCCATGCCGACTGCCGCACCAGCCTGGATGACGATGAACCTGAAGACGATCTCACCGAGGACGAATAAGGGCTGAGATTCCGCGCATCACGTGGATTCTGGAGGCGGGATCGCTCCTGGAGGCGGCTTGCCCTTACCGGATTTTATGTAGGCCCCGCGAGCCTTAGCGTATTCATCGGCAGACATCTCGGTTTGATCTGCTGAGGAAGTCTCAAAGCACTTCTTCAAATAACTGATGCACCAACCGCAGCCGGAGCCTGCTCCGTTGCACTCACTGAGCTGGCTTGGACGCTTGGGCTGATAAATGCGAATGAAGTTCAGCACCTTGCGCTTCGAGACGTGGAAGCAGTAGCAAACCGGGTCGTCGAGTTCCATGCGGGTGTCTTTCTGCGGGCACAAGCTGGTTCGGGAGCATTACGGCTGGATGTAAGTTTTCAGCCACTCGACACTCTTTTCAAAAGCGTCGCTGGGGATCGAGTGACCTTTGCCGTGATTCAATAGTCCGACTCGTACCGATTGATTGAGCACGCGTGAAACGTCTTGAGCCGGAGCGATGACTTGCCAACTTCGATCTCCGTCGGCTGCTCCTCGTCCCTGTTCTCCACCGAGCACTAAGAATGGGCGAGGAGCAATCAGCGCGAGCAACTCATGATGATTTCTGGCGAACTCCGGCTGTCGAATCGTTGGGCCGAGATACCACGGTGCGTCCCAATTTGTGGAAGCGAAAGTCACTCCACCTTCGCTCGCGACAGCCGCCGCAATGCGTTGATCAAACGCCGCCAGATAGAGAACTTCTTTAGCACCCAGTGAGTGCCCAATGGCTCCGACTCGGCCCTTCTGGCATTGCGGAGCCGACTGCAGGATGTCGACGGCTCGTTGTGCGTCGTAAAGCATCTTCATCATTCCCAGCGATTTCGGATGGCGCTCCTTGAACCGCTTCACGGCATCGTTGAGTGACGGCGCATTCTCCCACAGAAAGCATCGCGGGCACATAACAACGAAGCCGCGTTCGGCCAGTTGGAGTCCAATCGCTTGCTCGCCGGGGCCAGCGACGCCAGCAATTTGATCGATGGTGTTACTCGTCGTTTGATGTAATGCGACGATTCCGGGAGCTTTGGATACTCCCTTGGGAACGAGAAGGTACGCCTCAACGAATAGCTGTGGTTCGCACTCGTAGCGAATGCGGTGTCGGTCAACCTTCTCCAAGGAGTCCGTGCGAATCACTTCGTAACCCGACGTTGGTCGAGGCGGCATGGGGCCTAGAAACTCATTCCAAGCACGTTCGATTTCAACGCGACGAGCAGCCCACTGTTCTGGCTGCGTAATCGCCTTTCCGTCATTCGATTGGAGCAGCGGACGCCGAGTAACGCTTGCGTTTGATGTGACCGATTTTGGTGGCGTTGTCACTTCCGAGAGCCATCGCACATCGGCTTCCTGAAAGCTCAGCAAGGCAACGAGCAGCAAATTGAGAGACGTCATTTCAACTCCTTTGACCTAGCTCGCATCTCTTGGAATAGCTGTGTCTACTTGCCCTTCATCATGCCTTCGCCGCCAGCGGGCTCACCTTCATCTGACGGTTCTGACATCATGCCTTCAGGCTTAGAGGGGGCCTCTTCCGAATCAGCGTCGTCCTTTTTGCTCTTCGATGCCTTTGCTTTTGTGCCACCCTTGACCGTCACCCGATATTTGCCGGGGAAGATCGACTTCGGATTTTCACTCTCTAAGCCATAGCGTCCAAAGATCTCGAAGAACTGCGTTCCTCGCGGCAACAAGAAGTAGAGATTTTCTTCATCCTCATAGACGCAGGGATAAATGGTGCCATCGACGTTCGCAGACAGTGCATAACCAAGTCCGCCGACACATGTGCTCAAACCGACGTCGTCGCGAAATGAGAACTCTTTGGGATGCTCACGGTTTCGAATTCCAACGTCCCATCTGGCGAAGAAGTTTTTGAGCCCGGGTTTGAGTTTCGCTAGTCGTCGTTGATCCAACTCCTTGCGATTCGTCTTGCTGAACTCACGCAGTTCTCGATCGATGGGGAAACGATAGAACTGAGCCCGGCCTCCTTCGCGAATCGTCACGGCCAACTCTTCGCCCGCTACCCCAAATTCGGTGTCGACTAACTCTGTTTGAATCCGACACGGAAACTTCTTGAACAACTTGACAAAGGTTTTGATGGCTTCTTCCGAGGCTTCGATCAGCGTCGGATCGGGAGATCTCGGCTCCATGATCGTGCCGCGATCCATGACCGCTGCGACGCGATCACCGCCGAGCGTCGTGTCGTTTTTCATGGCAAACCAAGCCACTCCGCCGAGCAATCCGAAACCACAAATCACGAAGAACGCGATTCCGATCCAAGAACCGGAGCTATGCGCTCGTTGCTGATTCAGTTTCTTGGTTAGCGTTGGACTCGACGGAACCGGCGGAGCGTCGTCGTCCTCATCGGTTGCGAATTGGAACGGAAACTCGTCTTCGCCTTCATCTGTGGCGGCAGCAAACTCCGCCACGGGGTGCACTGGAGCGGCGACTGGTTCGGGCGACTGCAGTGATTGCTCGGCAGGTCTTGTTGGCGACTTACTGACAGCCGGAACCGGCGTCTTCGCTGCGGATTTCGATGATTTCTTCGGTGCTTCCAGTGCTGCCAACAAATCTGTGTTGGTCTCTTCGTCCTCGTGAACGGGGTTTTCTAGCGCGTCTAAGAACGGATCGAACGGAGCCGGGTCGCCTGCTTTCTCCTTCCGACTTCGCTTCGCTATGGCCGGAGATGGTTCTCTCTCTTCAGCCACAACAGCTTTCGACGGCTTTTTTGACGGCGAAGTCTTCGTGCGATTCGCTGGAACTTCAGCAGGTGGGGCAGGGCGGGTCTCTCCCGGCATGTTGACAACTGGGACCTTCAGTTTTGAATGACATGCCGGACATGTGCCCTTTTCTCCCGATGCCGCATCAGGGACGCGAATGGTTGCGCTACACATCGGACATGAAAACTCAATCGCCATGATCGGACGGATTCCCTCGAAAAACGCTGCAAAAGAGGCCAAATCGAGGCCTCGGCATTTCGGCATCGTGAGGTTCACCGGGACACGATGCAATCCTTGTGCTTAATTGCAGAAGTCATGTTGAGGTGCTTTTTCGATGCTGACTAGACTCTAGCGGCGTCTTGAGACGGTGGTTGCAACGATCGCTGCAAAAGGGCGCATCCGGAGCATGGTGAATGCAGGAAATTGAAGTTCAATTCTCTGAGGTAATCCGCGGGGTCCAACTCTTGGATCCGCGTCAGGCGACGTCGCTCGTTGAAAACGGGCAGGATGAGTCGTCCCGCAGGGAGTCTGTCCGTCCTGGGGGACCGGCAGCTCAACTTGATACGCTGCGCACAGAGATTGACGAACTTAGAACTCAGTTAGATAAGCGGCGGCAAGCTCCAGATCCAGCGGCCACAGCCGCTGTTTTACAGCGCGAAAATGAGCTCAAAGTTGAAATCGAAAGAACGCGAGCTTCGCGACTGTCTCTTATACACATCTGACGCTGCCGA